>NC_014387.1:307000-614000 GCF_000145035.1 Butyrivibrio proteoclasticus B316
ATTTAGGAGGTAAATACAATGGCTTTCACAAAGTCTGATAAGTCCGATGCTCCTATGAGGAGAAAGGGCGGAATGCACAGAAGAAAGAAAGTTTGCGTTTTCTGTGGCAAGGATAATGTAATTGATTACAAGGATACAGCTAAGCTTAAGAAGTTCGTTTCTGAGAGCGGCAAGATTCTTCCTAGAAGAATCACAGGTAACTGCGCTAAGCACCAGAGAGAGCTTACATCAGCAGTTAAGAGAGCAAGACATCTTGCACTCATGCCTTACGTAGCTGAGTAATTAGTAATACATAAGATAAGTATTGAAGACACTTTTTAGAAGAGATTCTAAAAAGTGTCTTTTTTAATAGCGATTAGGTACTTGCTGAGATATTAATTTTGTCTTGTAAGATACAAGCCATTTTTATCCAAATTAGCACTCTCTATTGACGAGTGCTAATTATAGTGTTATACATAAAGTAGAACAAAGGAACAGAGAAGACCGTTAGGACTTACAGTTTCCGAAGATCTAAACCCTCCGTCCCAATGCTCATTAACAGTTAACAATTGTTTTTGTGCAAAGGAGGTAAGTATTATGTTAGCACCTAGTATTTTTGAAGAGAATTTTATTGATGATCTGTTTGGTTTCCCAATGAAAGAGTTTGACGACATGGAGCGCAAGCTTTATGGCAGAAAAGCTAACCGGATGATGAAGACTGACATAAGGGAAAAAGAAAACAATTATGAAGTTTCAATTGATCTGCCTGGCTTTAAGAAGGAAGAGATAACAGTAGAACTTGATAATGGTTACCTTACTATCAGCGCAGCAAAAGGTCTTGATAAAGATCAGAATGATAAGAAGGGCAAACTTATCAGACAGGAGAGATACGCAGGGTCTATGACAAGGAGCTTCTATATTGGCGAAAATGTTGAGAAGGAAGACATCGAAGCTACCTATAGACATGGAGTATTGACGCTGACAATGCCTAAGAAGGCATTGGAAAAGAAGATTCCGGAAAAGAATCTGATAGCAATCGAAGGATAATGTGATATATAAAAGCGCTTCTTAGGAGAAATCCTAAGAAGCGCTTTTTTGTTGCACAAGACCGGCAAGCAAATGTCACAAAAGATAAAATTAATTTCTTTTTTATAACCATAGTACTTTTATTATCGTATCATAAATTAGGTAGAAAAAATAAACAGCCATTTTAGGGGGAGAATTTCTTATGTCTATTATTTCTGAAAGTAACAATTGGGCACTGATCTCAATAATGTTCTTATCAAGCTTTGTAGCAATTTATCTCGAGCAGAAATACAAATGGGCAGCCAAAATTTCAGGCGCAGTCATAACGCTTTTAATAGCAGTTATTTTGACAAATATCAATGTCATTCCGGCAAGCGCACCGGTGTTTGACGATATAGTCTGGGGGTATGCGGTTCCGCTGGCAATTCCATTACTGCTGCTTAATGCCAACATTTTTAAGATATGGAAGGATACAGGCAGACTTCTTTTTATATTCCTGATAGGGGCAGCAGGAACGCTGGTAGGAGCAATTGCAGGCACTGCTTTATTAGGCAAAGTAGTAGATGGGCTTCCCGGTGTTGCGGCGATGATGACAGGCTCATATATAGGTGGTGGTGTGAACTTCACAGCCGTTGCAGATGCCTTTCATGTAGATGGGATGCTTATTTCTTCCGCCACTGTAGCTGATAACCTGAACATGGCTATATATTTTATGATCCTTATAGGTATCGCTTCAAGCGTTTGGTTTAGAAAGCACTTTCCTCATCCTCATATTGAAGAAGTAGAGCAGAATGGAAATACTGAAAATGGACAGACTCTGGCTGCGCAGTACTGGGAAAGGTCAGATATTTCGTTAAAAGACATAGCGGCAGCTTTTGCGTATGCAGCCATAGTTGTTATGTTCTCTAAGCTTATAGCAGGTTTTTTATCAGACACTATTCCTCAGAGTAACGCCTTTCTAAAGATGCTTAATACCTTCTTTGGAAGCCAGTATGTGTGGATAACTAATATATCTATGATATTTGCATCTTGTTTTGAGAAGCAGGCAAAAGAGATCCATGGGGCTAAGGAATTGGGAACATGGCTCATTTATCTGTTTTATTTTGTTATTGGTGTTCCGGCATCAATTTTAATGATAATAAAGAATGCACCGATTCTTCTGCTTTTCTGCTTTATCCTGGTTGTTTTCAATATGCTGTTTTGCTTTGTATTTGGTAAGCTATTTAAATTTAATCTTGAGGAAATCATTGTTGCCTCAAATGCAAATATTGGAGGCCCTACAACGGCAGCAGGAATGGCTATATCACAGGGCTGGAGTAAACTTGTTGGGCCGTGTATGCTTGTGGGAACCTTTGGTTACGTCATTGGTACATGGCTGGGTATTGTTGTCGGATCAATATTAGGAGCATGATATGAGTGTTGAACAAAAGAATGTGATATCTAATGACTCATCAGACTTTGTAAATATCGCAGATGTAGCTTCTGACGTTATTTATGAAATACGCTATTATTCATCATATAACTTTATCGGAGACAGAATTGATGGATATGAAGCGCCTGTAGCTCTTTTGACTTTAGAAGCGGCACGTGCCCTTAAAAGCGCAAGTGATGATTTTCTTAAGGAAGGTTTTAGGATTAAGATTTATGATGCCTTCAGGCCGCAGAGGGCTGTGGATCATTTTGTAAGATGGGCCGGTGATCTATCAGATCAGCGAATGAAGGATATCTTTTACCCAAATGTGGATAAAGACAAGCTTTTTGCCTTGGGCTTTATCGCTGAGCATTCAGGGCATAGCAGAGGAAGTACAGTTGATATTACTTTATTTGATATGGCCAAGGGCTGCGATGCAGATATGGGTGGTTATTTCGATTTATTTGGAGAGGCAAGCAAAAGCGATTATGACAAAGTCACAAGGACTCAGCGTCATAATCGCATGTTGTTAAAAGATATAATGACTAATAATGGATTTACTCCTTACTCGGAGGAATGGTGGCATTTTACTCTGCAAGATGAGCCATTTCCGGATACATATTTTGATTTTCCGGTTCGATGAGAAGTTAGTAGAACCTGATGCCGAGCATAGTGATGTCATCAAACTGCGGAGCTTCGCCTACAAAGTCATCAATAGATTTCTTGACACCTTCACAAAGACTTCCCATATTTTCGTCAGGAGCATTATTGAGAGCTTCGATCAATCTGTCATTACCAAAGAGCTCGTTATTTGCATCTGTGGCTTCAGTAACACCATCTGTATAGCAGAATAGGACATCACCATGACCAAGCTCAAATTCGTGTTCTTTAAACTTGAGACCTTCAAGTGTAGCAACGGCCATGGAGTGCTTGTAAATAGAAAGCTCAAATTCTCCACCGGCTCTTCTAATGGCAGGATGTTCATGGCCTGCATTGGCAGCAACACCCTTTCCGGTTTTGATATTTAATATAGCAAACCATACTGTGACGAAATATCCTGCTTCATTGCCTTCACAGAGCTGATTATTGGCATATTCGAGAACTTCTGAAGGTGAACCTCCAAGCAGAGCGCGGTTCTTGATAAGAGTCTTGGCAATGACCATAAATAGAGCTGCGGGAACTCCTTTTCCTGATACATCTGCAACGACAAGTCCAAGATGACTGTCATCAATCTCAAATACATCGTAGAAATCTCCACCAACTTCTTTTGCGGGATTCATCGAGGCAAAAACATCATATTCTTTTTTATCTGAAAACTTGGGGAAAATCTTGGGAAGCATGTCAGCCTGTATTTTGGTGGCGACATTAAGCTCTGCTCCCATTCTCTCTCGCTCGGCAGTAACAGCAGTCAGATTTGCAATATAATCTTTGATATCCTGCTCCATACGCTTCATAGCATCAGAAAGATTTTCGATTTCATCTCCTGTATGAATATTAACTTTGGAGAATATTTCATCCTCTTCGTGATTTCCGTAAGCAATGGCAGCGTTAGAGAGAATATTGATAGGACTTACAATTGTCTTTTGCGACATGATGATCTGAAGAGCACAAATAATAGCTGCAGCTATCAGCGATACAACAAAAAGAATGACCAGGAAATTGGCGATAGCTCTCTTGATATCGACCATAGAAAGATCAACAAAGCTGTAGGCAATTACATTTCCGGCTTCATCATATATAGGAGAGCCGGCTGATACCAGCCATCCATATTCCGTGGTGTTGGTAGTATATGGATCAAATCCGGCATCGGGATTATCTAAAATTGAATAGTTTATTTCAAGCAGAGTATCAAAATCTCCGGGGCTGCAAGGTTCATCGGAACTATCAGCTATATAAACAGTGTTTTTTAATACTGGATCAATGCAGATAATGTAAATGGACTTGGCAAAGTTTACATTTCTGATGTTATCCAGTTGATTATGAATATTCACATAGTTAGGACTTGAGCTTACAGAGGCAAAATTGGAAATATACTGATCATAAGCATCAGTGCCCATGTTCTGAGTTCCGACCTTGTTATCAACAGAGCTATATATAGACATTACTTCGTCTATTAGAGCTTTGGTTGTCTCTTTGTCCAGAGTCACTCCCACAGTTTTGGCAAGGCTGACGGCTCTGCTCATGTACTCTTTGTCGATTTGCGAGTTAACAAGGCTCGATGTAATGAGCTCCAGCAGTAAGCATAGCAAAAGAATCGCCATAGTTATCTGGAGCGACATTTTTGTACTTAGTGAAAGTTTCTTAGTCTTTGAATTTTTCATATTTTCACCACCATTGTATTGAATCCCTGAAAACGTCTATAGTAAAAAGATTTAGCTTTCTGCTTAATGACATCCATACCAAGAGCGTTAAAGTCGCTATCCTTGTTCTCGATATCTTTTAGAGCTTTTTTGTTCATATCAAATGGGTTGAAAAAGATTGCGTTGTCCCTGATGTGTAAAAACAGGTCATTGTTTTCTGCGGCAACAAGTGTAAGTTCTATGACGTTGTATCCAAAATTTGTTCTGTTTACTAAAGGGCTCTTAAAGCCATTTGTGATAATAGCTGAACACACTTCTTCAACAGTCATTTGAATATAATATAGCTGTTTGGGATTGGCGTCCCATTTTTCACAGAACATCTCTATATCTTCTATAGCAGAACCGAGCCTGCTTATATCACTTCCAAGCTTGATGTCCAAAATCCTTTCTTTGTCCATTCGCTTGTTGATAACAGGATGTCTTTTTCGATGGATCCTGATAATGATATAGGTGAAGAGTTCCGTAAATATATAAGCGAACCAGAAGGCATTTTTGCCGAGCCTTATGCAGATAAGAGCTGCAGGGACCAGTATGGCTATTCCCCTAAGCGTTGCGATCATAAATGGCTCAATAGAAATATTTCTGGCAGCATAGTAATTTGACATGGCAAGGTTTAGCCCGACAAACAAAAGACAAAGTGAATAGATTCTGATTGACAGGCTGCCGTATTCGACAGTTGCCGGATCATAAAGACCAAATAGATTACATATAAGCGGAGCAAATACTACAAATAAGAACATCAGGATGAGTGATGTTAAAGAGTTGACAAGGGTAGATACATTTTCGATTTTATCGCACTCATCATAGTTACATTCCCCTTCATAGGTACTGATTATTGGCTGAGTAGATGTAGATACTGCATTAAAGAGGTAGTAAGCCATATTCCCAAGGTTTATAACAACATCAAATACTGCAACGCCAGAGTCACCGGCAAGCCTTATCATGGCGTTGTTTCCAATTAAAATGAAAACAAAGGAGTATATATAGCTGACAAACGATGAAATTCCGATCTTATAGATGCTGGGAAGGTTACAAAACTCAGGATTAAATGGGAATAGTTTCAGGTGAGATGTCTTTCTAAATAAGAAGGCAAACTGAATAGAACTTCCGACAACCAGGCCGAAGAGTGTAGCAAGAGCAGCCCCTTTTACCCCCATATCCAAAAACAGGACCAGTATAATATTAAGGGATAGATCAAGAACATTACCTATTCCGGAGGCAATAGATGATTCTTTTTCAAAATCGTCATTTCTAAGGTAATAACCAATACTATAGTCAAAAAAGAATAGAGGCGCAGCCGCAAGAATGATTCCAAGATATGTTTTGGTTGCAGAATAAAGAACCGGATTAGACTTTGGGGCACCAAGAATAAACATAAGCCCTTCTATTCCAAGATTTCCGAAAATAGCTATGAAAACGCTAATGATCATCAGAGTGATGAAAACACCCTGAAAAGATCTGCGGGCACCCTCTTCATCACCGGAAGCCATCTTATTGGAAAAGTGAATTGCGCCGCCAAGTCCAAAGGAATGCATGATCACGTTATAGAACATGTAGATAGGCAGAGAAAATGCTATTGCAGCCAGACCTACAGTTCCCATGCGATTACCGACAACAAGCGCATCTGCCATATCTGCTACAGCAAAGACAAGGGCGGAAATTAAGGCCGGAATATACTGGCGTATAAACATTTGTCTTGAAAAGATAGAGATTCCCGATGTAAATTTCATTTGGCTTTACCTGTATACATCTTGATCATATCGATGGGTTGCATAAGCTGTTTGGCTCTTCTAAGCCCTTCAATGCCAAGATCTTCTTCCCAGTTTAAAAACACTATGTCAGGAGAAAGAGATCTGGCATATTCCTGCCGCAGGTAATAGGTCAATCCCTGGAGTTTGAGCGAAGTTTTTTGTATAACGCAGTCGACAGTGTTGGCGCTTATTTGAAAGCCGCCGCATACAGCGCAAGGAGATCCATCCATGTACAAGACAATTCCTTCTATATCAAGATCATCCATGTGCTCGATTACGCTGATATTTGCATCTTTATCAGGCAGATTATCGAATATATGCTTGCTGGCATCCCATTCAGCTGAAATATCGTATACGACTGATTTGGGAACTGCCCTGATATTAACTGTTTCAAAAGAATGATCGCGGAGCATCTTATTAATATGACCCCTGTCCTTGGAAAAAGAGCTGCCGGGCATTTTCTCCATAATCTCCCTGCTCATGATATATTCGCTGCTCTCGGGAGCTTCATAAATATCAAACCTGCCTGGAAAACGCTGCTCTAAAAAAGTGACATCCTCAGGAGTCATGTAATAAAACTGAGGATCATCGTCTTCAAGCTGCTTTTTGATAAAGCTTTCTTTGGCATCAGCGCTTCCTACCGGAAAGAACCAGGAAAAAGGTCCTTTGGAAGCTTCCTGAACTGTATATATATCATCTGAGCACACTACAGATAAGCCCATTTCCTGTCTCCATATATATATGGACTCAAAGCAGTGGGCACTGTCCTTATTACCGTAGCGGCGATATATATCAGTAACTGTATTTTTTAAATCAAGTGATATTTCAGCCGTGTTCATCATAAAAGGGTTTAAAGTCTCCTGACTCTGTCACAGAGTACATATCCGTCAATCAGAGGGAAAACATGAGTGTTGCACGAACTACCCGGAGCATTTCCCTTGTGGGCAGTGGCTCCGATCATTTCATATTTTTCATTTGCAGTAGTATTAATATAGAAACATTCATATGATAAAAATGCTCTAAGTATCAGGTCAGCCTTATCAAAGTTCATTTGATCTGTCACTGTATATTCAGATTCTTCGGGCATTTCCCAATATTCAGCCTGGCCAACCTGAGGTTTGGCGCTGTTCCAGAGATTGTCAAAATCTGAAACCAGCGTATTTACCATCTTTGGAATGACAGACCATTGTCTTTGAGTGAGAGTGATCAGATCATCGTCAGGAAATACGGGGACTTTTTCCTGGAGTATTACATCACCCTCATCAAGAGCAAGGACCATTTTGTGCATAGTTACGCCACTTTCATTAAGACCTTTCAATATAGTGAGCGGCATAGGCCATGCTCCTCTTCCAAGTGGCAAAAGAGCTGGATGAGTATTAACAATCCTGAGCTCATCAATTACAGGAATGCGATAATAATATCCTCCAAAGAGCACAAATTCACAGCCATTTGCAACCAGATCATACAGGTCATCCTGGGTGATCTTATTAATTTGCAGAGGTATATTGTGACTGTTTGCAAATTCAATTGTTTTGGTGTTGAACTCAGTAATGTTATCGGTTTTGCAGGTAAATATTTTTATAATGTCACAGCCCGTATCGTACAGGCTTGTCAGTACCGGATATAAAATGTCGATTCCTACATATGCTACTTTCATGTTTACACAATCTCCCATAGTCTTATAATCTCATAAAATACGGTTTATTGATAATTAAATAATAATATAAAAATAAATATTATATAAAATATAGTCGGTATAGCATAGAATAGTGAGCGCTAATGTTATAATTATGGCGTATCTCATAGTCAATAGTAGCATTATTGCTAAGTGTTATGAAGGAGAGAATACTATGAAATCACAGGTGGAAAACGGCAAACTGATCATTTTATTACCTGAACGTATTGATGCAAGCAATAGCGATGCTGTAAACAAGGAGTTACAGGATATTATTTCCGGAGTTGATTTCCAGGGAATTGTTATGGATGGAGAAGAACTGGATTATATTTCCAGTGCCGGACTTCGAGTGCTTCTTGGCATCAGGAAACAGATAGATAAGCCATATGATGTTATCAATATCTCCCCAAAAATCTATGAGATCTTTGATCTGACAGGTTTTATAGATGTATTTAATGTACACAGAAAGCCTAGAGAAATATCTCTTGAGGGGCTCAAGATTATTGGAAAAGGTACCCTTGGTACAGTTTATAAGCTGGACGATGAAAGAGTTGTTAAGGTTTATAATGCAGGGGCCCCTGTCCCTTATGACCGTGTCGAACAGGAAAAGAAAATGGCTCGTCAGGTTTTTGTAAAGGGAATATCCACAGCGCTTTCCTATGAAATGGTACATGCAAACAATGCATTTGGCGTTGTTTTTGAACTCCTTTCACCTGTTACAGTAATGGATTATATGTTGGAGCATCCTGATGAGAAGGATGAGATGACAGTTAAGGTATGTGAACTTCTTAAAAAGATTCACAGCGCTGAACTTACAGGGGATAATGTTCCATCCATGAAGAATATGATGCTGGCTTCTACCGCAGCTCTTGCTCAGATTTTCTCGGAAGATGAGATGGCCCGTTTCCAGAAGCTTTTATCCGAGGTGCCTGACCGTAAAACTGCAATACATGGCGATTACCATCCCGGAAATATCATGGTGGATAAGAATAAAGAACTTGTGCTTATCGACGTAGGAGATATGTCAACGTCACATCCGTTCTTTGAATTCTATGACATGTATCCGGTATTCCTTCTTGCAGATGAACTTGGAGCCTATGCAAGTAAGTATAATGACGCAATGATTAGAGACTTTTTCCACATTGGCTCAGACAAAGAGTACGAAGAGAGAAAGAAATTCATGCAAACTTACTGGGACAGACTTCTGCACCTGTATTTTGAAGGCCACAGTGATGAAGAGATTGCAACCTATGACTCATATTTCCGTGGCATCGGGCGCTTAAAGCAGTTCATTACAATCTTGCAGCTTCCGGATGAGGATCCTCAGGCCAAGATGCTGGAAATTGGCAGAGCAAAAGAATTATTCTTTGAAGAGTTTGATAAAATTCCTCCTGTAGAAGAGTGGTGGCCTAAGGATTTATGATGGTTAAGTAAAATATAGTTCTTAAAACCCCTGTAACCAAGCGGAATAGCTGTTACAGGGGTTTCGTTTTTAACGATAAAATGCAATAAAATTAAATATAAAAATTTTATAAAAAAACGTAATAAAATACGCGCGTACGATTGACCGTGTACGTATTATGGTTATACAATTAATTATGTGGCGTATATGGATTTTGCTTGTTTTTATGGGGTGCAGACTATGAATAAGCATAGTAATTCTGAGTAAAACGCATAGTATCTGGAAATGATTCTCTGATACTATGCGTTTTTACGTTACAAATCTTATTAAAAAATATTACAACAAATAAGGGGGAAAAATGCAGGATTTATTTAAAGACGTGGTTGATTTTCTCCGGGAGTATGCAGAATTCGACACAGAAAAAGTCACTATGGATACCAGGATCAGATCAGAACTTGGATTTGATTCGTTATCACTGATCACTATGATTGATGAGGCCGAGAGGCGCTACAATGTGAGAATTGATGATGACCAGCTCGCAAGGATCAAAACTGTCAAGGACATTGTTGATCTGATTGGTTGATCCATGAAAACAAAAAGCATGCTTAGGAGGGCATATGTCAGAAAACATCATAGTTAAAGGCAAAAGAACTAACCTGTATTTACAAAGTTTTGAGGAGATCAAGAATTTAAGAGACGTAATTGACTTTAGAGTTAAAACTCACCCTGAGACACCTTTTTATACATATACCGACTATGATCATGATTCCAGGCATTATGACAGAATGCCTAAGGAGGTAAAAGAGCATGTAGAGGCTCTTGGCAGCTTTTTTATCAGGAAATATGGAACCAGAGCACATATTGCCCTTATGGGTGATAACACTTATGAACTTATGAATGTGTTCTGGAGCATCGGCTGCAGTAATAACATATCTGTTCACGTCGACAAGGGGCTCGAAGTGGAAACCCTTGAAAAGATGTTGAAACTAAGTGATGCTACGGTCCTTTTCTATGATCACAAGTATGAAGAAAAGGCAAAGAGCATTGAAAAAGACCTTGGAATTGAAATCCATTCACTTGATGAGATTCCTGGCCTTAGAGAAGAAGGGAAAAAGCTCATCGAAGAAGGCTTTGATGAATATTATAAACAGAAACTTGATCCGGAAGCAGCTTCGTTTTTTATGTTTACCTCCGGAACAACTGGCGACAGCAAATGCGTAATGCTGAGTCAGAGGAATTTTATAGATAATTCCATAGCCATCACTAATCATCTGGGAGTTACAGATGGCGCCATGATGGTGCTTCCTCAGCATCATGTTTTGGGGCTAAACTGCACCCAAATACCGCATTTGATTGCGGGTTATACTGTCTGGCTTATTTCAAATGCCAGATATATGTTTAGGGACATGGCAACAGATAATCCGACTCTTATGGTAACAGTGCCTCTTTTTGTGGAACTGTGCTACAAGATGATCTGGAAAAATATCAAGGAAAAGGGCATAGAGGAAGAGGTCAAAAAGCAGCTTGCAAAAAATAAGGAAAACCCAAACCTTACTCCTAAAGAAAAACGGGCCATGTTCAAGGAAGCGCTGTCAATTCTCGGAACAAATTTCTTTGAATTTGATGTGGGAGCAGCTGTTCTTGAGGACAAGTATTATTACGGCCTTAAAGATTTTGGAATAGAGATCGTATATGGATACGGAATCACGGAGTGTTCACCGATCATCTCATCAGACACCTTGAAATACACCAAGCCAAATGCTGTAGGTCTTATCATGGACTCTCTTGAAGTAATGATTGAAAATCCCAATGAAAGAGGCGAAGGTGAGATTTGCGTAAAGGGAACAAGCGTAATGCTTGGCTATTACAAGAATGAAGAAGCTACCAAGGAGGCGATGCGCGGTGGATGGTTCCACACAGGCGATATAGGCTTCTTTGATGAAGATGAATTTCTTCATATAAGTGGCAGAATCAAGAATCTGATCATCCTTCCTAATGGAGAAAATGTATCTCCTGAGGAGCTTGAGAATGTTCTTATGAATCAGCCTGCTATAAATGAAGTCGTAGTTTATGAAAAAGACAATACGATAGCTGCCCAGATTTATATAGACCCTGAGCAGCTTCCGGATGGAAATATAGAAAAGGCTAAAGAAGATATTCAAAATTATGTAGATGATGTTAACACAAGGCTTGCTTCTTTCAAGAATATCCAGATAGTTGAATTCAGAGACAAGCCTTTTGCCAGAACTTCATCTATGAAAATTCTTCGTTCATCTGTTGAATGAGAATATGTAGTATCCAGTAGCACCTGAGTCTTTTGACAGAAAGGAGCAACCTTGGAACAAAAAAGAAACAGCTACCTTGTATCATCTTCGATGAAAAAGTTCCTGACAGCATCCATAGCAGCAATGCTGATACAAAATGTCAACGCTATTGTTGATGGAATTCTCATGGGAAGATTCCTGGGAACAGAAGCTTTTTCAGCTGTCAATCTGTGTCTTCCTGTAGTTGGCCTGTTAACAACGATTGCCATGTTGTTCTATACAGGAGCTAATGTCCTTGCATCAGTTGCGCTTGGAGCAAGAGAGGAAAAAAGGGCTAACAGCATATATACGGTTTCCATGACGAGTGTTGGAATACTGAGTGTTGTGGTTACAATCACAGCTATTCTTGGTGTAAACCTTGTGACTGCGGTGATATGTAGAGAAGAAGCACTTAGAGAATACACAAGGGATTATCTTTTAGTGTATTTTGCAGGAACTGCTGTGATCATGCTCGTATCAGCGCTTCTGGGATTTGGAAATGTCGGTGGTAAGCCCAAGCTGGTTACAAGAGCCAGTTTAACTAACGTTATCACCAATATCGTATGTGACGTCCTTTATGTAAAGATCCTGGGAATGGGAATTAAGGGAGCGGCTCTGGCTACTATTACCGGAGCATTACTTTCAGCCATTATTGTCATAGCTGATTGGAAGATCAAGGGAAGTCCCTTTAAATTCTGCAGAGTTGGTTCGGAAACGGGCCCTATTTTAAAAGAAATAGTTCACTATGGAGTATCTGTTACATCCCAGACCTTTGCGATAGTTATTTATTCCTATGTGTGCGCTATCCTGGCTCAGATTTACTGCGGCGTTTATGGAGCTTTTGTAGGATCACTTCTTGCACAGGCTACATCTCTTGGACAGGGTGTATCAGGAGGTATGGGTAAAGCATTTAATGCCATTGGCGGAATGCTAAAGGGACAAAAGGATGATGCCGGTGTTCTTATGCTATATAAAAAGGGAATGAAGGTAGCGGTACTTGTTGCAGTTGTTTTTGTTGCAGTTTTTATGATACTTGCAAGGCCTTATGCAATGCTCATGGGTGCTGAAGACGAAGAGCTTTTGAGATATTCGGTAAGGTCACTTAGAATGGCGCTTCCGTTTATTATTCCGGTTTCATTTGTATGGATAATACCCAACATATATGCCCTCGGTGGACAGCTATCAATTCTTCCGATAATTAGCATATCTCAGCCGGTTCTGACTGGACTTGGGCTCATAGCCTGCGGAAGCATCATTGGCAATGATTTTATGTGGATAGGATATCCGATTTCAGCAGTCCTGATATTCCTTCTGGTTGTTTGCTTATCAGAGAGCGTAAGGAAAAAAGCAAGTGAGAATCTAGGCTTTATCAGCTTGCTCCCAGTGCCGGAGAATAAGCCAAATGTATATGATATCTCGGTACCATGCGACAAGGATGGACTTGTAGATACTCTCAGAGAACTCAACACATTTTTTGACGGTCAGGATATAGATAAAAAGCTTGGAATGCGCGTCAGACTCTGTATAGAAGAGATGGTATCGAACATTGTCGAGTTTGGAGGCAGGAAAAAGAATCAGTTCCTTGATCTAAAGATTGTAGTAGATGAACAGGAAATTTCCGCGATCATCAAGGATGACGGAAAACAGTTTGATCCTATAACTGCTGAGAAAAAAGGAAGTGGACTTAAGATACTAAACGGTCTTTGTCCTGATCTGGATTATAAATACAGCTACGGACAGAACATGCTGTTCATGAACTGGGTGAAATAAGACCATGTCTAAAAAAAGATTTAATTGTGCGAAAGAGTACATTTAAATACATCATCAACCATCAGAAAGGAGATACACCATGCTAATTCCAATTTTGCCATTCTTTGGCCCAATAGCTCCACCACCAGCACAGGAGGCACAGACTGATGAGGCTAAGCAGCCACAGATGCCACCTATGCCACCTGTATATCAGGGAGCACCTATGGTAAATGGAGAAGAGGCTAAGCCTGAGGGCGAAATGCCAATTCCACCTACACCATATAACTATGCTCAGGGTATGCCTGTTGCGCCTAACCAGCAGCCACCTGTACCGGTTTATGCTGGTGCTCCAAATGTACCTAATAAAGACGAAGAGTAATTTAATTACTTGAGCGGCTATAAGAAACATGGAGCATAGATTGATTTGAGTCTATTAATTCATTGAGAGGCTGCCTACAAACAGACAGCCTCTCATTTTAATAGGCATTTGTTGGAATTGACATGGGAAGAGGAGAGTGTAATGAGCGCGAAGAAGAACGATAACATAAAGAAAGCAGCAAAAGCACCTGTGAAGGCACCAGTAAAGGCAGCAGCCAAAGCTTCAGGAAAAACGACAACTAAAACGGAAGTAAAGGCTGCAACCAAGAAAGCACCGGTTAAGAAGGCAGCCAAGCCCGCTACGAGTTCAGCAAGGAGAGCAAGGCCGGCTACCAGCTCTGCAAGAAGACCGGAGCCTGAGTATGTTATCAGCAAAGCTGCTTATCAGCGTAGCTGGAAATATATAGTTGATATTAACTCTGCCAGCAAGGAGCGCCTTGACAGAGTTGCACTTATTGATATGGAGCGTACCTACACCTACAGACAGATGTTTAGAAACTGGGAGAAGTACGCAGAAGTTTTTTCAGCTCTTGGAATTACAGAGGCAAACCATTCAAGGCTTGCTATTTTTGACTGCAGCTGTATCGAGTCATCTTTTGCCGTATACGCTGCAAATATGACAGGATCGTCAATTGCAGGCTTTACACCTGCTTACCTTTCAGAGAAATTCCCGCTTTCAAAGGCAATCAAGGAAGAGGGAATAACGGATCTTTTTATAAATGATCTGGCAGTAAATAAGAGACTTTTGATCCATGCACTTAAGATCAAGGCAGAACTTGGGCTTCGTAATGTAATAGTAGTTAAAGTTCCGATTGACAGCAATAAGATGGATCCTGGCCTTGTTAGTTTTAGTAACAGTAACTACAAAGAACTCAAGACAGTAGATGGAGCTCTTTTCATGGATGATCTCATTGAGAAGTATGAAGGGACTCCTATCAGTTATGGTAAAAAGACAAATGATCCTTCATCATTTGTGTTCCATACATCAGGAACAACTAAGGGTATCAGTAAACCTGCGCCTCTTTCAGATGAGGCATTAAACCTGGCTTCAGAGAATATGAAAAAGAGCAGAAAGTTCGTAGCCTTTGAGAAGGGTTGCGTAACACTCTGTACTATGGTTGCAACGTCTGTTTATGGATTTGTAAATCAGCTCCACGAACCGCTGGCCTTTGGCTGCAGCGTTGTTCTGCTTCCAATGGCTAATCAGAATCCATTTTTTGTTAAATCGATAAGTCATTACAAAATAAATGCAATGTTTGTAACTCCTTTCTACTTTGAGGCATGGAGTAAACTCCCCAAGGACTTTATTCCGGATTTCTCATCCGTAAATGCTGTTATTATTGGTGGCGCCTATCTTTCAGCAGAGGCTAGGAAAAGATATACAAAGTTCATGGAAGCTAACGGAGCCAAAGACGTTAAATTTGTAAATGGCTACGGCATGTCAGAAACCTGCGGAGCCTGCATTATTCAGACCGAAGAGGTTGATAACGATTCTATAGGATTTCCTCTTCCTGGCGTAGATCTTAAGATCTACGACGAGATCGATGAGAAATTTTATTCGGTAAAAGACAAGCATACAGGCGTTCTTTATATACATTCTGATTCACTTAGCAGTGGAAAAATTGATGATAATGAATTCTTTAAGCTTGATGAGATTGACGGAGTGCCATACATCTGCACAAACGATGTAGTATCCGTAAATAAAGATGGCAGTATTTCCTGCCAGGGCCGTGCTAACAGATACTTTGTTAATAACGATGGAATCAAATTTAATGCAGGCATTATTGAAAATCAAGTCGCATCAGAGGAGGGAATCGAAGCCTGCGCCATGACTCCATGGTATGACAAGCTCCTTACTCACGACACTGTTCCGGTATTGTATGTTCAGCCGGTAAGCAACGACAAAAATGCAGCCGAAATTGTCAAAAATGCACTGGTAAACGTATTTATAAAGAAGGGAACAGCCAAGGAATCCAATCTGCCTATGCAGTGTGTGATTGCACAGCAGATTCCACACAACAGGAACGGCAAGGTTGATATTTACAGGATTACAAATGGCGGCGTTGAGGGTGATAGATACATTATAAGGCCTGTAAGAGTTAAGAATGATCTCAAGGATATTGTGTTAGAGCTTACCCAGAATGCAGATGAAGGTATTACAAATGGTGAGGTTCCTGTTGAACTTAGCAATGTCTGGGATGATATCAGAGAATCCACAATGGATAAAACCGTTTTGAATCAGGCAGCCAACCAGTATAACGCAAGACTCATGAGTCTGTTTGCCGGAGCTCATATGATGCAGGGATTGCCGGGAATACCGGGACTTTCATTAGATCCTGCAACAATAGGACAGTTCGTGAGCATGCTCCAGAATGCGCAGAACCAGTTTATCAGCTTCAGTTCACAGTATATACAGTATGTAGTTTCTGAGTATAACAATTGGGTCCTTCAGACTAACAAGTATATTCAGGATGTTAATAATTATCAGGTGCATCAGTATAGCAAGTTTGTACAGGATGTCCGGAAGTACGAGGTGGATATGACAGAGTATTTAAAGAATCTATGGCAACAGCAGGCAGAGCAGGCACAAAAGCTTCAGAAACAGCAGGCGGAATACATTCAGAAAGTACAGGAGTATCAGGTTGCTCAGTATCAGAAATTCACACAGGATGCTCAGGCCTATCTGAAACAGTGGTCAGATTATGCACAGAAAGTACAGGAATATCAGGCTGCTCAGTGTCAGAAATTTGTTCAGGATTACCAGAAATATCAGGCACAGGTTGCAGACTACGCCAAGAAGGTTCAGGAACAACAGGCACAGGATATTCAGAAATTCCTGCAGAGCTTCCAGGGACAGCTCTCACAGCAGGGTCAACAGCCACAGCTTCCTCCTATGGCATATATGGGACCTGTTGCACCAGATCAGTCAGCTCAGAAATAATCCGTAGATTGTCAAAAACAAGATAGGAGAAATCTGATATGAAAAAGAAAATCGTAGCTATGCAACTTAGTTTATTGATGGTTCTTTTACTGATCCTGACAGAGGCTTTTGGAATTCGCGCCTATGCCGCAGACAAGACGCTAGCTTCAGGCCTTGCCTATGATCAGGTGGACTCAGCTATAAAAGAATTTATTGAGGAGAGAAAGGAAACAACAGCAGGCCTTGCATATATAGTTTTTACGGAAGATGAAGATCTTTCCAGAGGACTTTATGGATACCAGGATATAGAGAACCAGATTCCTGTCAGCGAAGACACAGTTTTTGAGTGGGGATCAGGTTCGAAGGTTCTGATCTGGGTATGTGTGATGCAGGCCAAAGAAAGGGGACTCATCGATTTTGATACAGATATTAATGAGTATCTCCCGGAAGGCTTTTTGTCTAATCGCAAATATGATGACAAGATCACAATGATCGATCTGATGAATCATTCCGCTGGTTTCCAGGACGTAGCTGCAGATCTTAATATTGATGATCCTACATATTTTGCCAATCTTGAAGAGGCACTTAGTGCCCATAAACCTGACCAGATATATCAGCCGGGTACAATAAATTCCTATTCCAACTGGGGCTCAGCACTTGCAGCCTATATTGTTGGACGTGTAAACGGAATGGAATATTGCGACTATGTTCATAAGAATATTTTTGAACCACTCGGAATGGAGCATAGCGCGCTTTATATTGACCTTTCTGATAATCCCTGGGTTCAGGAAAACCGTAAGAAACTTGTGAGCTATAACACTGACTTATCAATAAAGCCATATAGTGCAGCCTTTAAGTACATAGCTCTTTACCCTGCAGGAAGATGCGCGTCTACATTTGGAGATTACGAGAAATTTGCCAAGGCTATGCTTAGAGAAGACGAGAGGATCATGAGCAAAGAGACCTGGGAAGAGATGTATACTCCTACGGATTACTTTGCGGATACAGGTGTTCCCAAAAACTATCATGGACTTTGGGGCGTGTACTTTGCGGTTCCTACAATAGGGCATATTGGAAGAACAAGCGGATGCTCAAACTACCTTCTCATGGACAGACAGAATAAAGTGGCATCTCTCTTTGTTTCAAATCAGGGGCAGGACCTTGAATATACAGAGAATATCAGACCACTTCTCTATGGCGATTATTCTTATTCAAACTATGCAACTATGCCGGATCTTCCAAAGGCATCCTATCAGAACTCTACAACAATTGAAAATGGCGCTTTTAAGTTCTATGGCTTCTATGCAGGAATACTGACCCCATTTAATGTGGATAATGAGTTTTGGGCTGTCAGCAAGATGGGCGATAGGACAGTTGTTGAAAGATCGTATTTTGATTTTGCAGAAGAGCCTGCTGGTAAGATGGCATTTGAAGTTGGACTTGTCCTGATCATGGCTATTCTGGCTCTCATTGGCATTGTATCTCTTATTTGCAGACTTATCTTGTGCTTGATAAGACTTGTTAAAAGAGATAAGACCAAGAGAAAACTTGCGCTTTGGAGCACAGTTGGATGTATCCTGCCGCTTTGCTCAGTACTTCTGTACTTTTATGCACAGTCATCTCTTAAAACAACTTCAAATCATTATGTTTGGGCATTTGCTGTAATTGCAATCCTGGCTCTTATAATGATTGGAATGATCATATATGGCTGTATGAAAAATATATCTGCAGATGGCATTACTAAGTCGCAGAAGGTATATAACTTCTTTGTAGCAGTATTACTTGTCGTGGCGGTAGTATTTGTATGCTACTGGCAGATGTTTATGTTCTGGAAGATATAAGAAGTACTTAGGCTAGACTATAAAATCTTGGAAGGTACTAACATGACAAAAACTTATCCATTACTTAAATCTCAGCTTGGAATCTTCATGGATTGTGTCAAATATCCGGAGTCGAGACAGTTCTTTTTACCAAGCTATACTAAGCTTACTGATAATGTGGATTTGGATGCAGTTGAAAAGGGACTACAGGAGATTTATGCAAACCGTAAGGAACTGCGTGTTCTTTTTAAGCTTGATGAGGATGGAAATCCTGTTCAATATGTATCAGATGCCAAATTACAGGTAACCAGAAAGAAAGTAAAAAGTTCAGACATAGATGCCTTTGCCAAGGAGTTTTTTGCCAGAAAAATGGATCCTCTTGGAACTGAGCCTCTTGTAAGGTTTGAGCTTGTTGAGACAGATAAGGGTAATTATCTTCTGGGTAATTACCATCATATTATCATGGATGGCGAATCCTCAGGCAGACTCTTTACAAAAAGAGATATGTCAGCAGCCTACAAAGGGCATGTTGTGCCTGAAGATTATGGCATGCTGGAATATATCGACGAGCATCCTGTTGACAGCGTCGGCTACGAAAGAGATAAGCAGTACTATGCAGAGAGGTTTGCGCAGATTCCTATGTCCACGCTTTCTGCAGGAAATGTGGATCCACTGGGCAATATCATAATGAAATCTGCTTTTCTGGATGCGGATGAGATCGAGAATTTCTCCGATGACCAGGAACTGTCTGTTGATGGGCTTTTTCAGGCAGCCTTTAGCCATGTTATTTCTTCCTTCTTAAGTCAAAAAAAGATAGCGTATACAATCGCCATAAGTGGACGCTTTGATCAGAAGATCAAAGAAAGCTACGGAATGTATGTTGAAAACCTCCCTCTCCTGATTGAGGAAAAGGAAGATATGACGTGCCGTCAGCTTATAAATGACTGTGTCATGGAGAAGATGAAGAGCATCCGCCATCATCATTATCCATTTACGGACTTTTGCAGGGATCTTGGTACGGAGCCTGGTATTGGCTACAATTTCTTTTCCACTAACGAGAATGAGGAATATTTCTATTTTGGAGAAGAAAGATGCCCGACCAAAATTCCAATCGACTATGGTACGTCAGACCTTCTGATCACAATCTTCAAATCGAATAATCAGTATGAAATCCGTGCTCAGTCCAGTGAAAAGCTTAATGATATTACTTTGCTTGAGACAGTTGTCAATTCAATCAGGCATACTGTTCTTGAGATGATCGAAAAAGTCGACGAGCCGCTAACAGAGCTGTCTGTTCTGCCTGCTTCAGAGGAAAAAGAGATCGCTAAGATTTCTGCCGGAGAGAGATTTGAAACCGGAACAAAGGAAACCTTTGTGGATAAGTTTATTACTTCTGCAAAGACCTATCCTGACCATCTTGCAGTAGTTGATAAGTACGGAACGTATACATACAAGGAACTTGATGATATATCCAATTCAATAGCTGCTTACCTTCTGGATAATGAGGTAAAAGCAGGTGAATTTGTTGCGGTCAGAATGAACCGTGTAAAAGAGTTTGCAGCATCCGTCATTGGCATCATGAAGGCAGGCGCTGCCTATGTTCCGATTGATGAAGATTATCCTAAGGACAGGATAAAGTATATGATGGAGGATTCAGGTGCCAGGATCACTCTGACTAAAGAATCTGTCTTAGAAATTGCAGCCAATTACAAAAACGCTGCTCCTATAAATAATGCAAAAATTTCAGATCATGCCTACATGATCTACACTTCAGGATCTACCGGAATGCCTAAGGGTGTTATCCAGAGTCACAGATCCCTTTCTCATTTTGTCAGTTGGAGAACTGATAAACTTGATATCAGAAACGGCAAAGCATATGGACATTTCAGCAATTTCTCTTTTGATGCATCATTAGATGACCTTGCATGCCCACTTTCTGTCGGTGCCACAACCCATATTTTTGACGAAGAACTTAGGACCAGTATCACTGGTATATGCAGTTACATAGAAGAAAATAATATATCGGGACTTACTCTTTCAACCCTTCTTGGAATGGAGCTGATCAAGTATGATCCTGACCTTAAGTTGGAATATCTTATGATGGGCGGAGAAGCACTTCTGCCTACAAATAAGACAAGCTATAAGATCATCAATGGTTATGGACCAACTGAGTTCACGGTCTGCTCGTCGTATTATGAAGTAACGGGAGATGAGACTACTATTCCTATCGGAAGACCTGTTCCCGGCACAAGTAGTTATATTTGTGATATGAATGGTAAGCTCCTTCCTAAGGGAATCACAGGTGAGCTGTGCCTGTCCGGTCCTCAAATGGCAGATGGCTACCGAAACCAGGAAGAACTCTCCAAAGAGAGATTTGTAAGTATTACAGTAAATGGTAAGCAGATACCTGTCTACCGCACAGGAGATATGGCAAGATATAACGCAGATAATCTTCTGGAGTATAAGGGCAGAGTAGATAACCAGATAAAAATTCGCGGATTCAGAGTTGAGCTTGGAGAAGTTGAGGGTAAAGCTGCGCAATTTGCCGGTGTAGGCAGCTGCGTTTGTGATGTAAGAAAAGACAAGCTTATTCTCTACTATGTTGTTAAAACAAATAAGAAAGAAGACAAGCAGTTCAAGGAGAATTTAAGCCTCTTTATGGAAGAGGCACTTCCCGATTATATGGTACCAACCTATTATGTTCAGGTTGATGCTATTCCGGAGAGTGTCAATGGAAAAGTGGATAAAAAGCAGCTTCCTGACCCTGTATCCAGTGATGTTCTCATGGTTGCTCCTGAAACTGAGATGGAAGATAAGGTTCTTGATCTGATTTCGGAGATACTAAAAGAAGAACATTTTGGTGTTACAGACGACATTATCGGACTTGGTCTTACATCCATTTCTATCATGAAGCTCTCTGCAATGATCAAGAAAGAGCTTGGCAAAAATATTACAGTATCAGAGATAATGAAGAGCCCCAGAGTAAGGGATATTGCAAAGATTCTGGAAAAAGAGTCGGCATCTGACCTTCATATCACTCATGTGGAACAGTTCTATTATCCTATAACAGAGAACCAGAGGGGCGTATATCTTGATTGGGAAAAGAACAGGAATGCAGTTCAGTATAACATTCCTTCTCTTTATGAGATCAAAAATGTAGATCCAAAGCGCCTTGCAGGTGCTGTAAAGACAGCGGTCTCTGCCCACAGATACCTTGAAACCAGGTTTGAGTATATCGATGGAGATCTGATGCAGAAATTTGTATCAGCAGAACCTGAGGTTAAATTAATTACAGTTAAAACTGAACCTGATGCTGATTATTTCCAGAAAAAGGTTAAGCCATTTGATCTTTTAAATGACAGGCTCTACAGGATAGAGATTGTTTCATACAAAGACAGAACATGGCTGTTTATTGATGCGCATCATATTATATATGATGGCCTTTCAAATGGTCTACTGATGAGAGGAATACTCGATGCCTACGATGGAAAGGCAGTTAAACCTGAAGAAATCACGGCCTTTGATTATGCCCTCTATGAACAGAAGTATAGAGAAAGTGAGAAATATAGTGAGGATAAGCAGTATTTTGATGAGCTTCTTTCTGATGGAGAGGCTGCTGTTTATCCTGATTCCTGTGTTCCGGATGGCAAGGGTGTTGGCCATGCGGATGTTATCATCAGTAAAAAGAATATTGAAGAATACTGCAGAGATAAAAATATTACAGAAGCAGCATTTATGCAGGCTGCAGTAGCAGAGACCCTTAAGAGACTTGTAAGGAGAGATAAGCTTGTTTACGTTACAGCAAGTGGTGGTCGCGGAGCAGATACAAGACTCCTTGATAGTGTCGGAATGTATGTAAGAACTGTTCCTGTTGCAGTAGAAACTAAGGCTGATGCTAATGAACTCACAGAAGACTTTATTAGCGGCATTTACAGCCAGATGAAGCAGAGCCTTGCATGTGAGCTTTATCCGTATACAGAGATGGTTTCCTCCCATGATATAAAGGCTGAAATAATGTTTACCTTCCAGGGTGGAATCCTGGAAAGTGGCAGAAATAAGAGAGTATCTCAGATACCGCTTTCACTTGGAACCTCCAAGTTCCCAATTGTTATAACTGTATATCCTGAGAGTAGTAAATATAGGATTGAAATTGAATATGATAAGGCTCGCTATGGCCTTAAAGATATGGAGCAGCTTGCAGCGGCTCTTGGCCAGTGTGCAACAACACTTGTTGAACAGAAATATCTTAAGGATGTTCGCCTTATCACTGAAAAAGAAGAAAAGAGTGTTGCTAAACAGTCATCTGGAAAGCCTGTTAAGCTTGAACCTGATACCACATGGGTAGATCTTTTCATCAAGATGGCTGCTAAATATCCAGACAAGACAGCTGTTGTGGATAGTTCCAGCAGCATGACCTATGAAGAACTTGACAGGAATTCAAATGCAGTAGCTGCATACTGCATTGAAAAAGGTGTTAAGCCTGGCGACTTCGTAGGAGTTAAGTTCGATAGAGTAAAAGAAGTTCTTACAGCCCTCATCGGTATCCAACGTGCGGGTGCTGCCGGAATGCCTATGGATTCTGCATATCCGGAAGAGAGAATCAGGTACATGATGGAGGATTCTGGTGCAAAACTCATTATCACACTTGAGGATGTACAGAAGGCTCAGAAGAAGTATGCATACGAGAAACCTATAAACATAAGTCACAAAGATAAGAAGGCTTATCTTCTCTACACTTCCGGATCTACCGGAAAGCCTAAAGGTGCTGTACTTACCCACGAAGGTCTTAGATACTTTGTAAGACTTATGGAAAAGGATATTGGAATAAAGCGTAACGGAAGTTATGGCGTTTTATCTCCACTTACATTTGATGGATCTCTTATTGATTACATTGGCTCTCTTTCTATCGGCGCAACAGTGCATATTTTCAGTGAAGACCTTAGAAAGAATCTCGAGGGCATCAATAAGTATGTTGAAAAGAACCATATAAATGGTTTCTTTGCATCAACGCAGCTTGGTCTTGAGATCATTAGGCATTATCCGAACATTAAGCTTGACTATCTCATGATCGGTGGTGAAAAACTGCCATCGACAAAGCTTCCTAAGGCCAGACTCATCAATATTTATGGCCCCACAGAGTGTACAATGTTCGTTACACATCTGACTGTAGAGGATGGAAGTGTCAAAAATATTCCTATTGGAAATGTGCATGATGGACATTCCTGCTTTGTATGTGATAGCTATGGAAACCTTCTTCCTATGGGATCTATTGGTGAACTGTGCCTTGCCGGACCACAGATAGGTCTTGGCTACTGGAACAGAGAAGAGCTTACAGCTGAAAAGTTCCCTACTCTTGAAATAGCAGGAGAGAAGGTAAGAGTATTCCGCACGGGTGATCTTGTAAGATATAACCCAAGCGGAGAGCTTGAATACCATGGCAGAATAGATCATATGGTCAAACTTCGCGGCTTCAGAATTGAACTTGGCGAGGTTGAGACCTGTGCATGTAAATATGACAGCATTGAGATGGCAGTTTCTGCTGTTAAGAACAATATGCTTGTTCTGTACTATCAGCCCAAGAAGGGCATGAAAGTAGACGAGAAGGATCTTAAGGATTTTATGGGAAAGACCCTTGCTGCTTATATGGTTCCTACTGTATTCATGAAGATGGATAAGCTTCCTCTTAATGCAAACGGCAAGATCAACAGACTTATTCTTCCTGAACCTGAGGTCAGCAATCTTGAGAAGGTTAAGCCTCAGAATAAACTTGAACAGGACCTTATAGAAAATGCTTACAAGGTCCTTGGAACAGAAAGCTTTGGTGTTACAGATGATCTGGTAAGTCAGGGTATGTCATCTATTGCAATGATGCGATTTGTGGCTGCCATCCAGCAGAATCTGGGATTTAAGATAGCACTTGCTGATATCATGAAGGCGCCTACTATCAGAGGCATTGCTGATAAGCTTGGTGCTAGCAGCGGAATCATTGCAGATAAAGCAGTTATCACATCCTATGGAACAAGGGATCATTATCCGATCACCGAGAACCAGAGAGGTGTTTACCTTGAGTGGGAAAAGAACCGTGGAACACTTCAGTACAACGTGCCTTCACTTTATCTTTTCGAAGATAAGGATGCTACTGAGCTTGCCAAGGCAGTTGAGAAGGTAATCGATTCTCATCAGTATATTAAGACAAGACTTGAGTATGTTGACGGCGACCTTGTTCAGAAGCCTGGCACGGAAAAGGCTAAGGTTCCTGTATTCACACTTAAGGAAGAGCCCGACACAGCCTTCTTCCAGAAAAAGGTATGTCCTTTTGACCTGTTAAATGACAAGCTCTATAGGGCAGAAGTAGTTACTTTTGAGAACAAGACCTGGCTGTTTACTGATATTCATCATATTATCTATGACGGTCTTTCAACAGGAATCTTTGGCCGCGATGTGATCTCAGCTTATGAAGGCAGAGAGATTACAAGTGAAGCTATTACAGCTTACGACTTTGCGATCTTTGAAAAAGAGTATGTTAAGTCCAAGTCCTTTAGCGCGTGTGGCAAATATTTTGACAAGCTCCTTAAGGGTGCCGAGGCAGCAGTTTATCCAGAGGGTGGACCGTGTGATGGATATGAGTATGGCACAGTACTCACCAGAATGAAAGCTTCCGGAATAGATGCTTTTTGCAGAAAACATGGAGTCACTGCTGCAAGCTTTATGCAGGCAGCTTTTGCAGAATGTCTTAAGAGAATATGCAGAGTAGATAAGTGTGTTTATGCGACTATCAGTAATGGCAGATCCATAGATTCACAGCTTATGAACTGTGTTGGTATGTTTGCAAGAACGCTTCCTGTGGTTTCTTATGCCGGTGATGAGTCTCAAATTACAGCTATAGATTATATTAAGAGTGTCTATGCCCAGATGCAGGCTACAATGGAATGCGAATTATATCCATACACAAGGATTGTTGAGCAGCAGGGCATTAAGGCTGAGGTCATGTATGCCTTCCAAGGCGGACTCTTTGAAGGAGGAGTGACCAAGGGCGCCACTCAGATACCTCTTTTGATAGATACTGTTAAGTTCCCGGTTTCAGTTACTGTATATCCGGAAGATGGTGACTATGTAACTTTCATCGAATATGACGGTCAAAGATATAACAAAGCTGACATGGAGACCTTTGCAAGGTCTATTGAAAATGCTGCTAAATCTCTGATGAGAGTTGAGCATCTTGGAGATGTTGAACTGATAAGCGAGCTGGACAGAAAGGCTATTATGAAGCTTTCTGCAGGCGATAAGCTCGATTATAAGAGAACTCAGACCTGGATGGATAAGTTCCTGAAGATTTGCAGGACACATTCAGATAAGACTGCCGTAACTGATGAAAAGGGCAGTATTACCTATGCCCAGCTTAACGAGCAGTCAGATATTGTTGCAAACTATCTGATCAGTCATAAGGTCAGAGAAGATGACTTTGTTGCTGTTATGATGGATAGAAGTCTTGAATTCGTCATAGCAGTTGTGGGCATTCATAAGGCAGGCGCTGCCTATGTGCCTATAGATATTGCATATCCTAAGGACAGAATCGACTATATGCTCGAAGATAGCGGAGCTAAGCTCGTCCTGACTGAGGATAAGATAAGGACAATTGTTAAAGAGAAAGAGAATACCAAGGCAGTTAATCTTGCTTCACCGGAGAGACTTGCTTACATGATCTATACGTCAGGTACTACCGGAAAGCCAAAGGGCGCTATGCTCCACCATAAGGGCCTGATGAACTTTGTAGAGCTTACGATACGTCATAATGAGCTTACGGATAAGGACAGAATAGGTCACCACTTCTCCTTCTCTTTTGACTCACATATTGAGGATGTATTCCCCGTACTTGCAACAGGTGCAGGTATGTTCATCATGCCTGAGAGTATCCGTAGGGAGCCCAAGCTTATATATGAGTTCCTCAAAAAGAATAAGATCACAGGCTGCGGATTTACTACATCCATTGGTAAGATGCTGGCTAAGAGTTATGACCTTGATATGAGATACATGACTCTTATCGGTGAGCCTCTTACAGATCTGGTCAGCACCGGAACACAGATCATGAACAAGTATGGTCCTACTGAATGTACAAATATCATATCTATGTTCAATCTGGAAAAAGACACTGTTTATAAGAGAATTCCTATTGGAAGACCGGTTGCTAATGGCTACTTGTTCGTAGTTGATGCAACAGGACATCTTCTTCCAAGGTCTGTGCCGGGAGAAATCTGCTACGCAGGCCCACAGGTAGGAAGAGGTTACTGGAAGCAGAAAGAAAAGACTAAAGAAGTATTTGAGGAATGCCCGTTTATCAAGGGAGTTTCCATGTATCACACAGGTGATCTTGGCAGATACAACAAGGATGGTCTCTTAGAGTGCCTGGGAAGAATTGATAATCAGATCAAGATAAATGGTTTCCGTGTAGAGCTTGGAGAAGTTGAGACAAGAGCTTCTCATTTTGAAGGAATTCAGACGGCAGCAGCTGCTGTTAAACAGGGCAAACTTATTCTCTACTATGTGCCAAAGAATGGAAAAACTATAGACGAGGATAAGCTTGGCAAGCATATGGCGCTTTCTCTTGCTGATTATATGCTGCCATCGCAGTACGTATGCCTTGAGGCTATGCCTTATACACCAAGTGGAAAGGTCAATAGAAAGGCCCTTCCTGATCCTGTATGGCAGAATCTTGAGATGGTTGCTCCAGCTAGCGAACTTGAAAAGAATCTCTTTGAGATTGCTACTGAGGTACTTGGAACAGATAAATTTGGTGTTACCGACGACATGGTTGGTCTTGGAATGTCATCTATTGCAATGATGAGATTCGTTGCTAAGGCTCAGAAGGACCTTGGCAGAAAGATCTCCGTAGCTCAGATGATGAAGACTCCTGTTATTCGCGATCTGGCTAGTGCCCTTGAGGGTGGAGACACATCCTTCGCAAGCCAGATTAAGGTAAATGCACCAAGAGATTTCTATCCTATTACAGAGAACCAGCGCGGTATCTACCTTGCATGGGAGATGAACAAGGATAGCCTTCAGTACAATGTTCCATCACTCCTTGTGCTTGAAGGAATGGATGCTGATAAGGTTGCAGACGCAGCCAGGGCAGCAGTTGATGCTCATCCATATCTTAAGACCAGATTTGCCTTTAACCTTGGCGAACTGGTTCAGAAACCATGTGATGAAGAAGCTGTTGTTGAGAGGACAGACTTTGATAAGGATCCTGATGTTTCCTACTTCCAGGATAAGGTATGTCCATTTGATCTGCTAAATGACAGACTCTACAGGATTGAAGTTGCTTCTTACAAGAAAAAGACATATCTCTTTGTGGATTGTCACCATATTTTATATGACGGACTTTCTAATGGTCTTCTCCTTAGAGAGATTATTAGTATTGCCAAGGGAAATGCAGCAAACGGTGAGTTTGTATCAGCTTATGACTTTGCTCTGTTTGAAGGAGAGTACCTTAAGAGTAAAGAGTACGCAGAGTCCAAGGCATATTATGGAGAACTTCTAAGTGGAATGGAAGCAGCTTCCTATCCTAATTCTCCAGAACCTGACGGAAGCTTATACAGCAGAATAGAATACAGATTTGACGCTAAGAATATCGATGATTACTGCAGAGATAACAAGGTTACAGCTGCAAGCTTTATGCAGGCAGCCTTTGCTCTTACTGTTAACAGAGCAACAAGACAGGATAACCTTATCTATGCAACTATCAGTAACGGAAGAGGTATAGATGCAAGACTCCTTAGTACCATGGGTATGTTCGTAAGAACACTTCCTGTAGCAGTAGGTATTCCTGAGGATGGAAGCCTTGAGACTTCTGACTTTGTTCAGAAGGTATCTGCTCAGATGCAGAAGACCATGGGCCATGAGCTGTATCCATACACAAGAATAGTTGAGGATACAGGTCTTCATGCTGAGATGCTCTTCGTATTCCAGGGCGGCCTCTATGAGAGCGGAGAGGTAGAAGGAACCAAGCAGATTCCGCTTAGCCTTGATGGAGCTAAGTTCCCGATTTCTGTGACAGTTTATCCTGAAAAGGGTGACCTTGTCATTATGATTGAGTATGACGGAATGCGTTACAGTCAGAAGGATATGACTACCTTTGCAACTGCAGTTGGTAATACGGCGCTTTCACTTACTAAGGAAAAAGAGCTTAAGGCAATTGGCCTTGCTAACAGGGGGCAGGAGAAGGAAGCACTTAAGGTATCAGTCGGTGAAGTTCTTAAGTATGACAGAACCAGCACATGGCTTGATATGTTTAGGAGTATTGTTCAAAGCTCACCTGACAGTGAAGCTGTAGAAGACGATACAAGCAGTCTGTCTTACAAAGAACTGGATGAAAGATCAGATGAGATTGCAGCATATATCGAAGCTCAGAACATCAACCCGGGAAGCTTTGTAGCTGTTAAGGTAGGACGTGTCAAAGAATTTGCAGTAGCAGTAGTAGGTATTCATAAGGCAGGAGCAGCCTATGTTCCTATTGATGAATCCTATCCTGCAGACAGAATTCAGTACATGCTCGAAGACTCAATGGCAGAAATTGTACTGACAGAGAGCCTTATTAAGAATATTTACAAAGAGTACGCAGGAAAGCGTTGCAAGAAGGAGAACCTTGCAAGGCCTGAGAGCATTGCGTATATGATCTATACCTCTGGTTCTACCGGTAAGCCTAAGGGCGCTATGGTAGTTCAGAGCGGAATCCTGAATCTTGTTCAGCATGATATCAGGAGAATGAAACTTAATAGTAAGAGCCGAGTTGCTATTCACACAAGCTTCTCTTTTGACGTAACAGGAGATAACTTCTTCCCTACACTTAGTAGCGGTGGATGTCTGGTTATCATACCTGAAAGAGTACGTAAAGATGTTGACCTTCTATATGCTTTCTTTAGAGAGCACAAGGTAACTGGTACTCATATTACGACTCAGATCGGTCAGCTTCTCGGAGCTCAGTATGATCTTGAGATGGACTACATCAGACTTTCTGGTGAAGCCATGACAAGTGTACCAAAATGTAAGGGACGAGTATTTAATACTTACGGACCTACTGAGTGTACTGTAGACGTAACAGATATCGAGATACCTAGAGGTTTTGATGGCAAGATCATTCCTATCGGAAAGCCTATGGCCGGCTGTAAGGTATACGTAGTTGATAAGGCTGGTCACATTCTGCCAAATGGTATGGCTGGTGAATTATATCTTGGCGGTGAAAACGTTGGTGCCGGATACTTTAATAAGCCGGATCTTACAGCTGAGAAGTTTATTGACTTTGCTATAAACGGCAGAGTAGAGCGTGTTTATAAATCCGGAGACCTCGGCAGATACCTTCCTAACGGCGATATTGAATACATGGGAAGACTTGATAACCAGATCAAGTTCCGTGGCTTTAGAATCGAGCTTGGAGAAATTGAGAACAGAGCTCTTGCATTTGATGGTATTGAGCAGGCTGTTGCTCTTGTTAAGAATGAACAGCTTGTACTCTACTATTCATGTGTAAATGGTAAGAAGGTAGATACCAAGGAGCTTGGTAAGTTCCTGGCTAAAGAACTTACAGACTACATGATTCCTACAGTCTACGTACTGATGGATGACATGCCTCTTACACCTAATGGCAAGGTTAACAGAAAAGCTATGCCTGAGCCTGAGATTGAAGGCTTCATGAAGGTTGAGCCAGAAACAGAGCTTGAAAAGCAGCTCCTTGACCTTGCTTACAAGGCTATCGGAAGCTCGAACTTTGGTGTTACAGATGATCTTCTGGGAGCAGGAATGAGTTCTATCGTTTCCATGAGATTTGCTGCAGCGATAAATAAAGAGCTCGGCAGGAAGATTACTGTAACAGATATATTAAAGACTCCTACAATCCGCGATGTGGCAACTATGCTTGATGGCGGCGCTGATAAGAAGGCTCTCGGCATCCCTGATTATGAGGAGCAGGAATATTATCCTATCTCTGAGAACCAGCGCGGTATCTATGTTGAGTGGGAGCTTAACAGATCAACCCTCCAGTACAACGTGCCTAACCTGTACGTATTTGAAGGTGTTGATGCTAAGCGCCTTGCAGGTGCTGTTGCTAAGGCAATTGATGCCCATCCATATCTTAGTACAAGGATTGTATTCGAGGATGGTGAGCTGATGCAGAAGCGAAGAGATGAGGAACCTCAGATTCTCTTTAACGCTTCACCAGAAGAGCCACCAGTTGAAGAATTCCAGAAGAGAGTTCAGCCATTTATCCTTATCGGTGACAGACTCTACAGAATCGGAGTAATTGCCGGACCTAAGAAGACATGGCTCTTTATGGATATCCATCACATTATCTACGATGGAATTTCCGCTGGAGTTCTCATGCGCGATATTATGGCAGCCTATAATGGACAGACTCTGGAAAAAGAGACTGTTTCAGGCTGTGAGTATGCACTCTTTGAACAGGATTACATAAAGGGACAGGCCTACAATGACGCCAAGACATACTTTGATAAGCTTCTTAGCGGCGCAGAGGCAGCTTCCTACATGGATTCTGTTAAGCCTGATGGAAAGGCCTACGGAATAATCAATACTAAGACCAGTGCCAAGACAATAGATAAGTACTGCAAGAAGAATAAGGTTACTGCTGCAAGCTTCATGCAGGCTGCATTCTCAGAAACCTTAAAGAGAGTAACAAGACAGGATAAGTCCTTCTATGTAACTATCAGCAGCGGACGATCTGCAGATACAAGACTTATGAACAGCGTAGGTATGTTCGCAAGAACACTTCCTGTTCTGGTAGACAGAAGCGCTTCTCCTGCAGATACACTTTCCTTTGTAAGGGATGTGAATGAGCAGATGCGTGCGACAACAGCTAACGAGCTGTATCCATACACTAAGATCGCCACAGACCTTGGTGAGCATGCTCAGATCATGTACATCTTCCAGGGCGGATTGTTCGAAGGTGGTCAGATTGATGGAATAGAGCAGATAGCTCTTTCAACAGATACTACTAAGTTTGCGATTGCTGTAACTGTATATCCAGAGGGCGATGACTACAATATCGCTATCGAATATGACGGAAACAGATACTCTGAGGAAGATATGAAGATCTTCGCAGAAGCCATCGCACAGACTTCACAGTCTCTTGCAAAAGAAGAGCAGCTTTCAGCTGTTCAGACTGTTGATAAGAAGACAGAAAAGGCTCTGTTTGAACTGTCCAAGGGAGAAAAGGCAGCTGAGAATAAGGCTACATGGATTGATATGTTTGTAGCATCGGCAGAAAAATATCCTGAGCATGTGGCAGTCATTGATAATAAGGGAAGCCTGACCTACAAGGAGCTTAATGAGAGATCTGATGCCCTTGCACGTTACCTTATTTCACAGAAGGTCAAAGAGAACAGCTTTGTTGCAGTTAAGATGGACCGCTGCAAAGAGCTTGTAATAGCAGCACTTGGTATCATGAAGGCAAGAGCAGCTTATGTTCCTGTTGATCCTGAGTATCCACCAGAGAGAATCAGATATATGCTGGAGGATTCAGGAGCCAAGGTTGTTGTGACTCAGGAGATCATTGACGAAGCAGTTGCAAGAAATGGTAAGGAGAAGATAAATCTTCCTACTCTTAATAACTATGCTTACATGATCTATACCTCAGGTTCTACTGGAAGACCTAAGGGCGTTGTTCAGAGCCACAGATCACTTGGACATTTTGCAAGCTGGAGAACCAAGGCGCTTGAGATAAGTGCGGAAAAGAGCTATGGACACTTTAACAGCTTTGCATTTGATGGATCACTTGATGACCTTGTATGTCCACTTGCAGTTGGTGCAACACTTCACATCTTCAGCGAAGACCTCCGTAGGAATATTCCTGAGATGGATGAGTATATAGCAGAGCACAAGATTGCTGGTCTTACTGTATCCACACTTATTGGTATGGAGCTTATGAAGTATGATCAGGATCTTGACCTCGATTACCTGATGATGGGCGGTGAGAAGCTTCTTCCTTCTGCTGCTACAGCCTTTAAGGTAATAAACGGCTATGGACCAACTGAGTTTACAGTATGTTCTTCCTACTATGTAGTAAACGGAGATGAGGAAGATATTCCTATCGGTAGAGCTGTTCCAGGAACTTTGAGCCTTGTATGTGATCCTTATGGCAAGCTCCTTCCTCAGCAGATGGTAGGTGAGCTTTACCTGGCAGGACCTCAGATTGCAGAGGGTTACTGGAATCAGGATGAACTTACCCGCGATCGTTTCGTAGAGATAACAGTTGCTGGAAACAAGCTTAGAGCATATAAGACTGGTGACCTTGTAAGATACAATGCTGACGATCAGCTTGAGTATGTGGGCAGAATAGATAATCAGGTTAAGCTTCGCGGCTTCAGAGTAGAGTTTGGTGAAATTGAGAAGATTGCTGATGACCACTACGCTGTAGAGCAGGCAGTAGCTGATGTCAGAAAGAATCAGCTGATCCTGTACTTCACACTCAAGGAAGCTATGAAGGCAAGCCTTGAAGCAGATAAGGTAAGTGAAGATCTGCGCAAGTATATGGCCAAGAAGCTTGCTGATTACATGGTTCCATCCATATTTGTAGCACTTGATGCTATTCCTATGACAGTCAATGGCAAGGTTGACCGTAAGGCTCTTCCTATGCCAGAGATAATGAATGAAGATGCTTATGTTGAGCCAGAGACCAAGTATGAAGAGATAGTAGCTGATGCTATGCAGGAAGCTCTTGGAATGACTGATAAGGTTAGCGTAACAGCAGGCTTCCAGGCACTTGGCGGCGATTCCATCAAGGGAATCAGACTTGTAAGTATTCTTCATAACAAGGGAATACAGCTCAGGATTGGCGATATCCTCAGCCTGCAGACCGCACGTGATATTGCTGCCAAGGTTGAGAAAGAAATGTTCCTCATCGACATAGATCAGAATCCAATAGAGGGAGAGATTGAAGACAGTGCGATCGTAGCCTTCTATAAGGACCTTGATCTTCCACAGGGCGCACACTTCACACAGCAGATTCTGCTTGGTATGAAGAAACGTGCAGAAATAGATAAGTTAAAAGAGTCACTTAAGGCTATTTTCTATCAGCATGACCTGTTAAGGGCAGTTTATAGAGATGGTAAGCTCCTTGTAAATGGCGTAAGTAGTGACGTGCCACTCGAGGAGTACACAGCTTCATCAGATAGTGATGTGGCAAGGATCTGTAGTGATGTAAAGAATGGTATCAACATGGAGAAGGCTCTTGTAAGAGTAGCACTTATTCATGGTAATGATCAGGATATGATCTTTATTGCAGCGCATCACCTTATCATCGATGGTGTATCCTGGAGAATCATTGTTCAGGATCTTGAGAAGGCTTATAAGCTTACACTCAGGGATAAAGAGATTACTCTTGATTCCAAGACAAGTACTTACAGAGATTATGTAAATGCTCTTAAGACTTATAGAAACAGTGACGTTCTTGCATCAGAGATTCCATATTGGAATAAGGTTCAGGAGAAGCTTTCTTCAATGCCATATTCAGATGCCAAGGATTATAACAGAACCTTTGGCTCTGTAAGCCTTAAGATGGACAAGAGCAATACAATGGCACTTCTGGGTGCTAAGAGAGATGTGATCCATCTTGATATGAACGATGTTCTCATAACAGCAGTTGCCAGAGCTTATTGTCAGGAAGAAAAAGTATCTGACGTTTCTATTCAGCTTGAGGGCCATGGACGAGAGGATATCTCTGAAATGCTTGCTACTGACAGAACAGTTGGATGGTTTACTTCTATCTACCCAGTTGTACTGAGCGGAATCACAGGTGGTATGGGAGATGACCTTAAAGCTGATCTGGTACTTACCAAGGAAACTCTTCACAGAGTTCCTGTTAAGGGCGTTGGCTACAACATTCTCCGCTTCATAGATGGAGATAATAAGGTTACATACTCAGCAGATCATATTGCCAAGATCAGCTTTAACTATCTGGGCGAAATGGATGATGCCGACAGGTCAGGCGGATACTTCGAACCGGTTCAGGGAGTACTTGAGCTTCCAGAATTTGCATATAGTAACCCTGGCGAAAATGGCTTTGGCTCTGATATTAACATTAACTGCGTAGTTACTGGCGGTAACTTCGGAATCGATATTACTTACAATGAGGCTATTTACAGTAAGAACAAGATAGAGAGTATTGCAGAGAATATCTTAACTCAGCTGCAGGATGAAGTTCTTTTCCTGAATGCTCAGAAAGAAACTATCTACACTGCTGAAGATTATCAGGAGAAGGAGTGGTCACAGAAAGAGTTTGACTACGTAATGAATGAGGTAACTTCTGCAGGAGAAGCAATTGAGAGTATAAGACCTCTGTCACAGGCTGAAGCAGATGATCTTACTCAGATACTTGAAGGCAGCGACATTAGTAAGTACAACTACGCAGGAGTATTCAAGGTTGGTACCAAGATTGGTGAAGAAGACCTTCAGAAGACTCTTGATAAGGTAAACAGCAGATTTACAGTTGTTAATACTGCCTTTGCTCATGAGAATGTGGAAGCAGACAGGCTCGTATTTACAAGCCGAAGGCTCACTGCAACCTTCATAGATGCCGGCAAGAGTGATCCTGAAAAAGAAGCAATGAAGCTTCATGAAACGCTTCTTGAAAAGAAGATCAACACGCTTACTGAGCAGCTCTTTAACGTATTCTGCATAACAGGAAAAGATGATGAAAGCTTCCTTGTAATTGCCTGTCATCCTGTTATAAGTGCATGTACAGGGCTCACAGGATATCTTTTATCCTCCAAGGTAATGTCATATCTTGCTGATATTACTAAGAGCAACTTCAAGCTTACTGACATGCTTGGTACATCCTTTGTCAGAAAGCTTGAGCGCAAGGGAATGAGAGTATTTGAATACTATAACGAGTACGACCCTGAGAAACCTACCATGGTCATCGTGCTGGGAATTGTCCTTCAGATGAGTATTCAGCACTTTGTTGATGACTGGTGCAGGAGATTCAATGTGATCGTAGTAGAGGATATTAACTACAACTACAACGAATTGTTCCCGGGAGAGAACTTTGATGAGGTATCAAATTCAGTAGTAACACTACTTGAGCTGTCACTTCCTAAGGATGACGGAATATTTGGCTTTATTGGTTATTCCTTTGGAGGAGAACTTGGACATAGCCTGGCATCCAAGATAAGGAGGATCAGAGGAAGTGCACCTACAGTATTCCTTGGCGACTCTGATATGGTTCCATCACAGGGTGAGAGCTTTGCCAAGACGTACAAACATGAGGATCTGGATGAGTTCCTTGTTCAGAAGTTTGAGGAAAACAATATTCCTGAAGAGAATATGTTATTTGCTTACAGTATGTTGAGTTTCCTGAATGCAGGACCTAAGACCTTTGAATGTTATGAGGGTCTTACAATACTCCTTCTTGCAATACAGAACAACACTCAGGAAGAGATTGAGATCAGAATAGCACTTGCTAAACAGAACTCAGCAGATTTCAGGGTTATAGACTTCCCTGACAGGGATCACTTTAGTTTGCATAATGATCCTGGAATGATACCTACTTATGACAAGATTTTTGTAGATGTAATGAACGAAAGAGGACTGGGAAAGCTTAAATGATATCCGGAAAGGAGGAATCTAGATGGCTGGTAATGATAAGACGATGGCTGGAAAGATCAGAAGGGGAGCCATACGTATTGGACTTGAGGTTATACAGGGACTTGGTAGCAGCGGTGAACAGCCGCCTGAGGAAAAAGCGCCTGATAATGTCAAGGAAGCAAGAAACTTCCCATACATTAACCGTGAAGGAATTCCTCTTGCAATGGATATATTTCAGCCTGTTGGACCGGAATATGATGAGAGAGAGCTTCCTGTAATAGTAACAATACATGGTGGAGGCCTTGTTACCGGTGACCGTAAAATCTCACTGAATCTGTCAAGAGATCTGGCTTCAAGAGGCTATCTCGTATTTGCTATAGAATACAGACTCGCCCCAAGAGCCAATGTCTGTGAACAGCTTGATGACGTCTGCGCAGGGCTTGATCTTGTTGGAAGTAAGCTTGTTGAGTACGATGTGGATTACTCCAGGATTTTCCTGACTGCTGATAGTGCGGGTGCATTCCTGGCAATCTATACCGCTGCCATGAAGAATTCAGTTAAATTGCAGCGCGTAATAGGGCACGAACCCAGCAGAATGGTGTTTAAGGCTCTTGGTATTTCCTGTGGAATGTTCTATACCAACAAGGACGATATTTTGGGAGCTCTTTTGTCAGAACAGTTCTATGGTGACAGAAAGGATGACTCTAACTTTATCCAGTACATGAACCCTGAACATCCTGAGATAGTTAATAATCTTCCACCGACATTTTTTGTTACCAGCAGGGGAGATTTCCTTAATCAGTACACTATTTCTTATAGTAAAGCTCTCAAACGCGCAGGTAAGACCTCTAAGCTGCTGTACTACAGCGAGGAATATCTTAACCATACCTTCAACTTTGCTCATCCTGATTTTCCACAGAGTAAGGATGCTAATACCAAGATGCTTGCTTTCTTTGAAGAACAGGCTGCTATTTACGCTGACAGGCAGATCAATTCAGTACAGAAGGAAAAAGAGTATAAAGAGCTTAAAAAGAGTATTGAGACGGGTAAGTCTGGCAATATGAAGATGTACAAGGCTATCAAGACTCTTAACTCTTTTGATGAAACCAGATTGGATGCACCTGCTCTTAAATGTGATGGAAAGACAGTATCTTATAGGCAGATGTTCAGAAAATGGGACGAATATGCTGAAGTCTTTTCTGCTATTAATATGACAGGCGGGAAAAAAGCTCGTGTGATCATCCCCGGTGCTATGACCAAGGAAGCTATTTACAGTTTCTATGCCCTTAATATGACTGGCGCAGTCATCTCTTTGTATCCTTACAGGATCATGGGAAACATTGAGGATATGTTAAGTGCTATAGAGAGAGAAAAAATCACAGATGTGATACTGACTGATTATGAAACATCTCCTGCATATGCAAGGAAGCTGGCAAGTAGCAAAGAAGAGCTGGGCCTTAATAACATTATAATACTGGATACTCAGCTCCCTGAAAGTGAGATGAGTAAAGAAGAACTGATGCTGACCCGAAGCAATATCAGTCAGCTTAAGAAGGTACAAGGAGTAAGCTTTATGTCTGACCTTCTGGTCAAGTATGAAGCATCGAAGATTGTCATTGATGATAACACTTCTGACGAAACTTTGATCTTCCATGAATTGCAGGCAGAAGAAAATAAGTTTGCATCACTTGGACTGGCAGAAGAAGCGCTTAACAGGATTGTATATGAGTTATCCTCGCTATATAGTAAGGATACAAGCACTGCTCTGGCAGGTTTGTCATGCGATCTGTTTTCGCGAAGTGTCCTGGTAAACCAGCTGCAGCTTACGCTTTTTATCGGCAATCAGCTTGTTATAACGCACAAGACTATTTATAACAAGGATTTCTTTAAGAAAGCCTGTGGTGATTATGTTAATTATCTGTTCCTTAGAGAAATAGATATGAAAAAGATCATGGCTTCTGCTAAAGGATTGAGAATGAATGCGTCCAGTATTGATGTGTTATATCTTTTTGCTGAAAAAATGACAAAAGAAAAGACTGATGCAATTCAGGATTTCTTTGAAATGTATGGAGGCCATCCGCAGATAGTAGTTCTGGGCAATTCGGGCTCAATGCTTGTAGGTAAGAGAACTAAGCCAAGAACTGTATTTACGCTTGCACCTCTAAGACCGATTCCTGCAGCCAAGCCAATGACAATGCCTCTTACTCCATACGCGCCGGCAGGTCTTTCGGCACTGAGCGCTTCTCCAAGAAAACTGCCATCTGTAGGCTCTATGCCTAATCCTCTGGTATGGAAGGATATCAATGGAAACAAACACGATCTTAGTAAGATTGTGGAAAAGATAGGCATTATAGCAACCAAAATGATGAATAAGCCTAAGAAGAAAGCTTTAAACCCGAATGAACCAAATGGAAATACAGATGAAGGGCTTAAGCAGCTTATGGGCATACTGGCAGTTATGTTTGAGCCATCCCAGACAGACTATTATTACGAGGAATGATAAATGAACAGCTTTATCTATTATTTCTCCCGGATGATCCAAAGGAAAGCGGACCCGATACTTAATTCCATAACGCCGGTAATACGCGATGATATTGAAGCGAAGCTGAACCTGGAATACCAAGGAGATGATGGAAATACTCTTAAGGTCGACATATACAGAGGTAAAAAACATGCTGAGTCTGGTGCAAAACTCCCGGTAATGATCATGGTGCATGGAGGAGGCTTGTATACAGGCAATCAGACAATTGAGTATAACCTTTGTCAGCTTATGGCTATAAGAGGTTTTCTGGTTTTTTCCATCTCTTATCGTCTGATGACTGACGCAACACTCATGCAGGAAATTGCAGATGTAGCTGCCGGTTTTAGATATGTCGACAAGCATTTGGATAATTTTAATGGTGACAGGGGCAGGGTGAATGTGGTCGCAGAAAGCGCCGGTGCATATTTATCAATATACACAGTAGCTATGCACAGATCTCAGGCCTTATGGGAGAAGATAAACTGTAGAACTTCTACGTTAAACGTTAGAAGGATGGCGTGTTTTAGCGGAATGTACTACACAGATAAGTTTGATCTTATTGGAATGCTGTATCCGCAGCAGATATTCAAAGATATGCGTAAGGACAAGGAATTTATGAAGATGATGAATCCGGAGCACCCGGAGATAATTAATAATCTTCCACCGATGCATCTTACATCGAGTGATGCGGACTTCCTTGGCAAATATACCTTGTCTTTTGCTGACGCTCTTAAAAAGGCTGGAATAAAATGTAAAGTAATGTTCTATAGAGGAAACAAAGAACTTACTCATGCATTCCCTGCTCAAAAGAGCTTTTTACCGGAAAGTATTGAAGTAATTGATGATGTGACCCGATTTTTCCAGGAGGACTAAATGAGCTGGCTTACATTAAAGGATGGAGAAAGACTATTTTACCAGGATATCGGAAGCGGTCGTAAAACTGTTGTGATGTTGCATGGATGGGCAAGCTCCCATGAGATTTATTCAAGGCCAGTAGAGCTTATGAAGGAAAAGGCAAGATTTATCATTTATGATCTCCGCGGACATGGAGAGAGTAAAGATGCATGTAAGGAGCAGGTTGGAATAGAAACTCTTGCTTCTGATCTAAATGAGCTGATAACAACCCTTGAACTTCAGGATATCAATCTTTTTGGCTGGTCTATGGGCGGAGCTGTGGCGCTCAAGTATATTGATATGTATGGGTGCGACAAGATCAAGCAGACCATAATATGCGATATGTCGCCCAAACAGCTCAATGATGCAGAGTGGAAACTTGGCAGCAAGGTTGAGGATTCTATCATCAAAGAGACAGGTGGTTACGAGAAGTGTGATTTTTACACCATATATAAGGATTTCTCTCTTAAATCAATGCCGGAGCTTGTAGAGGTTCCGGGAAAAGTTCTGGATAGGCTTATCAGAATGAGACTGGATGAATGTAACGAGACGGTTCTTAGAAGTCTTATTAAGTCTTTGGATGCACAGGATAACAGGGAAGTGTTCAAAAAGATGAATGTCCCGCTTGTTTACTTTTATGCTAATCCGGGATCTATCTTTTCTCCCAAGCTGGTTAACTGGTATAGGGATAATTCTGTTAATGAATTCAGGGCTGAGGAATTCAAAGGAAACCATATGTTTATTATGGATAATCCGGATGTTTTTGCACAAAAACTCGTTAATGTGTTACTATAAGAATAACCATTAAAAGAACTTGGAGGAGATGCAACCATGACAATCAACAAGACTCAAAACGGTGATGAAGTTATTTTTGCTCTTGAGGGTAAGCTTGATACAACGACTGCACCTGATCTCGATGCTGCGCTTAAGGAATCCTTTAGTGGTGCCAAGAAGATGATACTTGATTTTGCAAATCTTCAGTTTATTTCATCTGCAGGACTCAGAGTAATTCTTAATGCACAGAAGGTTATGAATGAGAAGGGCGATCTTGTAATAAAAAATTCAGGCCCGCAGATTCTGGAAGTGTTTGAAATTACAGGTTTCTCAGACTTTTTGAAGATTGAATGATGGAAAAAAATATTAAATTAGAAGCTACGATGGATAATTTCAAGGTGGTGAGTAAGTTTGTGGACGACCTGATTAGCGGGAATGTTGTTGACGAGCTTATTCATGACCAGATAATAGTGGCCGTAGAGGAAATATACGTTAATGTCGCGCATTATGCCTATGGGCAATTGGACGAAAACGGTGATTCCATCCCTGATTCGGGAACGGGGCCGGTGGAAGTGATTGTTTCTGATGAAAACAGAGTGGTAACGATCACGTTTATTGATAGTGGAATAATGTATAATCCGCTTGAAAAGCCTGACCCTGATGTCACTAAACCGCCCAGTGAGAGGCAGATTGGCGGCTATGGTATATTTATGGTCAAGAAGACAATGGATAACATGACCTATAAATACGAGGACGATCATAATATACTTTCCTTCAGTAAAAAATATTAAAATTATATTAAACATTTCTGTGGAAATTATGAATTTTATTTGATAGAATAGAGAACGCACCCCTTGAATTATACTAATTCAGGCGTGCGTTTTTTGTCGGTTTTTAGTCATGCTTTTTAGAGGAGCAACTGTCGAATAATGGGGAATGTTCGGGGGACGAGAACTCTTAATTCTAAATGGGACTTTAAACGTATCGTAGCCATTTTTGTTCTGATGGCTATTTTTGTCGTGTCTGTCTGCTTTATCAGATTTGGTCTGGTAGAGAAGTCTGAGAGTAGTGCTACATCACATTTTGTCAGAGCTACAGTATCACAACTGATTCAGGATAATACCCAGAAAGATGAGAATACGGAAGGAATTCTGCGTGGATCGCAGGAAGTGATCGTTCAAATATCCTCCGGTCCTTTTAAGGGCAAGAAGTATCAGACAACTAATTACCTGAGTGCGCTTTTTAATATTAATGCGCAGGAGGGGACGAGGGTGATAGTGCGCCTTGATCCACAGAGTGATGGCTATAGTGCTTTTATCTATAGTTATGACAGGACAGGGATACTGCTCGTGATGTTTGGAGTATTTGCGTTGTCTCTTATATTAATTGGAAGAAGCAAGGGTGCAATGGCACTTGTATCGCTTATATTTACTCTTTTTGCCATTGTGTCTATTTTGTTCCCGCTTCTTGAGTATGGTTTTCCGGCTATACCTGCTACTATTTTAATTGTCTTTTATACTACGGTATTCACGTTTGTTTTGATTGATGGAATCAATAAAAAAACTATCAGTGGTGCGCTTGGAACTCTTGCGGGAGTTCTTATCGCCAGTATTTTTGCGGCATTCGCCGGATTTATTTCTCACATTTCAGGATTTCAGACTAATGAGGCTGAAGAATTATTGTTGATCGGTACAGACCATGGGATGAAAATTTCAGGTCTTTTTACAGCGGGTATTCTGATCGCATCTCTCGGAGCTGTCATGGACGTTGCAATGAGTATTGCATCTGCCGTACATGAGCTTCATGAGGTCAATGATCAGATGTCTGCCATGGAACTTTTTCGCTCGGGTATGAATATTGGACGAGATGCGATGGGAACTATGGCAAATACCCTGATCCTTGCATTTGCAGGATCCTCTTTTACACTTCTCCTGCTTATTTACTATTACAACATTGGATTTACGCAGCTGATCAACACTGATATGGTTGCGAGAGAAGTGATACAGGGGCTTTCAGGCAGCATTGGTATTGTCCTTACTGTACCGATAGTGGCTTTTCTCTCTGCCACTATAGAAACCTACAAAAGAGAGAGGTGAGGAAGCTGCTGGGGACATGAGAGTGCAGCGGAAAATTGTTACTGCTTAGTTTATGTAGGAAGCGTTACGGCACTGACTGCGTAGGAACAGTAACGAAAAAGTATTGAAAGGTGGGAAGATATGAAGAACAGAAAGCGCATACTGGCGTTTATCCTGGCCGGATTTATGTCAGTAACAACAGCGTTTCAGTCCACCAGTGCTGTAGTATACGCTACAGAGGGAACTGAAATAGCTGTGGAAGCATCAAGCGCAGCGTCATCCCAGGAGGATGCTGTAGTTGATGAGAGCCTTGAGGCTTCAGAGGCTGGTTCACTTGCTAGCTCTGAAGGAACTTCCGTTGAAAAAGAAGTTACAGAAAATCCGGAAGTAACAGAAGAAGCTTTAGAGGGAGCAGAAGAAACAAAAGAAGCAGAAAAGGATGTTGATAAGGCAGCAGATGCTCAGGCAGAGGTTTCTATTTCAACAGTTAAGGAAGTTAAAGAAAAAGCATCCGGAGAATTCACTGTAAAGGGTGTTATAGTCTATGTAAATGGCAAGAACGCATATTTACAGGATGATACAGGTGCTATTTGCCTCTACGGAATAAGTGAACTTGCAGTAGGAAATCTTGTTACCGCAAAGGGAACTTACCAGGACTATAACGGACTTCTGGAGCTGTCAGGTGCGACACTTGTAGAAAATGACACAACAAATACCAAGGATTATCCTTTTGTTACATTTGATGGAGATGAGATTGCAACACTTGTAGCAAACCATGATGACTATGAGTGCCAGAGAGTAATACTCAAAAATGTAACAGTAGGCTCAAAGGCCGATATCGGTAAATCAAAGGTTACACTTACCAGTGGCTCTTCAAGCGTTCTTGTATTTGACAAGAGCAATATAACCAAGGCTTTTGGTGATATTGAAGAGGGAACTAAGGTTAACGTTACAGCAGTTGTCAGCGATTATAAGGGACTTCAGGTAGTTCTTTATTCTGATGACAGTCACAAGATGGTTGAAGTCGTTCCTTCAGAGCCATCAGAGCCAACTGATCCATCAGTAATAGAGATTGACGATTCAGTTACCCTTAACATTGCTTCTTTTGCCGGATCAGATGTATCTGCGTTTGACGGTGACCTTGTAGTATATGCTGATGGAACTGTAGCAAATGACGGTGCCAACAAGGATCATGAGATCACAGCTTACATAGGCGGCAAGCAGGCATCTCCTGTATATACATACAGTTCAAGCGGAACCTCCTACAGCATTATTGGTTCTAAGGGAATGAAGTCAGGTGACTACTACCAGCTTACTATTTCAGGTAAGGGTTATGGTCTTTACAAACTTGCATTCTCAATGAAGGGATCTAATACAGGAGCCAAGAACTGGACAGTATCTTATAGTACAGATGGCGAGAATTACTCAAATATTGGGGATAAGTTTACAGTTTCTGCAAACTGGGCTGAGTATTCATTCTCAGTACCTGCTGTAGTTAAGCATGTAGACAAGTTATATTTCAGAGTTGGACCTTCAGACAACACATCTATAAAAGGTGCAGAGATAGGAACAGGCGGAGTTAATAGATTAACACCTATATCTGTAACAGGAAGCCCTGTAGAAGCTCCTGATATTACAGCTCCTGCAGAAGTAGAGCCTGTAGCCGGAGAAATTCCTTATGATACAGCTCTTACAATGACATGTAAGACAGAGGGAGCAACAATTTACTATTCAGTAAATGGCAGTGACTTTGAGGTATATGATGATGCCAATAAGCCTGTTCTTACACAGGAAATGTTTGTTGCAGCTTCTGAGCTTGATGTTGTAAAAAAAGCTGTTGTAACAACATATGCTACTTGCGACGGAAGAAAAGACAGCGTTAAGAAAGATTACATTTACACACAGGCACAGGTTGCCACAGTTAAGGCAAGCCCTAACGGCGGTGCAGTAAGATTAAACAGCGCAGTTACACTTGCAACAGCTACAGAGGGCGCTAAGATCGAGTACTCTTTGGATAATGGTGAGACATGGACAGAGTATACTGATCCATTTCTTCTTAAAGAGCTTCCTGCTACTGTACTTGCCAAGGCAAACCTTGAAGGCTATGCAGAGAGCCCTGTAGCAACATTTGAGTTTACACAGAGAATTAATGAAGAATACAATATTTACTTTGGTCAGCTCCATTCACACACCAACTATTCTGATGGTGCAGGTAGCTGCGACGAAGCATTTAATCATGCTGCAAACGAAGTAGATAACCTCGATTTCCTTGCAGTAACAGACCACTCTAACTCTTTTGACAATGATACTTCCGCAACCATCACAGATGGTTCAGCATCTTCTGAGTGGAAAGAGGGACATGAGCTTGCTGATAAGTACACATCAGATGATTTCGTAGGTCTTTATGGCTATGAGATGACTTGGTCAGGTGGAGCACCAGGACACATGAACACCTTTAACACAGGCGGATTCATGAGCCGTAACATGACAGGCTATGAGAGTAAGTCCAGAACTGCTCTTCAGAACTATTATGCTCAGCTTGTTAACACACCTGAATCAATCAGTATGTTCAACCATCCTGGAACTACTTTCGGTGATTTCTATGACTTTGCTTATTACAGCAAGGCTAATGACCAGCAGATAACACTTATCGAAGTTGGTAACGGTGAAGGTGCAATCGGCAGTGCAGGTTACTTCCCTTCATATGAGTATTACACAAGAGCACTTGATAAGGGCTGGCATATCGCTCCTGCTAACAACCAGGATAACCATAAGGGAAGATGGGGAGATGCAAACACAGGCAGAACAGTAATCCTTGCAGATTCTCTTACACGTGAGAATATTTATGACGCTATCCGCAATATGCGTGTATATGCGACAGAAGATAACGACCTTCATATCTACTACACATTAAATGGTATGGAGATGGGTACTATTCTTGATGAGCAGCCTTCTGAGGTTAACATCAAGGTTAAGACATCTGATGCTACTGACTCAGGAAGGATGAATGTAGAAGTAATTGCAAACGGAGGTGTTACTGTTGCTTCCAAGACAGTAGATGAAGCTGCTGCTGAGACAACATTTACACTTGAGCCTAATTTCAACTACTACTACATTAGAGTAACTCAGGCTGATGGCAATATTGCTGTTACAGCTCCTGTATGGCTTTCAGATGTTGAGGCTGTAGGAATCAGCTCTCTTTCAACAGATACTGCACTTCCTGTAGCCGGAGAAGCTCTTAATATCAAGGCTGCTCTTTACAATAATGAAGCAAGTGATTTTGATATCACATCTATCACTTACACAGTTTCAGGCGAAATTGTACATGTTACAGAGCTTACAGATGAGAACAATAAGATCAAATCTCAGGGCGAACTTGTAGATAGCTTTGAACTTGTTCAAAACGACGAAGGAATGAAGCAGATTGCAGTTACAATGACAGGATACCTTAATGGTGTTTCCAAGACTTATACTGCTACATTGGATCTTGTATTTATCTCACCTGAAATGGTTACTCATGTTGTTGTAGATGGCTCACATCTGAACGACTATGTTAACGGTTACTATAGCGGTAACGTTGGAAACTTTGCTGATATCGCTGCAGGCGACAATGTTAAGGTTGATGTTGTTACCGGCGAGATCACAGCTCAGACACTTGCAGATGCATCTGTATTTGTTGTTTCCGCTCCAAATAAGAACACCAAGTATGGTGAAGTTAAGCATTTTGAAGACTCATTTATCGAACTGGTAAAAGAGTATGTTGCAAGAGGTGGAAACCTTATAGTATGCGGTCTTGCAGATTATCAGGACACCAAGGACGGACAGTCATCCACAGAGATCAACAAGCTCCTTGCTGCAATAGGTGCTACTACAAGGATCAACTCTGATGAGATAGTAGATAATGACAAAAATGGTGGTCAGGAGTACAGATTGTACTTCAGCAACTTTAACAGAGACTGCTATCTTACAGAAGGCGTTACAAGTACCCAGACATACAGCGCTTACAGCGGATGTTCAGTAAGACTTGATCCTGCTGCTGTAGCTGCAGGTACTGCAGAGGCCGTTGTTTATGGACATGAAACAACCTACACCAAGGATTGCAAGCAGTTTGATGAGCATTATGTTGAAGTTCCTAAGGGAAGTGTTGTGGCTGCTGCAAGAGAGACACTTTCAAGCGGATCAGATGTACTGGTAACAGGTACTGTATTCCTTTCAAACTTCGAAGTTAAGTCAGAGCTTGATTACGGCGGACAGGAATTCTACGCTAACAGAAATATTCTTTTGAATTATCTTGCTCAGAATAAAAAGGAAATAAAGGTTAGCACAATTGCTGAGATGAGACAGGGTAATCCTGGAGACATCTTCACTGTAGAAGGTTATGTAACAGCAGGTACTGCAGTTGAAGGAAACAAGTTCTTTGATACCATCTATGTACAGGATGACACAGCAGGAACAACTGTATTCCCTGTTGCGGACACAGGAATTGAAGTTGGTACTAAGGTAAGACTTACAGGATTTGTTGATGGCTATCAGGGCGATCTCGAAATTCAGATTTACAATTATAAGATCCTTGATGGTGAAAAGAAGGTCATTGAACCTGCCAAGGTTACTACTAAAGAGGCTGCTGATTACAACGCTCTTGGCGGCTCGCTTCTCAAGGTAGAAGGAAAAGTAACAAAAGTTGTTACTAACTCTTCAGGTGTTGATTACTTCTATGTTGTTGACGAGTCTGGCGTAGAGGCAAGAGTGTTCATTGATGGTTATATCCTTGCTTCTGACGGAAATGATACAGTTAGCGAAGATGTTAAGGTTGGAAACACAATAAGCGCTGTTGGACTTTCATACTATAATCCGGACGGAGCATGTCTTAGAGTTCGTGACAGAGCAGAGATTGAACTTGTTAAGACTTCGGATGAACCAGAAGCTAAGCTTGTTAAGAAGTATGGCAAGTACTATTACATGACTGAAGATGGTGAGAAACTCACAGGATTCCATGCAGTAGACGGAGTGCTCAGATTCTTTAATGAGAGCACCGGAGTAATGGCAGTTAACAAGTGGATTACTGTTGATGGTAAGAAGTACAGAGCTGTTGAAGATGGAAGAATCGCAGCTAATGAGATCATCAGAGAATATGGCTCAGATTACTATCTTGGCGAAGATGGAGTGCTTGTAACAGGAATTATTGAATACAATGGCAATAAGTACTGTGCAAGGTCAAATGGCAAGATTGCAAAGAGTGGACTTCTTGAGATTGACGGAGAATACTACATTCCAAATTCAGATGGAACACTAAAGCATGACGTCAAGACAGACATATACTTCTCAGAGTACATTTTAGGTTCTGACTGCAAGGCAGTTAAGGGCTTTACAACCTATGATGGACAGAGATATTATTGCAAGTCCAACGGCAGAGTAGCCAAGGATTATATGTTCACAGTTGACGGATATACATATTATGCCAAGAAGGACGGCACACTTGCAGTATCAGAGACAATCACAAGATACTTCAAGAAGTATACCTTTGATGAGAATGGCCATTTGGTTAAGTGATCATCAGAACTAGTTAAATAATGTGTTTTATTTCAAACTCCGTGATAGAGATTTCTATCACGGAGTTTTGTGCTATACTATAGTAAGTGAAAACATGTCCAAATTTTTGGGGAAGAGGACTTAGAATAATGTCTAACAAGAACAGAGTTAAGCTAAAGGGGAAATTAAGGACATATCTGCGTGTCTTTTCATATCTTGGAATATTGCTATTTCTTATAAATATAGCAGTGTTTACCGTCGACTTTACAGCCGGCCTTATTTTATTGGCATTCACCGGTCTGTATTTCGTTGTGGTTCTTTATATTAATTTCTATAATAGGCCGCTCATTATGAATGAGCTTGTGAGCTTTGCTACTGAGTATGGTCAGATCCAGAAAAAGCTCTTAAGAGAGCTTGATCTTGCACATGCTGTACTTGATGATACAGGTAAGGTCGTATGGACCAACCAGGCATTTGAGCGAATTGTTCATTTGGAGCGAGGCTATAGAAAATCTATAACAACTCTTTTCCCAAGTATTACACCGGACAAGTTCCCTGAAGGATACGAGGAGCTATCCTACGAAATTGAATATGAGAACAGCAATTATACAATGAAGATCAAGAGAATTTCTCTTCATGAGATGGCTGTTAACAGCGATATTATTGATGCTCAGGAGTATGAAGGCAGCCTTATTGCGATATATCTTTTTGATGAGACAGCGCTCAGACTGGCTATAGAAGAAGTTGACAATCAGTCCCTGGCAGCCGGCCTTATTTATCTTGATAACTACGAAGAGGCCCTTGATAGTGTAGAAGAGGTCAGAAGATCTCTTTTGACAGCGCTTATCGATAGAAAAATAAATAAATATATTGCTTCCTGCAATGGTATTGCCAAGAAAATAGAGAAGGACAAGTACTTTGTCGTAATGCCCAAGAAGTCATGCGAGATGTTAAGAGATCAGAAATTTGACCTTCTTGAGGATGTTAAGACAGTTAATATTGGTAATGAGATGGCTGTGACTCTCAGTATTGGAATCGGACTTGACGGACTGTCTTATGCGCAGAATTATGAATTTGCCAGAAATGCCATAGACCTCGCTCTTGGTCGAGGTGGAGATCAGGCGGTTGTTAAGAGCAATGACAATATTTCTTATTATGGCGGTAAGAGCCAGCAGATTGAGAAGAGCACCAGAGTTAAGGCGAGAGTTAAGGCTCATGCTCTTAGAGAAATTATTTCCGGCAAGGATACAGTTATTGTAATGGGACACAGGATTGGTGATGTAGACAGCTTCGGATCATCAGTCGGTATTTACAGAATTGCCAAGACACTAGATAGAAAGTGTCATATTGTTTTAAATGATGTAACTACTTCAATGCAGCCACTTGTTGACCTGTTCAAGAATAATCCTGATTATGAAGAGGATATGATCATATCCAATCAGCAGGCTATCGACATGGCTGGCAGCAACACAGTTCTGGTAGTAGTCGATGTTAATAAGCCCAGTATTACAGAGTGCCCTGAGCTTCTCAGATTTTGTAAGACTATAGTTGTGCTCGATCATCACAGAGCTGGCACGGAAGTTATAGAGAACGCTACTCTGTCATATGTTGAGCCTTATGCTTCATCTGCCTGTGAGATGGTTTCAGAGATTCTTCAGTACATTGGTGAAAACGTCAAGATCAAGAATGAAGAGGCGGACAGCCTGTATTCAGGAATGATCGTTGATACCAATAACTTTATGAATAAGACAGGCGTGCGTACTTTTGAGGCAGCAGCGTTCCTTAGGAGAAATGGTGCAGATGTCACACGTGTTCGTAAGCTCTTTAGAGAGGATGCTCTTGAGTACAAGGCCAAGGCTGATGTTGTAAGTCAGGCTCAGGTATATAAAGGCAAATTTGCTATTTCCGTACTCAAGAACGATGAGATTCAGAGCCCGACGATCATTGGCGCTCAGGCTGCCAATGAGCTACTCAATATTAAGGGCGTAAGAGCAAGCTTTATTTGTACTGAGTACCAGAATCAGGTTTATGTAAGTGCCAGATCAATCGACGAAGTTAATGTTCAGGTCATCATGGAGAAGCTTGGTGGCGGCGGACATATGAGTTCAGCCGGTTGTCAGATAGAAAATGTGAATGCTGAACAGGCTATAGAGATAGTCAAGCAGACACTGGATAAAATGATGGAAGAAGGAGAATTATAATAAATGCAGGTAATTTTGTTAGAAGATGTTAAGACACTTGGCAAAAAAGGAGAAATCGTCAAGGTAAGTGACGGCTATGCCAAGAACTTTGTAATTCCCAAGAAGTTGGGCGTAGAGGCAACACAGAAGGCACTCAATGAGCTTAAGAATCAGCAGAAGAGAGATTCTATCATTGCTCAGCAGCAGCTCGATGAAGCTAAGGCTTATGGTGAGAAGATCAGTAAGGAGACAATCCAGCTTACTATGAAGGCCGGAGAGGGCGGAAGAGTTTTTGGCTCAGTATCCACCAAGGAAATCGTTACAGCTGCCAAGCAGCAGTTTGGCTTTGATATCGACAAGAAGAAGCTTCAGATGCCTGAACCAATCAAGTCATTTGGAACTTATGAGATACCTGTTAAGCTTCATCCTCAGGTAACCTCTACAATTAAGGTTTGTGTAAAGGAACAGTAATATGGCAGAAGAGACGCTGTTAAAAAGGGTTGCGCCTAACAGCCTTGAAGCGGAGCAGTCAGTAGTTGGAGCTATGCTCATGGATAAAGATGCCATCGAGATTGCTGCAGAGATAGTAACTGCCGATGACTTCTACAACAGGCAGCTTGGTGTGCTCTTTGAGACAATGGTTGAACTTAATAGAGAAGGCAGCGCAGTCGATATAGTTACACTTCAGAACAGACTTCGTGAAAAGAATGTTCCACCGAATGTTAGTAGTGTTGAGTTTATCGGTGATCTGATAAATGCAGTTCCAACATCAGCTAATGTCAAGTATTATGCCAAGATAGTAGCAGATAAATCTACTCTCAGAAAACTTATACATGTAAGTGAAGAGACAATCAATGCCTGCTACAATGACGCAGATGATATGGAAGGCGTTTTGAATGACGCTGAGAAGAAGGTATTCCAGATAACGCAGAAGCGTAATACGGGTGACTTTGTATCAATTGATCAGGTCGTTATGAATGCCCTTAACAGAATTGAGATTGCAAGTAAGATGAAAGGCAATGTTACAGGCCATTCAACAGGATTTACAGATCTGGATTATAATACAGCCGGATTCCAGCCTTCGGACCTTATTCTGATCGCGGCAAGACCTGCTATGGGTAAGACGGCATTCGTACTGAACATAGCTGAACATATGGCTTTCCATGATAATAAATGCGTAGCAATGTTCTCACTGGAAATGTCCAAGGAGCAGTTTGTTAACCGTCTCCTTTCTATGGAATCACATGTTGATTCTCAGCACATCAGAACAGGTAATATGTCGGATATGGACTGGGAGAAACTCATTGAGAGTGCTGATGTTGTAGGCTCGTCCAAGCTTATAATCGATGATACTCCGAGTATTTCTATCCAGGAGCTCAGATCCAAGTGCCGTAAATATAAGATGGAGTTTGATCTTCAGGTTATTATGATCGACTATTTACAGCTTATGTCAGGCGGTACGGGAAGAGCGTCGGAATCAAGACAGCAGGAGATTTCTGAGATTTCAAGATCATTAAAGGCTCTTGCCAGAGAGCTCAATGTCCCTGTCATAGCGCTTTCTCAGCTGTCACGAGCAGTTGAACAGAGACCTGATCACAGACCTATGTTGTCTGACCTTCGAGAATCCGGAGCTATCGAGCAGGACGCAGATATGGTTATGTTCCTGTATAGAGATGATTATTATAATAAGGATACTGAGAAAAAGGGAATTGCGGAAGTTATTATAGCCAAGCAAAGACATGGCCCTATCGGAACGGTAGAGCTCATCTGGCTTCCACAGTATACTAAATTTGCTAATCTTGAGAAGGGTCACTAATGAGCGAAAATAAGAGTATGCGAGCCCTTCGCACTCGGAAATGCAGAGCATTTCCTCGTTCATTTGGTTGCGTCAAATATCAAATAAAAAAAGAGCAATTCTTCAAGTGAACTTGAGAATTGCTCTTTTATCATTTTCTGCTTGGACTCAACCCTGAGAGATTGCTGATACAGGGCACTGAGCTGCACATGAACCGCAGTCGATACATGTATTTGCATCGATAACGTACTGTGTATCTCCCTGAGAAATTGCTGATACAGGGCACTGAGCAGCGCATGAACCGCAGCTGATGCAACCATCACTAATAACGTATGCCATAATAGTCTCCTTCCATTATTTAAATGCCATATTGTGTCAAATTGCAGAACGGTTAGCCATACCGTTCATTGATACATGATTATGATAATATAACAGAAGTTTTTGCGCAAGACTATTAACGAAAACTTTTATCAGATGAAAAGATTAAATTAAAATAAATTAACTGACAATATGGATAAACAAGGGAAATGTAAGCGTTTACATAAATTGCCGTCAAACCCTTGTAAACATTGACATCAGTATAGATTTGATGATACTATTGAATACGGCAGAATACGAGTGAAATATCCGTCACATCTGTTTTCCATGGGAGGAAGAAAATGTGAACGGAATTTTTGCGCGGTTTCTTAGGTTTTCTATACAACTTATTATATAAGCCAAAATAATCCAAAAATTTAAGGTAGGAGGAATCAAAATGGCAAGAAACATGAAAACCATGGACGGTAACGAAGCAGCTGCATATGCATCATATGCTTTTACTGAAGTTGCTGCTATGTACCCAATCACACCATCATCTGTTATGCCTGAGCATGTAGATGAATGGGCAACAGCCGGAAAGAAGAATATTTTCGGTCGTACAGTACAGATTACAGAAATGCAGTCTGAGGCTGGTGCAGCTGGTGCTGTACACGGATCACTGGTAGTAGGTGCACTTACATCTACATACACAGCTTCACAGGGACTTCTTCTTATGATCCCTGATATTTACAAGGTAGCCGGTGAGAGACTTCCTGGAGTATTCAACGTATCTGCTCGTTGTGTAGCTTCTCACGCACTCAACATCTTTGGTGATCACTCAGACGTATACGCTTGCCGTCAGACAGGTGCTGCTATGCTTTGTGATTCCAGCGTACAGGAAGTAATGGACCTTACTCCTGTAGCATATTGCGCAGCTATTGAAGGTAGAATTCCTTTCATCAACTTCTTCGACGGATTCCGTACATCACACGAAATTCAGAAGATCGAGGTTTGGGACTACAAGGATCTTGATGAGATGGTTAACCATGATGCTATTGATGCATTCAAGGCTAGCGCTCTTAATCCTAACCATCCATGTCAGATGGGCTCAGCTCAGAACCCTGACATCTTCTTCCAGACAAGAGAAGCTTGTAACACAGGTTATAATGAGCTTCCTGAAATTGTTCAGAAGTACATGGACAAGGTTAATGCTAAGATTGGTACAGATTACAAGCTCTTTAACTACTATGGAGATCCTAACGCAGAAGTAGTTATCGTTGCTATGGGTTCTGTAAACGATACAATCGAAGAGACTATCGATTATCTTGAGAAGCAGGGCAAGAAGGTTGGTGTTGTTAAGGTTCGTCTTTACAGACCATTCTCAGCTAAGGCTCTTGTTGATGCTATCCCTGCATCAGTTAAGAGAATCGAAGTTCTTGATAGAACTAAGGAGCCTGGATCATATCGTGAGCCTCTTGCTCTTGATGTTATCGCAGCTCTTAAGGGAACTAAGTTTGAATCAGTTCCTGTATTCTGTGGCCGTTATGGTCTTGGTTCTAAGGATACAACACCTGCACAGATCGTTGCTGTATTCGAGAACGACAAGAAGGAAGAGTTTACAATCGGTATCGAGGATGATGTAACAAATCTTTCACTTGATGCTGGTGCTCCACTTGTTACAACTCCAGAGGGAACAACAAACTGTAAGTTCTGGGGTCTTGGTGCTGACGGTACTGTTGGTGCTAACAAGAACTCTATCAAGATCATTGGTGATAACACAGACATGTATGCACAGGCATACTTTGATTATGACTCCAAGAAGTCTGGTGGTGTTACAATGTCTCACCTTAGATTTGGTAAGAAGCCTATTAAGTCAACTTACCTTATCAAGAAGGCTGACTTCGTAGCTTGCCACAATCCATCATATATCCGTAAGTTCAACATGGTTCAGGAACTTGTTGATGGTGGTTCATTCCTTCTTAACTGCCCTTGGACAGTAGATCAGCTTGAGGCTGAGATTCCTGGTCAGGTTAAGAAGTTCATGTATGATCACAAGATCAACTTCTATATCATGAACGGTTCTAAGATCGGTGTTGAAGTTGGAATGGGACCTACAAGAATTAACACAATTCTTCAGTCTGCATTCTTCAACATCACAAAGATCATTCCTGAAGAAGATGCTATTAAGTTCATGAAGGACGCTGCTCAGAAGACATATGGCCGTAAGGGTGAAGATGTTGTTAAGAAGAACTGGGCTGCTATCGATGCCGGTGCAGATCCTAAGAACCTTATCAAGGTTGAGATTCCTGAGTCATGGAAGGATGCACAGGATGAAGGTCTTGACTTCAAGAAGGCTGAAGGCAGCAGAAAGGACGTTGTTGACTTCGTTAACAATATCCAGACTAAGGTTAACGCTCAGGAAGGTAACACTCTTAAGGTTTCAGATGTACTTCCTTACGTTGCTGGTGATACACCTTCAGGATCAGCTGCATTCGAGAAGAGAGGTATTGCAGTTAACGTTCCTGCTTGGGACGCTACAACATGTATTGGATGTGGATTCTGTTCACTTGTATGTCCACACGCTGCAATCCGTACAATCGCTATGACAGATGATGAGATTGCTAAGGCTCCAGAGGGACTTCAGACTAAGCCTCTTGTTGGAATGGATGGATATAAGTATTCAGTTGTTATTTCTGCTCTTGACTGTACAGGTTGCGGTTCTTGCGCAAATGTATGTCCTGGTAACAATAAGGGCGAGACACTTAAGATGGGTGCTATCGCAGCTAACAAGGACGAGCAGAAGTACTTCGATTATGCTGTAACACTTCCTATTAAGGAAGACGTTGTTGCTAAGTTTGGCGAAGGCTCAATTAAGGGCTCACAGTTCAAGCAGCCACTCCTTGAGTTCTCAGGCGCTTGCGCAGGTTGTGGTGAGACTCCTTATGTTAAGCTTGTTACTCAGCTCTTTGGTGACAGAATGTACGTTGCAAACGCTACAGGATGTACATCAATCTGGGGTAACTCTTCACCTTCAACACCATACACAGTAAATGCTAAGGGCCAGGGTCCTGCATGGGATAACTCATTGTTCGAGGATAACGCTGAGTTTGGTATGGGTATGGTACTTGCTCAGAACGCACTTCGTGATGCTATCAAGGAGCAGGTTGAGGCTGTTGTAGCTGCTGGCGGCGCTGCTAAGGATGCTGCTCAGAAGTGGCTTGATACATTCTCAAATGGCGCTGAGAACTCAGCTGCTACAGATGCTCTTATCGAGGCTCTTAAGGGTGACAACTCAGATGCAGCTAAGTACATCATCAAGAACAAAGACTTCGCAGCTAAGAAGTCACAGTGGATCTTCGGTGGTGACGGTTGGGCATTCGATATCGGATTTGGTGGTCTTGATCACGTACTTGCTTCCGGTAAGGATGTTAACGTTCTCGTTGTAAACACTGAGGTTTACTCAAATACAGGCGGACAGTCATCTAAGGCTACTCCTACAGGTGCTGTTGCACAGTTCGCTGCAGGTGGTAAAGAGATCAAGCAGAAGGATCTTGCTTCTATCGCAATGAGCTATGGCTACGTATATGTTGCCCAGATCGCTATGGGCGCTAATATGCAGCAGACAATCAATGCAATTAAAGAGGCTGAGGCTTATCCAGGACCTTCACTTATCATCGCATATGCTCCTTGTATCAACCAGGGTCTTAAGGCCGGCATGAACAAGGTTATGGATGAGGAGAAGAAGGCTGTAGCTACAGGATATTGGGATATGTTCAGATTCAATCCTCAGGCAGAGAACAAGTTCACTCTTGATTCTAAACCAGCTACAGAAGACTTCCAGAGCTTCCTTGATGGTGAGGTTAGATACCTTTCACTTAAGCTCAAGAATCCTGAGAGAGCTGCTAAGCTCAACGCTGCTGCTGCTGAGCATGCTAAGGAGCACAGAGCTTACCTTGAGAAACTCGTTTCTCTTTATGGCAAGAACTAATTAAATAAATGCTGATAATAAGGAGTCGGTTCAGTAATGGACCGGCTCCTTTAACGTAAGTTATTTAGTATAGGAATTAATACAAAGAAAAATAGACAGAAGGCTGATGCCTTCTGTCTATTTAAATTACATAGCACTGATATGATCAAATTTTGGAAAGTGCCTGTACAGCGTTATCTCTGACAAGTGTTGTATAATGCTCTGCAAGATACTGTTCCTCTGCAGTTGAACCAATCTCGGTCTTACCATATTCGGTGAGAAGAGAACAGATATTAGCAAATACATTATCTTCAAGCTCGCCCTGATGAAGTATCAGATAGAACTTGCCATTTGTTTCATTCTTGTACAATGTGTTGATACCATTGAATTTCCTGCTAACAATTGCAGCGAATCTAGTAACCTCGTGAAGAGAGTCAAATGAAAAGATTCTGGAACCTTTTCTGCTAGGTTGTCCCTTCTTGCGAGGGTTAGTAGTTTTTTCCTTAAGCTTCTTGGAATCTGAGAAAGGACTGCTCATTGAGGAATCTAATGAATCACTAAGATTGCTGTGTTGCAGTCTTCGGAAAAGACCCATTACATCTTCTTCCTCATCCTCCTCATATTCTTCGTCCTCATCGTCGTAATCGTATTCGTCCTCTTCATCTTCCTCGTGTACGGATGGAGCAAAATTGGAAAAACGTGTGTCCAACTCTTCGGGATCCTCTACCTTGGTAATAATAAGAACAATACATTCTGAGTTGATGGGGATAGCTTCGATCATAAGAGGAGTGTCCTCAGCGTCAAAACCATATTGTAAATTTGCTTGCTGCATCATGTCCTGAAATAGCTCTTTGGCTTTCTCGGTTCCATATGCAAGCTCTGTAATCTTAAGGTCGCGCTTCGCAAGGTCATCTTTGGTAAGTGTGCATCGAATCTGATGATCATTGACTTTTTCAATTTTCATGATGCTTACCTCCTGACTTTGGAATACATAGATACTAATTTATTGAGTATTCTATGTCAATAGAGTTATCGTCAGATTTTACAAAAAAATTAAATTTTGTACAATTTAACGATTGGAATTAGGAAAAAATTTTCCATCTTAATAAAATCTTAAGAAATTTCGATGGTAAATCTTAATAATTTCCTAGTACTATAAATTTTGTGAGGCGCCTGCCTGGACATTACAGTCCGGAAAGGAGGCGAGAATCAGAAACATAATCGTTATTTTCTTTTATTCATTGTTTCATATGCCAGTATGAAATGTCTTACTAAGATTTATTCGATTTAGTTTCTTAAATTATTTTCACAAAAACAACGTTAATTGCATAGACAATTTATAGTATTTTCCTAATACTATTATACCATATTTGGTGAAATCGACATGCACCAAAACTAAGGACTAGGCAAGTGGCGCCTCGGATATTAATATACGTCAAAAGAAAATGTGGCTTTTACATGAATGCTTCAGAATTTATCACATGCATAATACCTTTTGGTTCTGAAAAAGACACAATATAATAAGGAAAAAGTGCATAAAAACTATCAATAATCATCGCTAATATATAAAGAGGACCCCGCCTTACATATACATATTAAAAATGCGATATGCACAGAGACTTAAATAATGACGTATATTGAATAGTTTGCTATAATATAGAGCGATTGTAAAGGAGCTAGGACATGAAAAAGAAAGTAATTCCAGCGATTATTATAATCGCTCTTATTTTAGTTATTGGCGGAATATATGCCGCGCAAATAGCTTATCAGCATTATTCATACAGTGATGAAAGGGCTGATCTTAACAACTACTTTGATATCAGTAGTGATACAGATGTTGCTATTATCCTTGGAAATGAGAGGATAGAAGAGAGAGCAAGACTTTTGGACGGCCATTATTATATGGATTTTGCATCAGTACAGAAGTATCTTAACGATAGATTCTACTATGGAGAGGCAGATAATTCTCTCTTTTACACAACTGCAAGTAAGGTGATCATAGCAGAGGTTGGTTCCACAACATGGACAGATTCAACAGGTACGTCTGAGGATGTGGGTTACGTGATTGCCAGAACAGAAGGCGAAGAACTCTATGTTGCTCTTGATTATGTAAAGAAATATACAAATTTCTTTTACGAGGGATTTACAGAGCCTAATCATATGCAGCTCACTACAAGTTGGGATGATGAGAAGATTGCTTCTATTAATAAAGATACACAGCTTCGACTTCGTGGTGGTGTTAAGAGTGAAATCCTTATTGATCTTGCCAAGGGAGATACTGTTACAGTTCTGGAAGAGCTTGAGAACTGGACAAAAGTTAAGAGCTCAGATTCTTATATTGGATATGTAGAGAATAAGAGACTTTCTGACATTACAACTAAGAGCCCGATTCCTGTAACTGATTATGTAGAAGAAGAGTATACATCACTTAACAGAGGGCATAAGATCAACCTGGGCTTCCATAATATTGGTGGTGTTGCGGGTAACGATACATTTTCATCGGTTGTTGCCGGAGCAAAGAGCCTTAATGTAATCTCTCCAACATGGTTCAAACTTAATTCCAATGATGGAGATGTGACAAGCATAGCGTCAGCTTCTTATGTTAGAGCAGCTCATGACAAGGGTCTTGAAGTGTGGGCTTTGTTCGATAACTTTACAGGAACAGGAGATTTTTCCACAACAGAGTTTCTTTCTCGTTACAAGAGCAGACAGAACGCTATTGATCAGCTTATGGCTCTTGCTACTGAAATGGGTGTTGATGGGATCAATCTGGATTTTGAGACTATCGATTATGAAGATGGACAGTCTTACGTGGAATTTGTAAGAGAATTATCTATTGCCTGCAGAGCAAATGGGCTTGTTTACTCAATAGATGACTATGTGCCTATGCATTTTAATGACCACTACAACCTTAGAGAACAGGGAATTGTAGCAGATTATGTGATCATCATGGGATATGATGAGCATTACGCCGGATCTGCTGAGGCCGGATCTGTAGCTTCTCTTAGTTATGTAGAAAATGGTCTAATTAATACGACAGCCAAGGTTGATCCATCCAAAGTTATTAATGCTGTTCCATTTTATACCAGAATATGGCATACTTCTGGAGGCGCTCTTTCAAGTGAAGCAGTGTCAATGCAGACTGCCAAGGATTATATTTCTAATCATAGTATTGAGCTGACCTGGGATGTAGAAGCCGGGCAGAACTATGGAGAATTTACATCTTCAGAAGGAACCTTCAATCAGATTTGGATGGAGGATGCTACTTCCATCGGCCAGAAGATTGATTCTATGAGAGCTCAGAATATTGCCGGAATTGCAGAATGGTCACTTGGCATGGAAACACCAGATGTTTGGGACGTTATTGCAGGTTATATCGAGGAATAAAGAAGTGGAAACAGAAGTAATAGTAATAAAAGAAAGTGAAATGAACAAAGAGGCCTTTGAAGGCCTGAAAAGAGCAGGACAGATAATAAGGGATGGCGGACTTGTAGCTTTTCCGACTGAGACAGTTTATGGTCTTGGTGGAGATGCACTTAATCCAATGTCATCCAAGAAAATATATGCAGCAAAGGGCAGACCATCCGATAATCCGCTAATAGTGCATGTTGCCAATATGGATGATCTTGCAGGCATTGTAAAAGAGGTTCCGGAAGCAGCAAGGAAGCTGGCTGATGCATTCTGGCCAGGCCCTCTTACAATGATCATGAATAAGAATGACAAAGTCCCTTATGAAACAACCGGGGGACTTGATACAGTAGCTATCAGAATGCCTAACAATAAGATTGCACTTGAACTTATCAGGCAGTCAGGAGGTTATATAGCAGCGCCTTCAGCTAATACATCTGGAAGACCAAGCCCTACGGTTGCAAGGTATTGCGTAGAGGACCTCTCAGGTAAGATAGAGATGATAATTGATGGAGGCCAGGTTGGTATAGGCCTTGAATCAACAATTGTAGATCTGACATCGCCTGTTCCGATGATCCTTAGACCAGGCTATATTACAGCACAGATGCTAAAAGATGTTCTTGGAGAAATCAGCATAGATAAGACGATTATCGACAGTAAATCAACTGAGAGACCCAAGGCTCCGGGTATGAAATACAAGCACTATGCTCCAAAGGGAGACCTTATGATAGTACAGGGCGCTCAGGAGCAGGTAGTTTCTTATATAAATGAACAGTCTGCATTGGCAGCTTCAGAAGGTAAAAGAGTGGGAATCATTGCCACAGATACTACCAGAGAACTGTACAAGGCAGATGTTGTTAAGAGTGTAGGAAACAGACAGGATGAGCGTACAATAGCTCATGAACTGTTCAAGGTTCTTCGCGAATTTGATGATGAGAATATTGATGTTATGTTCTCTGAATCTTTTGACGACAGTGGAATCGGACAGGCTATTATGAACAGACTTCTAAAAGCTGCGGGACATAATATCAAAACTGTTTGAGAATAAATGTAAAAACATTATAATATATATGGTACAGTCGTCAATGAGGCTTTAGCCTAGAGGCTGTATTACCAAAGAGGAGAATGAAAATGATAGCATTAGCAAGTGATCACGGCGGATTTGAACTCAAGGAGTCAGTTAAGAGACACCTTGATGAGAGGAAGATTGAGTATAAGGATTTCGGAACTTATGATCTGAACTCATGTGACTATCCTGATTTTGGAGCTGCAGCTGCTAAATCAGTAGCAGCAGGAGAGTGCGAGAAAGGCATTGTGATCTGCACAACTGGAATCGGCATTTCAATAGTTGCTAACAAGATTAAGGGCGTTAGATGCGCTCTTTGCTCAGAAGTATCTACAGCCAGACTTACAAGAGAGCACAATGATGCAAATGTGCTTGCAATGGGCGGCGGTTTTGTTGGCCCTGTTCTTGCAAATGAGATAGTAGATACATTCCTTGATACACCTTTTTCAAATCTTGAGAAGCATAGCCGCAGAATAGCTAAAATTGCTGAGCTTGAGAAATAATTAAGACTATTATCATTTTTTAAAATAATAGATAATGATTTTTAAATCCAGGAGGCATGAAATGGCAAAAGTAGTTATTATGGATCACCCACTGATTCAGCACAAGATTGGTTATATTAGGAGAACTGACACAGGTACTAAGGATTTCAGAGACACAATTGCAGAGATTGCAACACTTATCTGCTATGAAGCAACAAGAGATCTTCAGCTTCAGGATGTCGAGATTGAGACACCTATCTGCAAGACAACAGTCAAGGAGCTTAAGGGAAGAAAGCTTTGTGTAGTTCCTATTCTTAGAGCAGGTCTTGGTATGGTTGATGGAATGCTGGCTCTTATTCCTGCCGCTAAGGTTGGACATATCGGTCTTTATAGAGATCCTGAGACACTTAAGCCTGTAGAGTATTATTGCAAAATGCCTGCAGACGTTGCAGAGAGAGAAATTTTTGTAGTAGATCCAATGCTTGCAACAGGCGGTTCATCAGTTGCAGCTATCCAGATGCTCAAGGACAGAGGCTGTAAACATATTCATTTCCTGTGCATCATCGCAGCTCCTGAAGGACTTGAGGCTATGAAGGCAGCACATCCTGATGTTGATATTTACGTAGGTTCACTCGATGAGAAGCTCAACGAGCATGGATATATCGTTCCGGGTCTCGGCGACGCAGGAGACAGGATCTTCGGTACGAAATGAGTGATACAGGGACGAAAATAAAGTCACACGTATGCATGCTTGCATGTAGATGCACCACTTGGTTTTTTGGGGAGGTTACATGAAAAGAGAAGACTATATTTCTTGGGATGAGTATTTTATGGGAGTTGCCAAACTCGCTGCAATGAGATCCAAGGATCCCAATACTCAGGTTGGAAGTTGCATTGTAAGCGAAGATAATAACATTCTTTCCATGGGCTACAATGGATTTCCTAAGGGATGCTCTGATGAGGAGTTTCCATGGGAAAGAGATGGAGAGGATGAACTTGGGACCAAGTATCCTTTTGTTACTCATAGTGAGCTCAATGCAATACTTAATTACAGGGGCGGAAGCCTTGTAGGTGCCAAGATATATGTATCTCTTTTTCCTTGTAATGAGTGTGCCAAGGCTATAATACAGGCAGGTATTCGCACTGTGGTATATGATAGTGATAAGTACAGCACTTCTGCCAGCACCAGAGCATCAAAGAAGATGTTTGATGCTGCAGGAGTCAGATACTATCAGTACCAGCCAAGCGGCAGAAATATTAAAATTACCATATGAGACGAATATGAAGAAGACAAACTGGGTTTGTGGTAAAAGAATAGTAGCGATACTGGCTGCGGTTGTTATTGGTTTAGGATCCACATCTTCTGTGAAGGTTACTGCTACAGAATCAACCAGGAAACAGCTTGAAGATGCTAAAGAGAAAAAGAAACAGTCACAAAACGATTTGGACAATACCAAGGATGACATTGCCGAAATGAATGAGGAAAAGTCATCCCTTCAGAATCAGCTCAGTTCGCTGAACAATCAGCTTACAGAAGTCAGTAATAATCTGGAAGATCTGGAAGAACAGATTGATGATAAAGAAATAGAAATTGAGAATACAATGGCGGAACTGGAAGCAGCCAGAAAAACAGAAGTTTCTCAGTATGCCAGCATGAAAAAGCGTGTTCAGTTCATCTATGAGAAACAGAACTTTGTTCTTTTTGATATGTTGGTGGGTGCAACAAGCTTTGCAAATTTCCTCAATCAGAACAACTATGTTGAGCAGTTATCAGCTTATGACAGGAAGATGTTTCTGCAATATATAGAAACAAGGAAGAGCATTGAGGCCAAGGAGGCCAAGCTGAAAGAGGAAAAAGAGCAGCTTGATGAATACAAGGTCAAGGCTCAGGCAGAACAGAGCAGAGTTTCCGGACTAGTTAATCAGACATCCGGTAGTATCAAGCAATATGCCAATGATATCTCTGATGCAGAAGCCAAGGCTCAGGCTTTGGAGGATCAGATCAAGGCTCAGGAAGCTGATATTAAGAAACTGGAAGCTAAGCTTGCAGAAGAAATAAGGCTTTCCAAACTGGCAGCATCTTCTGCCTGGAGGAATATTTCAGAGGTTTCTTTTGCAGATGGCGACAGATATCTTCTGGCTAATCTGATTTATTGTGAGGCAGGATCAGAGCCATATGAAGGTAAAGTAGCCGTAGGAGCTGTTGTAATCAATAGAGTTTTGAGTTCAGTATATCCGGATACTGTTGTGGGTGTTATTTATCAGAATAAACAGTTTTCGCCTGTGAGCAGCGGAAGACTTGCGCTTGCACTGGCAGAGGGCAAAGCAACAGCAGCCTGTTACCAGGCTGCCGATGAAGCTATGAAAGGCTATTCAAATGTAGGAAACTGTGTTTATTTCAGGACACCGGTTCCGGGGCTGAGTGGAATAAATATAGGTGGGCATGTATTTTATTGATCATTTTTATCGGCCAGTTTTTCAATCGGGCTGGCCAGTTCAATAATGCCTACTTCGTACAGATCATTAAGGAGCTTGTTCAGTGAGAGCAGGCTCTTTTTCAGAAGTGTTTCATCAATCAGTCGCTTCTCAAAAGCTTCTGATAACTCATCAAGATCAACAACCCGCTGTCGTCCGTCAGGATAAATTTTCACGTCAGCGAGAAGATCAATTACTAAAAGGGAATTTTTATCAGGATTGTATTCATAGGTTATGATATCGCAGTACCAGCATAGGAGTGAATCGTCAGAACGCAGGAATTTGCTGATCTTGTAGCCGCGATCCAGATAATAGCAGGAATACCCCCTGGCCAGATCGCATCTGCTGTGAATGGTATTCCACTTGGTTACAATTTGTTTGCCGTTACATTCCAGAATGATATCATCCTTGAGTTCAAGGCATTCATCAGGAATGAAGCGTTTGCGGTACAAGATTGGATGATCCATATTGTCTCCTTTCGAGAAAACTGCAAACAGCTGAAATTGTATTACAAAAATCTTACTATTATTCAAATTGAAAGTCAATTATGCAGGGAAAATCAGTAAAACTCACTATATTTAAATCAATATATGCCATATTAATATTCGTAATTGCGGTTTTAATTATTAGCAGGCTTTCAACTGGCGATAATGCGGATATGACAGCGCAGATGTCTGAGGCGACTCTGCCAACAGTTTCGTTTGTCAGTAATTACAGAGAAGTCAGCCCGCTTCACGGCTATCTTGAAGAGATGGATATCAGCCACATCAGGGGAACTATTTTCCCTATAGGTAGTGGAAGAGATATTAACTACAAGATAAAAACCTATGGCCAGAAGGTTACCAACCTGAGTTTTGAAGTTAGAAATATAGATGGCAGCGGTCTTGTTGAGAATACTGATCTTCAGGATTACAAAGAAAGTGAAGATACTATAACAGGTTCTTTTCAGCTCAAAGATCTGATCTCTTCAGGTTCGGAATATATGCTGGTAATGCTGATGGATACAGAGATTGGCAGGGCAAGGTTTTATTCAAGGATTGTATGGACTAACGATGAGAGCAGATATCATATTGATGAAGAAGTAGATTTTGTCAGAAATTTTAGCATTGCTACTTTTGATAAAGAAGCGGCATCAGAATATTCCAGATATCTTGAATCTAATTCAGAGGGAGACAATACTTCTTTTAACAAAGTAAACATTCATAGCAGTTTCAATCAGGTTACATGGGGGGATCTTCAGATTGTAGACCACTCAGATCCTGAGGTCTATGTTACAGATATACATGGTCAGACGGGAAGCTATCTTCTGAAATATCAGATTAGTATTAAAGAAGGGGCTCTCAATAAAACCTATAATGTATGTGAGGCATACAGACTAAGGTTTACCAGTGACAGAATATATCTTCTCAACTTCGAGAGGACTGTTAATTATATTTTTGATACTAAATCTTTTTCCATTACCAAAAATGTGATCGGCCTTAGTATTTCAGACCCTGATTTACAGCTCGTTGAGAGTAGTAGCGGAAGTGCATTTGCTTTTGTTTCTGAGAACAGACTCTATATGCTCAACAATTCTGAGAACAGACTGGCTTATCTTTTTGGCTTTTACGATGATAACAACAATGATATCAGGACCAGATGGGATCAGAATTGCATCAAGATTCTCAAGGTCGATGAGGCCGGAAATGTTAAGTTTGCTGTGGCCGGTTATATGAACAGGGGCACGCATGAAGGCCAGGTGGGAATAGCTGTCTATGACTATAACGCTACCATCAATGCAGTTGAAGAGCAGGCTTTTGTTCAGAGTAAGAGTGATCCGCAGATTCTGATGGAGTATGTGGATACAATAGCTTATGTAAATAACAGTGATGTCTTTTACGTTATGCTTGATCAGAATATATATGCGATAGACTTAAATGATAGGACATCTACTTCAGTTGTGGATGACATTGGACAGGGAGAATACAAGATTTCTGAATCAATGAACACTATTGCCTGGCAGAGCGATGATCTTAAGAGTCTGAATATGATGAATCTTGGAACCAAGACTGTATCTGAGGTTACAGCAGAAAATGGTGATCTGATCAGGGTACTGGGCTTCATGGGAGAGGACATGGTTTATGGTCTCGTGCATGAATCGGATGTTCTCAATGACCAGATGGGAAATCCAGTATATGCTATGTACAATATTCTCATTCAGGATGGCGATGGCAATATCTTAGAGAATTATCACCCTGATGGCATTTATGTAACTTCAGTATCTATCAGCGATAATCAGATCAGGATGACGAGAGTTGTCAAGGATGAGGAGGCAGGAAAATATATCAGTACCTATGATGACCAGATCATGAGTACTTTGAAGGCAGAGAAGGGAAGTAATACTGTCTCTGTAGTTTCTGTTGATATATATGAAAAGATAGTTCAGATTTCAACCAAGAGCGAGATAAAGACCAAGCAGATAAGAGTTCTTACCCCGGCTCAGACTCTTTTTGAAGGCGACAGGGACGTAAATATTGATACTAAGAGAAATGCAGATGAGAAGCCTTTTTATTATGTGTATGGTCTCATGGGAATAGAGGGGATATACAGTGATCCTGCTGAGGCAGTGAAACTTGCTTTTCGTTCTCCGGGAACTGTAGTAGGTGATAATAATAAATATGTTTGGATAAAAGGAAATCTTCTGAGATCCAATCAGAACATGTCAATAACAAGATCTGCGGAAATATATCCAAATATGACAAGTAAGGATCCTGTATCAGTATGTCTGGATCTGATACTTAATTATGAGGGTGTTAACAGAAATGTTGAATCGCTTCTTGCGGGCGGAGACAGTGTTTATCAGATACTTGAATCATCGCTCCCGGATGCAAGGATACTTGATCTTGATGGGTGCCCAATGTCAGCTATGTTGTATTATACCAACAAAGACATTCCTGTAATGGCTATGTTAAATGACGGTACAGCTGTTCTGATCATCGGTTTTAATGATCTTAATACGGTGTTGATGAATCCTACTACCGGCGCTGTATACAAATATGGAATGAATGATTCAGAGAAGCTTTTCGAAGAAAACGGTAATCATTTTATTACCTACATTATGGAGGAAGACTAATGGATAAATTTGAGTATTCTTTTATTGCTGATCCGGAAGTGTTTAAAGACAATGTGCTCCCTGCTCATGGAGATTTTGTGAGCTTTGCGACTGAGGATGAGCTTGCTGAGGGAGATACATCACTGAGGATTTCTTTAAACGGATTGTGGAAATTTCATTATGCCAAGAACTACAGAGCAGTAGTTCCTGGATTTGAAAAAGAGGATTATGACTGCGATTTCTGGGATGATATACATGTTCCTGCCCACATGCAGATGGAAGGCTATGACATTCCGGCCTATATAAATGTTCAGTATCCGTGGGATGGACATGAGAAGATAGAGCTTGGGCAGGTTCCGGAGGAGTTTAATCCTGTTGGAAGTTATGTTAAGTATTTTAATCTTCCTGTCCAGTGGAATGGACAGACAGTTCATGTGGTATTTGATGGCGTTGAAAGCGGCTATGCCCTCTGGCTCAATGGCCATTATGTCGGATATAGCGAAGACACATTTACTCCTTCAGAGTTTGATCTTACCCCTTTCTTAAAAGAGGGTGTAAATAAGCTGGCTGTTCAGGTGTTTAAGTGGACATCTTCAAGCTGGATGGAGGATCAGGATTTCTTTAGATTTTCAGGAATTTATAGAAATGTCTTTTTGCAGCTTATTCCATCAGCACATCTTGAGGACGTTAAGATCAGAACTCTTTTAAATGATGAGTTTACAGAGGCTGAGCTTGAGGTTACTTATAAGACTTCAGGACAGGGCAATCTGGAATACAAGCTTTATAGAAACAATCACCCTGTTGTATGGGGCAAAGTGGAACTACCTGGTGATCGCACGGAAAATGTGGTAAAAGACAAGGTGACATCTCCTATGTTGTGGAGTGCTGAGGATCCTCAACTCTATCAGCTTGTTATAAAAGTTACAGACGAGGATGGAAATGTTCTCGAAGTAGTTAGCCAGAATGTTGGCTTTAGGCGCTTTGAAATGAAAGATGGCCTTATGCTGATAAACGGCAAGCGAATTGTGTTTAAGGGTGTCAACAGACATGAATTTTCCTGCGATAGCGGACGTGTTGTTTCTTATGAAGATACACTCAAAGACATAATCACAATGAAAAGAAATAATATAAATGCCATAAGAACCAGTCATTATCAGAATTCTGCGGCTATTTATGAACTTTGCGATATTTACGGCTTATATATGATTGCCGAGAATAACTTGGAGTCACATGGAAGCTGGTCACATCTTGGAAATGAGGCAGCAATTCCCTATGCAATTCCGGGCAGCAGAGAGAACTGCATGGAGATGATGCTTGATAGGATCAATTCCACATATCAGCTTGATAAGAACCATCCTTCAGTGCTTATATGGTCTATCGGAAATGAGTCTCACGGAGGCAAAGTTCCTTATGAGATGTCTCAGTTGTTCAGAAAACTTGATCCTGACAGGCTTGTACACTACGAAGGAATCTGTCATGACAGAACTTACAATGATACCAGTGACATGGAGAGCCAGATGTATCCTCCTGTTGTGGCTATTGAGAAGTTCCTCTCAGAGCACCCTGAGAAGCCTTTTATCTGCTGCGAGTATTCACATGCCATGGCTAACAGCATTGGCGGAATGTTCAAGTATACTGATCTTGCCGAAAGAGAACCCCGCTATCAGGGCGGATTTATCTGGGATTTCATAGATCAGACAATTAGGGCCAAGAACTGCTTTGGCGAAGATTATCAGGCCTATGGTGGAGACCATGGAGAGAGACCGACAGATTATAGCTTTAGTGGAAATGGTATCGTTAATTCTGATCGTGAACCTTATGCCAAGATGCAGGATGTTAAGTTCAACTATCAGAACATCAGGGTAACTGTAGAAAGAGACAAGGTTAAAGTTGTTAACAATTCTCTTTTCACAAATACAAGTGAGTACGATTGCCTGGTAATTCTTGAAAGAGACGGCAAGAAACTTCTTGAAAAGCACATGGCTACAGCTGTAGAGCCTCTTTCAGAAAAAGAGTATGAGCTTCCTGAGGCTATAACAGCAAGAATGTCAGTTATGGGAGTTGAAGGCTATAACGAAAACGGCCCATTCCCGCTTGATGAGTATGTTGTAACCGTTTCCTTCAGACTTCGCGATGATTCATTATGGGCAGAGAGAGGACACGAGGTAGCCTTTGGTCAGGGAGTGTTCAGACTTGCAGCTTCTACATCCATTTGCTGCGCACCGCTCAAGGTGATAAAGGGTGACTATAATATTGGCGTTAAGGGAAATCACTTTAGCGTAATGTTCTCAAGAGATAAGGGCAATATTACATCATATAATTATGGCGGAAAAGAGCTGATACAGGGGCTTGGACTTCCAAGACCAAACTTCTGGCGTGCTCCTGTAGAAAATGACAGGGGAAATAATCTGGCAGGAAGATATGCTCAGTGGAAGATTGCAAGTTCATACGCTTCAACAGCGCCTATTTATGAGGAATCTACAGGATATGTAAACGGCAGTATGGAAGAGAGGTGGCAGTATCCTAAGGTTATTGAGGATACGAACAGTGTCAGTGTAGTGTGCAAATTCTATCTTCCTACAACTCCTGCAGCATCTGTTCTTGTAACTTATACAGTTACAGGGGATGGACGAGTATGGATCAAAGAGGAATACGAGCCTGTTAAGGGACTTACTCCAATGCCTGAATTTGGTATGCTCTTTAGATTTAGTCCTGAGTTCAATAAGGTCGAGTATTACGGAAATGGCCCTATGGAGAATTATGTGGACAGGAACAGAGGAGCTAAGCTTGGAATATTCAATACTACAACCACAGAAGCTATGGAGAAGTATCTGCTTCCTGAGGAAACAGGAAACAGGACAGGAGTAAGATGGGCTAAGGTAACTGATAACAGGGGAAGAGGCCTGTTGTTCGAAGCACCGGATACCATGAATTTCAGCGCTATTCCATATTTGCCGGATGAACTGGAGGCAGCAGATCATCCTTATGAGCTTCCACGCGTAACCAAGACTATTGTACGCTGCAGTTGTATGCAGATGGGAATAGCGGGGGATGACACATGGGGAGCCAAGACACATCCTGAATTCCTGCTTCCAAACGATGAAAAGCTTACTTTTGTTATGAGCTTTAGAGGAATCTGATGATATTTTGAGAATGTGATTCCCAATGATAAATAGGAGGAGATTGGCATGAACGAGAACATTACAAAGAGAAATGAACTGTTGGCAAAAAAGGTTATTGCAGGGCTTGAGTCACGAAATATGTCAGGTTACTATGCAGCTGATAAAGAGGAAGCTCTTAAGAAGGCTCTTGAGCTTATACCTGAGGGCAGCAGTGTGACTATGGGCGGAGCTATGAGTGCTCATGAGATCGGACTTGTAGAAGCTGTTAAGAATGGCAATTACAACTTTATAGACAGAGAGACAGCTAAGACTCCTGAGGAAAAGAGAGCTGCGATGCTTAAAGGATACGATGCTGATGTATTCCTTGTAAGTGCCAATGCAATGACAGAAGATGGAGTGATCGTTAACATTGATGGTAATTCCAACAGGGTTTCTATGATAGCTCAGGGGCCCAAAAAGGTAGTATTTATTGTCGGCATGAACAAGATCTGCGATGACATTGACGGCGCTATGAAGAGAGCGAGAAATGTTGCTGCACCTATCAATGTACAGCGCTTTGGGCTTAATACACCGTGTGCCAAGACCGGTTCTTGCATGAATTGTAAATCTCCGGATACTATCTGCTGTCAGTTCCTCATAACACGCTTTTCAAGACACAAAGACAGAATTCATGTAATTCTTGTTAATGACAATCTTGGATTCTAAAACTACATCTTGTATTGTAAATATTGGCGGAGTGCTGTTTTGACGCACTCCGCAATTTTTAATATTGTACTTGAAGGAAAGATTCTGGTTCTTAGATGTTTTGACGGCTATTCGTCAACGCAGATAGGACAGCTGCTAGGACTTCCACCCGGAACAGTCAGAAGTAAATTACACGAAGCAAGAAAACATTTAAAGGATATGTTATAGGAGGAGAAAGATGAAGCTTAGGATCAATTGTGAAACTTGTGATGCCAGAAAAATCAATGAAGAGAATTACAAGGAATTTAGCCAGATCAAGATCTACACTGAGGAACTGCTTGTAGACGACAGGAGCAAAGAAGTGCTCAACAGACTTCCATTCAACATCAAGGCAGAGGAAGTAAGAAGCAAGGATCTGAGCGAGGATGGCCCAAACAAAAATATAAATATAAATGGAATTTATGAAATTACACCTGAATCAAGTGTAGCCGATGGAACAGCTATAGTGATAAATGGCGTGCTCAAGGTTGCGCCGGGCTCTCAGGAAGCACTTAAAAAGTTTAGCAGGATTACTGTAAACGGACTTATACTGTGCCCTAAGTCAATAGCAGCTCTTTTGCCTCTTCCGGGACTGACCATCAATGGAATGACCAAAGCTTACCCGGATGAATATGTTCTTCTTGAGAACAGGTACAAACTGGATAAGTATTTTCCTATGAGAGTGCCTGAAAATAGCGGATATTATGCCGCCAGTTTTATTTATGACTCAGATATTACAATTGATTTTGGCAAGCTTGTGGAAAAAAATATAAAGTTTTCCACAGAGAAGGTGTATATCAGAAAGAGCCACATTGAAACAGCAATTCCGCTATTTAATATAGAGGCTGAAATAGTTGAAATTCCTGATGATTGCAGCGTTGTTGTCGCTGATCAGAATGAGATTGATTCAAACTTTGTTGATACTAACGGGGAGAGTCTTTATATTATCGGAAATGTACATATCTCTGCGAGCAACAAAGAAGCTCTTGGAAGAATCAAATCACTTATCGTAGAAGGCAACATTACTGCTGATGCTGATTGTGAGCAGATGTTAAAAGAGATATATGTTCAATGCGACAAGCTTATTATCAGCCGAGGTAAAGTTATAGAGGATGTGGCAATAGCAACAATAGATAAAGGTACACTTGAGGATGCGTTGAGCGGAATAATAGTAAGAGATTGTGCTCTTCTCAAGATTGATAAGGATGTACCACCTGAACTTATCAGGCAGAGGCTTAAGGTTAGAGATTGCGCCAAAGTCACCTGTACAAGCGAACAAAAAGCTGCGGTAAGCTCTGTATCCAGCGACGTTGCTTTTATAGGAACAGATAGTATAAAATCATTATTTGGAAACCTCTTTGGAAGCGGGGCAGAGGAAAGCTATGATAATACAGCTCCTTCAGCCTTCGAGGATGATACCAAATATATTAATGCTGAATACTATGAACTTTAAATGTTTGTAAGGATACATCGCTCCATATACGAGGACCTGGTCCAATAATCTAAATATATTAACAGCAAGGAACAATTCTATGAAAAAAGATATAAAGGCCGTTATTTTTGACTTGGACGGCACACTGACAGATACAGAGAAATTCTATCAAAAGGCATGGCCTGAGGCACTAGCTCATTTCGGCTATAAATGTGAGCCCTGGATGCCCCTAGAACTAAGATCTCTTGGAAGACCTTTTGCACCTGAGAAGTTCAAAGAATGGTTTGGCCAGGATTTTGATTACAACAAGGTCAGAGAATATAGGAAAGCCCTGGTTGTTGATATTATCAAGGAGCAGGGAATTCCTCTTAAGCCAGGTGCTAAGGAAATTCTCGTATGGCTAAGAGAGCAAGGAATTCTTACATGTATTGCTACAGCAAATGATTATGAGAGGACCAAGGGTTATCTTAACAAACTCGGATTATTCGACTATTTCGACAGGATAATATGCTCCGATATGGTTAAACTAGGTAAGCCTGCTCCAGATATATATGCATATGCCTGTGAGCAGTTGGAACTCTCTCCAGATGAGACCTTTGCAGTAGAGGACTCACCAAACGGAGTCACCAGTGCATATCTTGCCGGCTGTAACGTAATAATGGTTCCAGACCTTACAGAGCCCGATGAAGAACTAAGTACTAAACTATATGCCTGCGTCCCAACCCTACTAGATATCAAAAACCTCATCACATGCACTGATTAACCGCACCCTCGGGCCCCCGCATCAGCAGGGAAATAAGCGATTCGCAATGAGGTATTTTCGCGCCTTTGTGAGTGCCGGGGTATTTCATGAGCTTTACAAATTCAGCCGGATATTCTTGTTTATGGCTCAACATGTTTGAGCATCCGACGGCCCTTTATTCGCATAGTGTTTTCACCAGCTCGTCACTGACAAATGCAGATTTTCTTAGATGTTTCCGCATTTTTTCTTTTATTGATGCATGCTCAGCTAAACTTGCAGGACGGATGGTTGTTTCTAATTGAAAATGACATAGCCCGCTAAGCGGGCGTAAAAAAGAGAAGGTATCAATCTTCCAAGCTAGCTTGAAGAAGTTGATACTTTCTCTTTTTATAGATGCTACGCATCATATGTCATTTTCATTTGTTAGTATAATCTTTCCGTCCTGCTTCAAACAAAGCTTCGCATGCATCGTGAAAAAATGCCATGGAAACATTAGAAAATCGCATTTGCCATCTCAGACTCGCCGCGCGAAAACATCTGTTTGAAATCGGGCCGAGGATGTGAGTCCTTTGAGCCATAGAATAGAAGGCTGAATTTGTAAGGCCATGAAATCACGGCAGGAGTGGTAAGAAAATACCTCATGCGTGAGCGAAAGACGTTGCTGATGTGGGGAGAGGGGGCTTTTTACAATGGTGGGAGGGGTGGGATGAATATATAAAGTTTTAAATTTTATTTTAGATTTGTTTAATTTTATTGTGCATGAAAGTAGTGTAATATGAATAGCGTTGAAACATTATTTCACATGAGGGGTGAGGTAGTGAAAAAATATTAGGAGGGAAACTATTATGAGAAAGCATGTAGTAAGTAAGATCCTTACTATTGCTGTGGCAGCATCACTTTCAGCAATGGTACTTGTAGGTTGTGGTAGCGAAGAGGCACAGGATGTTTCAGAGAACGGAGCTGTAGAAGAGGCTTCTATGCTGGAATCAATTGCCGACGAGCCTGTAGCATTGGCAGCAGATGCTGAAGCCGATAAAGAAAAAGAAGTTTACTTCCAAAAAGGCGTCTATGCGAATTATTCTAAGGACGCCGAGAATCCACCAAAAAACTATTTCTATGTTTTTAATGATGAGAGCTGGGGACATACAGAGGAGAGTGCTAATGGAGCCGGCGTTCCCTTTAGCTGTGAACAGAAAGATGGACAGGTAAAATTCTCTTTTGGGAATGCTGATGCTATAGAAGATGTATTTATTGTCACTTCTGTAGAGGATGGCTTTGTTTATGGTCATTACGACGATGATATGAAGCTTGAACTTGTGTTTGAGTATCTTCCTGATGTTGATCCTGATACATTTGACGCAGTTAATTATGCAAGTGATGGTGATTATATTTATAACGATGCTAATGGATGGAGCATCAAGTACGATCCTAAGCTTTTTGATATAACACAGGATGGTAATAAGGTTGCTATTGTATATACCGGAGAATGTGCCGGAACAAATATGGTGATGGTTACTTATGATTGTGACCATATTGGAGCAGAGATAAGAAATGAATATGCCAAAGAGTACGGAGATAACGCTGTTACATCAGATGGTATATTCCCGGGAACAGAGGATGTTACCGGCTATTGGGCAATGTGTCCTCCCGCTGAAGAAGGTTCAGGCCTTTACATGACTTCTATCTCAAGAGACTATATGGATGGATCACTCACATTTGAGCTGATTGGCCATAATAGTGGAGATGAAGCTCTTGATATAGAAGTTTCTGATCGCATGGCAATGATCATAGATTCACTGACATTTTCCAAATAATTTCGAATATATAATGTAGGGGAATAAAAAAGAAAGTCGCTCATGATATGGGCGACTTTCTTGATTAATCAAATTATTCTTATCAGAGCTTTTTCTCTGCTTCAAGTGAAGCACGAAGTTCTCCGCTGTTGTATCTCTCGATAATGCTGTTGATACGTTCTACAGGATTGAGAAGATCGCTGATAGAAGCATCATGGTTAAGTGTATCGATAAGGTAAGCAATATACTTACTCATATCGCAGCTAATATACCATTCACGGGATAAGAGCTCTGGAGTCTGGTATACAAGGTTTGTTGTAAGAACTCTGTCAATGAGACCTTTTTCATAAGCTTCGTCAAATGCCTCGAGTCCGCTGGTGAAAAGACCAAAGGTTGAGAATGCGTATATTCTGGCAGCCTTACGCTCTTTAAGAGCCTTGGCTACATCAAGAAGAGATTCTCCTGATGAAATCATATCATCAACAATAATAACTGACTTACCCTCAACGCTTGTTCCGAGGAACTCGTGTGAAACGATAGGGTTACGTCCATCAACAACCTGTGTATAATCACGTCTCTTGTAGAACATACCTACATCGAGACCAAGTACGCTGGCAAGATAGATTGCACGGCCCATTCCGCCTTCATCAGGAGAAATAACCATCATGTGATCTGAATCAATCTTGAGATCCCAAACGTTTCTCAAAAGAGCTTTGATGAACTGATATGTGGTACGAACGGTTTCAAATCCGTTAAGTGGAATAGCATTCTGAACTCTAGGATCGTGTGCATCGAAGGTGATAATGTTATCAACACCCATGTTTACAAGTTCCTGAAGAGCGATAGCGCAGTCAAGAGATTCTCTTGAGCTTCTCTTGTGCTGTCTGGACTCATAGAGGAAAGGCATGATAACTGTGATACGTCTGGCCTTACCACCTACAGCGGCAATAATTCTTTTTAGATCCTGATAGTGATCATCAGGAGACATGTGGTTCTCCTGACCAAAAAGAGAATATGTCTGTGAATAGTTACATACATCAACTAGAAGATAGAGGTCATCTCCACGAACCGAAGTTCTGATAACACCCTTGGCCTCTCCGGTACCAAATCTTGGAACCTCAGCATCCAAAATATAAGATGGACGCTCATAGCCTGTAAATGCAAGACTCCCCTTGTGTTCGTTCTCCCTCTCAGCTCTCCATTTTACGAGATAGTAATCGACTTTTTCTGCAAGTGGCTTGACACCCTTAAGTGGGATAATTCCAAGTGATCCTACAGGAATTGTCTCCAGATTACGTTTCTCTTCTCTTTTTGGCATTACTGCAAATCCTCACTTTCTTTTTTTGCAATTTTCTTTAATTTACGAATATCCGGACCTGTTAGTTTGAGAAGTTTATAATTGCTCACAATTCTCGAAACAATACGATCCGAGTAGATAGCCTGCAAGTCTTCAAGAGAAAGGTTTGTGGTTATGATAGTTGATTTCTTCCTGATATCACGTTCATTGATACAGGAGAAAAACTCCGATAGCACAAAACTGTTGACGCGTTCCGTTCCAAGGTCATCGATGATAAGAAGTTCACAATTGTACAAATCCTCGTAGATGTCGTGAAGTTCCTGTTTGGCCTTGTAGTCAAAGGCATATTCTGAAAGCATTGTGAATAGCCCCAGGGAACTAAAATATATGACTGAATGCCCTTTCTTAAGTAATTCATTGGCAACGCAAATCGATAAGAATGATTTGCCAGTACCAACTGTACCATAAAAGAATAAATTTTGGTAGTCAGAGTTGAAATTCTTAACAAAATCTTCACTAGTACGAACGGCACCCTGAAATCTTTTAAGGTCCTCGCCAGTGTAATACTTATCGGTGAGAAGCTTAAAATTAGCGGATTTTGTCATTATCTTAAGGTTGGATTTATCGTAAAGAGCTTCAATGATCTTCTGTTTGAAGCAGTGACATTTTTCATTTCCTATATAACCGGTATCCTGGCAGTCCTGGCATGTATAGCCCATATCAAGATAATCAGAAGAGAAACCTGCCTCGGTTAAAAGAGTGAGCTTCTGTCTGGAAAGTTCTGCAATTTCTTTTTTAAGAGCAGATCTGTCGAGACGTTCGCCAGAGAGAAGTCTTTTGCCAAAGTTAACACTTGTGGTAGCTATGGCGTCTTCAAGTTCCTTGTAACCTGGAACGTTGTCATAAACATAGCGCTGTCTGTCCTCAAGCTCCTGCCTGTGGAGAGAGCGCCTTTCTTCATATTCATGCATTATAGCGTCATACTGAGCGTTGGTTAATGCCATGATGTCTCCTTAATAGTAATGTTGCGGATTCTGTGGTGTGTCATTGCACAATATAGCCCCGTACGTGTTCAGGGGAAGGGCATGACTGCCGCCACCAGAACAAAGTACAGGGCTGGGCTCTTGTGATGCTCATATCTGATTCCCAGGCAGACATGAGAGAAACGTATATCAGTTGTCCAGAAGTTTCGACTCGAGTTCAGCAAAATTATATGTATTCTGCTGGAACTGATTGAAATGATTCTGGGAACCGTTAGGACGAATATATGATTCGTCTAAGCGGGCCTTAACATCGATGGATGAAACGGAAGCCTTAGCCTTCTTCTTGCGAAGGTCAGCGGTATGCGCATCGTCTAACCTGGCAATATCCTCCCTTGATGTTACCTTGCTCTTATGCCAGGAACGAAGAATGCTGTCGCAATACTTCAAGCGATTCTTCTGTGTGGCCATGACAGTGCGTTCGCAGGCTTCCATAATGATATCCATCGAAAATTCTAGCTCCCCACGCCACGAACTGATAACGGAGCCTTCCGTTACAGTTGGTGAATTTTCCATACCCAGGGCCTTCATTACTGAAATAATGTCCCCATCATGCTTATAGCTTTCCGCGCGAGCCTGTCTTGGCGTTTTGATGCCTTCCTGATTCCAGCTAATGGCAACCTTTTCCATGTATCTGAAATCAGATTTATGATTATCGACGCAGTACTGCATCAGATAGTCCAAAAGTTCATCGCTAAACTTAAGTTCATCATGAATATAATAAATTGTAGACATCTCAGAAGGATTAAGTGGTCTGCCGTAATACTGCTCAGCAATGAACATGATTCCGCTGCCGGAAGTCTCTTTGAAATCTCGAAGCTGAGCTGCTGTATAATGTGGCTTCTCATATACAGGTTCAGAAACCTCTGCTACAGGAGCTTTCTGAATAGGAGGAAGGGCGTGGATAACACTGTCTTCCTTTCTCCTGCCATAACCCTTGTGAGTAACTATTTCTTCCATATGAATACTGGTAAGGTTCTGATCTGCATCGTAAACAAGACTGATGAGACCTTTTTTCTCCCAGTATTTGAGAGCACGTATAACGTCCTTCTCAGTGTGGTTGAATTTATCAGCAAGATCTGGAACACTTGTTGGTAAATTCGATGCCATCATACGCAGTAGAAACAAGTAAACTTTGAGCTGCGCATCATTTGCATCCTGCATGTATTCGTCAATGAAAATATTGGAAACATTGGTAGAATCCTCCCCCATACTATGACTTATTGTTACCTTCCCCATCATATATCTGATCACCTCTTAAATAAATTTAGGTGTTCTGAGGTCATATTACTGTCCGATCCGACGTCAGACGTAAATCAAGCTTTTTTCACTCGCACTCCCTTGAACAATTGAAATTATAGCATGACCATTTTTTAAATGATATTGGAAAAAGTGACGAAGAAATTCAGTACCCATGCGCGGTTTCCAATTGTGGACACTTCTGTGGATAATGTGGATAACGTGGATTATTTAATAAAAAAATTATAAAAAACAGCCTAATCATCTACCCTTACCCATTTTAAAAAGTAAGTGGAAAATGTTAGGCTGTTATCCACCGAAATCGTTTAATATTTTGACCTATTAATGGTGGAAATGTGGATAAGTTTATTTTCCGAGGAGTTCATCCCCTATTTTCACAACATCACCGGCACCCATGGTTATCAACAAATCTCCCTTAGTGCAATTTTGCAAAAGAAATTTTTCTATTTCACCAAAGTTTTCAATTGTTGGAAAATAATTACATTCATGTCCATTTGCGACAATTTTATCTCGCAGAGTTCTGGAACTAATTCCAAGAGTATCTGTTTCTCTGGCTGCGTATATGTCAGCTAGAACCACGTGATCTGCAAGAGAAAGAGCATCTGCAAACTCATCAAGAAGTGCCTTGGTCCTGGTGTAGGTATGTGGCTGGAATACACACCAGATCTTATTATGTGGATAATTCTGGGCAGCTGTTAGTGTTGCCTTTATCTCTGTTGGATGATGAGCGTAGTCGTCAATGATCGTAACTCCGCCAATTTCTCCCTTGTACTCAAAACGTCTGCTTGTACCGCCAAAGGCAGAAAGAGCTGCTACAATGTTATCCTTGGAAATACCAAAGAGATTAGCTACTGCTATAGAAGCAAGAGCGTTGTAAACATTGTGGATTCCGGGAACAGCAAGACTGATATCAAGAGTCTCTCCTCCGGGAAGATGAGCAGTAAATGAAGGATTACCCTGCTCGTTGTATGTTATGTCAGTTGGATAATAGTCAAAAGAGTCCCTGGAACCATAAGTAATGATCGTGCAAGGAAGTGAATCTGTGATCTCTTCTACATTATCAATATCGCCGTTGATGACAAGAGTACCGTCAGCCGGAAGGAGCTGGGCAAACTTTCTAAAAGAATGTCTGATGTCATCAAGATCTTTGAAGAAATCAAGATGGTCAGCATCTATATTGGAAATGATACTGATCTTAGGGAAGAAGCTGAGGAAACTGTTAGTGTACTCACAGGCTTCTGTTACAAAATATTCTGACTGGCCAACTCTGATATTTCCACCTATATCTTTGAAAATACCACCGATTGAAAGTGTTGGGTCTGTGTCAGCTTCGAGAAGAATCTTGGATAACATGGAAGTTGTTGTAGTCTTGCCGTGAGTTCCGGCTACTGCTACCGGAAGCTTGTACTGCTTCATGATCTGGCCAAGGAGCTGAGCTCTTGTGAGCATTGGAAGGTTTGCTTCCTTGGCAGCCATAAATTCAGGATTGTCAGGATGTACAGCCGCTGTATAAACTACAACATCTATATCACCTGCATTTCGAATATTTTCAGCCTTCTGACCATAGAAGATTGTTACACCCTTTTTCTCAAGGGATCTTGTAAGATCAGACTCCTTATTGTCAGAGCCTGAAATCTTGAAGTTTTCTTCTATTAATATCTGAGCAAGTCCGCTCATGGATATTCCGCCAATACCCATGAAATACACATGAACAGGGGTCTTGAAATCTATTTGATACATAAATGAACCTCGATTCTTCTTATAATTAATATCTCTTTAACGGATTATATTCTAGCACTTATAATGACATTGTCAAAAAAACAAATATTAAGTAAATATAAATTTAAAAAATCATTAATGTTGCCGCCACTTGTGCAAATCTTATGATATACTTTTATGTAGGGAAATAAAGCGATTTTTTGCAACGAGGTGGAACATGATAAAAAAGGAAATGATCGCAATGCTCTTGGCAGGGGGCCAGGGCAGCAGGTTAGGCGTGCTGACAGCCAAGATGGCTAAGCCAGCCGTATCATTTGGGGGAAAATATAGAATTATCGATTTCCCTCTTAGTAATTGTATTAATTCAGGAGTGGATACTGTAGGTGTCCTTACACAGTACAGACCGCTTCGACTCAATTCTCACATTGGCATTGGTATTCCGTGGGATCTTGACCGTAACTTCGGTGGTGTAACAGTCTTACCGCCCTACGAGAAGAGCTCCAACAGTGAATGGTATACCGGTACAGCCAATGCTATTTACCAGAACTTAGAATATATGGAGAATTACAATCCTGATTATGTATTGATTCTCTCAGGAGATCATATTTATAAGATGGATTATGAGACAATGCTTGATTTCCACAAATCAAGTGGCGCTGATGCTACCATTGCTGTTATGCCGGTTCCGATGGAAGAGGCCAGCAGATTCGGTATTATGATCACTGATCAGAATAAGCGCATTATTGATTTCGAAGAAAAGCCGGAGCACCCACGTAGCAACCTTGCTTCTATGGGTATCTACATTTTCTCCTGGAAGGCACTCAAGGAAGCTCTCATCAAGAACAAGGATCAGGCAGGACTTGACTTTGGTAAGCATATCATTCCTTATTGCAAGGAACAGGGACAGGCTCTTTATGCTTATGAATTTGATGGCTATTGGAAGGATGTTGGAACACTCACATCATATTGGGAAGCTAACATGGAACTTATTGATATCGTTCCTGAGTTTAACCTCTATGAGGAGTACTGGAAGATATATACAGCAAGCGATGTTCAGCCGCCGCAGTATCTTGGCCCTGAAAGTGCTATAGAACGCAGTATCGTAGGTGAAGGCTGCGAGATTTACGGTAAGGTTTACAATTCAGTAATCGGACCAGGTGTCAAGATTGGCAAGGATACAGTTGTCAGCCATTCCATCATCATGAATGAGACAGAGATTGGCGAGGGCTGTAACATAGAAAAAGGCATCATAGCTGAGAAGGTTAAGATTGGTAACAATGTTACACTCGGAGCCTTCGAGGAAAAAGAGAACGAGACCAAGCCCGGTATTTATTGTGAAGGTCTCTGCACTATCGGTGAGAAGTCAGTTATTCCGGACAATGTTAAGGTTGGAAAGAATACAATGATTTCAGGTAAGACTGTTCCGGAGGATTACCATGATGGAATCCTTGACAGCGGCAGAACATTAGATAAGGCAGGTGATTGACATGAGGGCGATTGGCATTATTTTAGCAGGCGGTAGCAGTAGCAGAATGCAGGAGCTCTCCAAGCGCAGAGCGGTTTGTGCTATGCCGGTGGCAGGTTTTTACAGGAGTATTGATTTTGCTCTTAGTAACATGACCAACTCACACATTCAGACAGTTGCCGTATTCACACAGTATAACGCAGGCAGTCTTAATACACATCTTAGCTCATCCAAGTGGTGGGACTTTGGACGTAAACAGGGCGGTTTGTATGTATTTACTCCGGCAGTTAAGGCATCAGGAAATCTCTGGTACAGAGGAACAGCAGATGCAATAGCACAGAATCTTGAGTTTCTTAGAAGTTGTCACGAACCATACGTGATCATCACATCAGGTGACTGTGTATACAAGATGGATTACGCTAAACTGCTTGAGTACCATATTCAGAAGCAGTCAGATATCACAGTTGTTTGCAAGGATATGCCTGCAAGCATTGATACAGAGAGATTTGGAACTATCCGTATGAACGAGGAGAGCCGAATCGAGGAATTCGAAGAGAAACCGGTTGTATCAAGATCCAATACGATTTCCTGTGGTATCTATGTGATCAGACGTAGACAGCTCATCGAACTCATCGAGAGAGCTGAGGCAGAGGAGAGATACGATTTCGTTAGAGATATTCTTGTAAGATACAAGGATATGAAACGTATCTATGGCTACAAGATCAAGGAGTACTGGAACAATATCGCATCAGTTGAGGATTACTACAGAACCAACATGGACTTCCTCAAACCTGAAGTACGTAACTACTTCTTCCGCGATTATCCGGGAATCTACACCAAGGTAGTAGACCTTCCACCTGCCAAATACAACGTAGGCGTTAACGTCAAGAACAGTTTGATCTCCAGTGGATGCATTATCAATGGTACTGTAGAAGACTCATTGATATTCAAGGGGGCGTTCATCGGAAATAACTGTTACATCAAAAACTCCATAATACTTAATGATGTGTATATCGGGGATAATTCACACATCGAGAATTGCATTGTTGAGAGCCACGGAACCATCCAGGCTAACTCTTATTATAAAGAGGATAACGGCATCAAAGTTGTCGTCGAGAACAATGAAAGATACGTACTGTAACAATTGACAGCTTCAGTCTAACTAACCAAGAGGGGGTTACCAAATGAAGATAACAGATGTTAGAGTAAGAAAAGTCACCAAGCAGGGCAAGATGCGTGCAGTAGTTTCAGTTACTTTTGATAATGAATTTGTAGTTCATGACATCAAAGTGATTGAGGGCGAGAGAGGTTTATTCATTGCAATGCCCAGCAAGAAGTCAACTGATGGAGAGTACAGAGATATTGCACATCCTATCAACTCCGATATGAGAAAGGTCCTTCAGGACACCATATTGGAAGCTTATGACAAGGCTGCTGATGAAGCTGCAGAGGGGGATTCTGCAGAGGCTACAGTAGAGTAAGCGTATATAATTAAATAGTAAATAATAATTTGGGGGCTTAGATTTCTGAGCCCCCTTATGTTATTATATTGCAGAGCCGATTATATAATTACGCAGGGGGCATTATTATGCATCCGGCGCATATACGCATGCCCTTAAATGGGTAGATTTGGGGAGACGGGGAAGTTGGCAGATATGTTTGAATTTTTTAAAAAGATATTTGGATCAGGAAAAGAGAAAGAAGAGGAAACTGGTAAGATGTATATTATTGCGGGACTTGGTAACCCGGAAAAGAAATACTTTGGGACAAGACATAACGTGGGCTTTGCTACAATTGATGCCCTTTCAGATAAATATGGAATTGAGCTTACAGAAACTAAATTCAAAGCTGCATTTGGCAAAGGAAGAATAGGAAATGACAGAGTCATTTTAGTTAAGCCCCTTACCTATATGAACCTGAGTGGTGAGGCTATTAGACCTATCTGCGATTACTTTAAGGTTGACTCCAAGGAAGAGCTCATAGTTATCTCTGATGATGTAGAACTTGATGTTGGAAATATCAGAGTTCGTCCTAAGGGAAGCGCCGGAGGACATAACGGGCTTAAGAGCATTATAGCTCAGCTTGGACACAGTGAGTTTAACAGAGTCCGTGTCGGAGTTGGCAAGAAGCCAAAGGAATGGGATATGGTAGACTGGGTTCTTGGTACCTTCCAGGGTGAGGATGCAGTTTCAATCAAGGAAGGAATTGACAGAGCAGTTGCTGCAGTTGAAGAGATCATGGCAGCCGGTGTTGATTCAGCGATGAATAAGTACAACACAATTAAGAAAAAAGAGTCATAAGCTATCTGTTTGTCTTTTTATATGAGGAAAGAATATGCGAGCTATTCAAACTCCATTAACCGAACTGAGACAGTTTCAGGAAATAAATGAATATTTGGATAAACCCTTTGCCTGCGCTGAGGTTACAGGCTGCGTCGATTCGCAAAAGCTGCATTTTATAGACAGTATAGGAGCAGGCTTTAAGTACAGGATAATAGTAACCTACTCAGACCTGAGGGCAAAAGAGATATATGAGGATTACAAGTTTTATGACAGGAATGTCACAGTATATCCCGCCAAAGACCTTATCTTTTACCAGGCGGATGTCCACAGTAATGAGATAGTAAGACAGCGTATCCGCACCATGAGAAGGCTGTTGGAAGGAAGGCCTGTTACAGTAGTAACTACTTTTGCAGCGTTGATGGCCCCTCAGATCAGACCGGAGATTATCAGGGATAACATTCTGGAAATAGATAAGCACAAGCCTATCGATGAAATAGAGATAGCAAAACGTCTTACAACCATGGGGTATATCAGGAACTACCAGGTCGAGGGTCCGGGCGAATTCTCTGTTCGTGGTGATATTGTGGATGTCTTTGACCTGACGGAGGAGAATCCATTCCGTATTGAACTGTGGGGAGATGAGATACAGTCCATCAGAAGCTTTGACATTTTATCCCAGAGATCTCTTGAGAAGCTTGAATCTATCGAGATTTATCCTGCCTCTGAAATTATTCTGACTGAGCAGCTTTTGTCTGAAGGAATGGACAGGATCCAGGAGGATACAGATAAAAGAGTGGAGCTTCTTCGCTCTGAGTTTAAGACCAAGGAAGCTCATCAGCTCAAGACTCAGACCGAGGAACTGCGAGAGCAGCTCTTTGAACTTAAGTCCCTTGTAAATCTTGAGAGCTACATAAGATACTTTTACCCGGATACAGTTACAATGCAGGAAATGTTCCCCAAGGGAAAGAGCTGCATTTTCATAGATGAACCTCAGAGGGTTCAGGAGCATGCCTGGGCGGTAGAGACCGAGTTTAAAGAGAGTATGACCCACAGGGCGGAAAAAGGATATACGCTTCCGGGGCAGATGGATCTTCTTTATTCCATAGATAACTGTATTGCAAGAATGGGAAATGGAAGAAGAGTGCTGATTTCAGCGCTTCAGATGCCAAAATCACAGAATCTTTTTGAACCTGAGAAGACCTGGGATATAAGGGCAAGGAGTATAGCCCCTTATAATAACAGCTTTGAGTCACTTGTTTCAGATCTTAAAAAGTATGTTAAAGAGGGCTACAGAGTCCTGATACTATCCGGTTCAAGAACAAGAGCTAAGAGAATCGTAGATGATTTAAGGGATAACCTTGTCACAGCCTTTTACAGTGAAGATCCTGGACGTGTCCTTAAGCCCGGAGAGATCATGACCTATTATGGGAGGATACTTAAGGGCTTTGAGTATCCTGAGATAAAGTTTGCGGTAATTGCAGAGAGTGATATTTTCACAGAGCATGTCAAGAAGCGCAAAAAGAAGAAAAAGAGCGAGTATCAGGGCGAGAAGATATCAAGCTTTTCAGACCTTAAGATTGGCGACTATGTGGTACATGAGGACCACGGCCTTGGAATTTACAGAGGCATAGAGAAGATTGAAACAGACCATGTTGTAAGGGATTATATCAAGATTGAGTATGGAGATGGTGGAAATCTCTATGTTCTTGCAACAGGCCTTGGTGTTATACAGAAATATGCATCAGGCGGAGATGACAGCGAGACTACACATAAGCCCAAGCTTAATAAGCTTGGAAGCGTGGAGTGGAGCCACACTAAGAGTAAGGTCAAGGCAGCAGTTGAAGAGGTAGCTCAGGACCTTGTAGAGCTCTATGCAAAACGTCAGGAAGCCAAGGGACATCAGTTTAGTCCGGATACAGTCTGGCAGCAGGAATTTGAGGATGCATTTCCGTATCAGGAAACGGATGATCAGCTTACAGCCATAGAAGATACCAAACGTGACATGGAGTCTGGCATCATCATGGACCGACTGGTCTGCGGTGATGTTGGCTTTGGCAAAACCGAGATTGCCATAAGAGCAGCTTTTAAGGCAGTTCAGGATGGCAAGCAGGTTGCTGTTCTCGTCCCGACGACTATCCTTGCGCAGCAGCACTACAATACTTTTTCCGAGAGAATGAGGGACTTCCCGGTAAGAGTGGACCTCATGTCCAGATTCAGGACTGCAGCCGAGCAGAAGAAAACTATAGTAGACCTTAAAAAAGGTCTTGTAGATATTGTAATAGGAACGCACAGACTTTTATCCAAGGATGTTCAGTATAAGGATCTTGGACTTCTGATTGTAGATGAGGAGCAGCGTTTTGGCGTAACCCATAAAGAAAAACTCAAGACATTAAAAGAAAACATCGATGTACTGACGCTCTCCGCAACGCCTATTCCAAGAACACTTCATATGTCACTTGTGGGTATCCGCGAAATGAGCGTTCTTGAGGAAGCTCCTAATGACAGAATGCCTATTCAGACTTATGTTATGGAGTATAATGACGAGCTCATAAGAGAAGCTATAGCAAGAGAACTTGCCAGAAACGGCCAGGTTTACTATGTTTACAACAGAGTAAATACTATTGCTGATGTTGCCGCTCAGATACAGAAGCTTGTCCCTGAGGCTAACGTTGCTTTTGCCCACGGACAGATGAAAGAGTCAGAGCTTGAGCGTATCATGTACGATTTCATTGACGGAACTATTGATGTTCTGGTATCGACTACAATTATCGAGACTGGACTTGATATTCCTAATGTAAATACCATGATCATTCACGATTCCGACAAGATGGGATTATCACAGCTCTATCAGCTCCGTGGCCGAGTTGGACGTTCCAACAGAACTGCTTATGCCTTCCTTATGTACAAGAAGGATAAGATGTTAAAAGAGGTAGCGGAAAAGAGATTATCTGCTATCCGTGAATTCACAGACCTCGGCTCCGGCTTTAAGATTGCCATGAGAGACCTTGAGATCAGAGGTGCCGGAAGTCTTCTTGGAAGAAAACAGTCAGGACATATGCAGGCTGTAGGATATGATCTGTACTGTAAGATGTTGGGAGAAGCAGTCAGACACAAAAAGAGTGATGATACTGACGGGGATTATACACTTGATGATATCAACACCAGTATTGACCTTGACGTAAGTGCCTTTATTCCGGATAACTACATCCTTAATGAGGAGCAGAAGCTTGAGATATACAAGCGAATTGCCAGCCTTGAGAATCAGGGTGAGTGTGATGATATGAAGGACGAGCTCATAGACAGATTCGGAGAAGTTCCGGAGACAGCGATCAACCTTCTTCGCATATCTCTTTTGCGAACAAGAGCGCATGCGCTCTATATTCCGGAGATCAAGGGCGGAAACGGCAAGATTGAGATAAAGATAAGTCCAAATGCCAAGATTGATTCCGGCAAGATTCCGGGATTTGTCGCAAGCTACAAGGGCAAGATGGCCTTCCATGCTGCCGGAGTGCCGGTTTTTGTCTATACTTATGACAAGGACAAGAATCCGACCAAGGCAGAACAAAAACTCCTTGCAGATACGGAGGATATTATTGAGAAGATGCAGGGACTACTGCTGAAACGATAAACAATGATATCATGGAGCAATTCGTATATCATATTATAAGAAAAGAGTTTTGTATAATTAGTCGACAGGGGAGAGTAACATGAAATATAAATGTCTGGTCTTTGACCATGATGATACAACAGTTAACAGCACTGCAACCATACATTATCCCAGCTTTGTGGAGTACATGAAAAGGTATCATCCGGAGATCAATTATTCTTTGGAGGAATATGTTAAATACAACTTTTATCCCGGAGTATTGGAGTTTTTTAAGGAAATGTGCGGGCTTTCAGATGAAGAAATGAAAGAGGAAGAGATTTTCTGGTATGAGTATGCCAGAACTCATGTAGCAGATGCTTTTCCGGGGATAAAAGAGATAATGGAGCGCCAGAAGGCTGAAGGCGGCTATATTGCTGTAGTGTCACATTCTTACGCTGAGAATATCCTAAGAGATTACGAGCATAACGCACTTCCAAAGCCTGATATTATCTTTGGATGGGAGCAGCCTCTTGAGGAGAGAAAGCCGGCTCCCGTTCCGATTTATAAGATTGAGGAAAAGTTTAACCTTGAGCCAAAAGACATCCTGATGATCGATGATCTCAAACCAGGCCTTGACATGGCAAAGGCAGCAGGTATCGACTTTGCCGCTGCATGCTGGTGCTTTGATATTCCTGAGAATGAGCAGCATATGAGAGCAAATACACCTTATGTTTTCAAAAGTGTAAGCGAATTTGCAGACTTCTTGAATTGAACTATTTAAAAGGTGTTCATCTACTGCAGATTTTATGTGGATATTATAGAGACATCAAACTGGTTATGTAATGTATTAGTAAGTAACTTGGTTAGATGATTGGTAGCGACTATGGATACGGGGAAAAAGAATTACACTTACATATTGGAGTGCGCCGATGGCACCTATTACTGCGGCTGGACGAATGACCTTGAGAAAAGAGTTGAGACGCATAATGCCGGAAAAGGTGGTAAATATACCAGGGCAAGGACTCCTGTTAAGCTTGTGTACTATGAAGAGTTTGAGACCAAAGAAGAAGCTCAGAGCAGAGAGTGGCACATTAAGCAGCTGACGAGGAAACAGAAGGAACAACTGATCAGCACCGGACGATGAAATCATGTGACTATAAAAGAACCAGAATTAATCAGTAATGATTTGATTAATTCTGGTTTTACTATTACTGCTTAAATACTCCCGGTCTTGGCTTGTTAACTTGAATAAAGTGATTTCTCTCAAGGTTGTGCAGAAGAAGGAGTCTTACTTCACCCACGTATTCAGGTTTGATCATAAAGAAACAATAAGTCTCAATAAGAGAGAAGAGGTTGGCAGTTCTTCCTTCAATCTTGAAATTGTTGATTCCCATTGGAACATATTTTTCCCAGATAAGTTCAGGAGAAACGAAAGTGCAGTAATCCTGGATTGTGTAGAGATTATTCTTATCTCCGTATTCACAGGTCCATGGAATGATGTGCTTTTTCTTTTCAGGAGGAAGAGTCTTGTTCTCACGCATTATCTCCTGATTAAGAGCTATATTCTTGTAGTGATCGCCGCGTCTCTTACAGTTAGGAACGCAGAGGGCGTTTATCAGAACTTCGAGCTTTTCCTTGTGCTGAAGGCCTTCGATGATATCCCACTGATTATTCATGTTGTAGTCAAGAACGACGTATTTATAATCCTTCTCCAGCTCTTTATTCAGAGTATCAACATCCCTGATCTCTTTGCAGGTTGTGGAATCTATCTTGTAGGAAGGGTAGTTCTTGCGGATGTATTCTTCCAGAATCGGGGAAAAGACAAGTACTTCATTCTTGCCATTATCTCCGGCCTTCATGCAGAAATTGCAGAATTCATCATCAAGATCTTCTTCCTTGATAAGCGGATTAGTAAAAGTGAAACGAACAGGAATTCCCTGCGCATTAATACTGCTGATGACATGCTTAACAAAGCCGGCATCGCACTGGTCATCAGTTATAAGACGTCCCCCGTTCCAAAGAGAAAATGGGAAACACCCAAAAAATGAAGCAATTTCAACACCCTCTCTGAAATAATGTGGATACTGCTTCATCATGTTCAGCCAGAACATGTTCAGCGGGTAATTGTAGCGTAACCCCGGTAAATGAAACTTAACTTTAGACATTAGAAAACCTCCCGGTGCGTGTGAAAACTTCAGCTGATCTATTGATATATCACATGCACCACCCCAATAAATAAAACTACTGCTTGCAATAAGATCAGCATAAATTAGTATAACAGTTTGAGATTAAAAAAGACACCCAAGCACTTGCAAGGGTGTCTTAATAATTGCTCATTTACGAAGCAGACAAAAAACAAATATATGAATGCTCATATTAGTAAGTGTGCTGAAAAATGCTACATATCACAGCAGGTGAGCTCTGAGCTCTTCGCCGCTCTTATCTGAAAGGTATGCCGGTGGGATATCAAGGATTGTCTTGCATCCCTTCATGCCCTCATCCTGCATTCTCTTAGCTGCTCTAGCAACTGCTACAAGAACGCTAGTGGTAAACTCAGGGTTAGAATCAAGCTTGAGGCTATATTCAATGATGTGGTTGTGCTCTTTGTTAACACCAGTCTTACCGCTTCTGAATACGAAACCGCCGTGAGCCATTCCGCTGTGGTTTGTAAGGAGCTCTTCTTCGCTGATGAAGTGAACTGTTGTATCATAATCAGCAAAATAGTTAGGCATCTCCTTGATCTCTTTTTCTACAGCTGCAGCATCTGCACCTTCTTCGAGAACTACAAAGCATTCTCTTGTGTGCTTCTGACGAGTTGTAAGCTCAGGATTCTGGCCGCTTCTAACTGCCTCAAGAGCTGCGTCTACAGGAATAGTGTACTGCTTGGCATTCTTAACACCCTTGATACGACGGATTGCATCTGAATGTCCCTGTGAAACACCCTTGCCCCAGAATGTATAGTCATTGCCATCAGGAAGAATAGCATTTGAGTAAACTCTTGCAAGTGAGAACATTCCTGGATCCCAACCGCAGGAAATAACAGCGATCTTGCCTGCCTCTTTTGCAGAAGCATCAACATTTGCAAAGTGCTCAGGGATTCTTGCGTGAGTGTCAAAGCTGTCAACAACATTGAAAAGCTTAGCATACTCAGGAGTCTGAGTAGGAAGATCTGTAGCACTTCCTCCGCAGAGAATCATAACATCGATCTTATCAGTCCAATCTGCTACATCATTAACAGAAACAACCGGTACGCCTGCTGTCTGTATCTTGAGAGAAGATGGATCCCTTCTGGTAAATACTGCAACGAGCTCCATATCAGGGGCTTCTTTTACAGCAAGTTCAACACCTCTTCCGAGGTTACCATATCCTAAAATTCCGATTCTAGTACTCATCTAAATTCCTCCTCTGGGCTGATCTTTATCAAGTCCATTATTCGATTATACGGGAGCTTGTTTCGCATTGCTAACAGCTCCAAATTAAACAGATTATAACACAAGTTTTTTTACATAAAAAGAGTTTTGTACAATCCAATGTACAAAACTCTTCTGCAGTTTCCTTAATAAATAATGTGTGATGATAATAACTGCAAATTATTTACTGTAGCTTTCGCGGATGATAGTAACTGCAAATTATTTACTGTAGCTTTCGCGGATGATAGTAACTGCAAATTATTTACTGTAGCTTTCGCGGATGATAGTAACTGCGAATTATTTACTGTAACTTTCGCGGATGATAGTATCTACAACTTCTTCCCTGTACCATGACAGATTTTTGCGATCAAAGATTGCAAATTTTTCGCCCTGCTGATCATAGATTCCGTTGTCCCACCAAAAGCAGGGGATGCCTCTCTTAGTTGCTGCTGAAACATAAGATTCAGTCCATTTAACAACTTCGTCTGTATTCTCATTTTTATTTACAGCGCCGTATTCTGTTAGAAGAACAGGAATGCCTTCTGATATAAATGTTGAGTCGAGACGGTACATAACCTTGATAATGTCTCCGTTGTGACTTCCGTCCCATTTAAAGAGCTCCCAGCTCTCACCACTTTCGTAGGTGAAAGCATAAGGCTCATAGGCATGTATAGCAACACCGATATGCTCATCTTCAGGGATTTCAAGAGCAGTGATGGCTCCCGGAAGATGTGAATCTCCATAAGTGGTGATAAGGAGAAGTCTTTTTTCATTATTGCCGCCAGTGGCGCGTACTGTATCAACAAAAGACTTATTGAGTCTGTTCACGAGAAGTCTTTCGCTGTAAGTTCCTCCATTCCATTCGTCTGCACTTCCCTTTATTCTGGGCTCATTAAGTCCCTCAAATATCAGGTGGTCTCCGTAATCCTTGAATCTCTCGGCAACTTGTTTCCAAATGGCAATATTCTCTGCATCAACAGCTTCAATATGCTCTTCGTCAGGAATTCTCCAGGATTCCTCGTGGTGGGAGTCTATCAGAACGTACATGCCATCATCAAGAGCGTAGTTAACAACTTCCTCAACCCTGTCCATCCACTCCGGATCTATAGTATAGTCAGGGGCTTCACTTACGTGATTTCCCCATGTGACAGGAATTCGGATGGAATCAAAGCCTTTTTCGCATACTGCATCTATTTGCTCCTTGGTAACCATAGGATTGCCCCAGCTTGTCTCTGAGGAAAGCCCGGCGTCGCCTGTAGCTTCAAGTGTATTTCCAAGATTCCAGCCTGCTGTCATCTCAGCCACTAGCTCTTTTGCAGAAATATCACGCATCTCATCGCTCCTCTCAGTAATACCTTTGATTTCTATAGGAATATCTTCTTCAATTGTTGATGATGTGTTAGCGGATTCAGAGGTAGCCTCTGTTTCTGCTGTATTATTAGAAGTATCTTCGGTAGTATTGTCAACACTGCTGCTTGCAGGACCAGCCTCTGCGATAGCGGAACTACTAGCTGCAGAGCCATTTGCTTTATCGGCCTCTGAGGAATTGCCACATCCAACAAGTAAACCTGCGGCTATCATTGGTATCATTAACTTAGAAACTAATTTGAGTTTGTGCATTCTATACCTCACTTTCAGCATGAATTCTGTATCTTTCAAGATGGACATTATCTTCTTCTAAGAATACTGTTTCAATGTACTCGCCGCCATTTGCCAGGATTACTTTCCTGCTGGCCTCATTGTCTGGAAGGCAGCTTACACTAATTTCATCAAATCCAAAGCTACTTAGGAAATCGCAGGCTTTTGCCAGCATTTTAGTTGCGTAGCCTTTTCTTCTTTCTGATGGACGCACGCTGTAGCCTACATGACCTGTATACTTTTTCATTCTGTCGGTAAGAACATTGTGAACCTGCATGCAGCCTACCATTTTGTGGTCGGATTTTCTGATCACCAGAATAACGTTGCCCCAGGCTCCGTGTTCATCTGCTTCCCTGCTAGGATTAGACCACCCTTTGCAGTGCTCAATAAAGTCCTTAACATCTTCATGTTTTTTCATAGAAAAGCACCCATCGAAGCTTGAGCCTGCTTCTAGCATTTCTTTTCTATAGGCAACAATTTCGTCTGCAAAATCCATTGATGGTTCGGCAAATAAAAGATCCTGTTCTGTATCCTTTCCCGGAACGTACTCTAGAGAAAACTTCTCGCATATAACCCGCATATCTTCGGTAAAAGAATTTTTTGTTCCCTCAAGTTCCTCTTCAAAAAACTCTTTATGCACCTCTCGCCAGTACTGTAAAGACCTGTTACCTTCGCCCTCTGCGTAAGCGTGGAAAGGTGTTACCTCATTGAAGGGTCTGACATATACATCATAATCTCTGATAACGCAGACTGCTTCATCATTACCATCAAGTATTACACTATAATCCCCAATCTTAGGAAGTTCATCTAGTGCATCTTCTAATTCATATTGGTCATAACTACTTGCTGTTCCGAATTTAATTCCTTCTTTTACAAGATTAGCAAGCTTATCTGCAATATTATCTCCTGAGCCTCCAAAGCTCCACGCCTCATAAGGAGTGTTAATATCTACATTTTTCTTTGAGCAAAATTCTGCCCATAGTTCTTCAGCTGTCATAATTGTGTCTCCATATCTGTAGTGTTGTTATGCCGGTTGTAGGCAGCTATTATTTGTATTGTTATCGCTCGAAGCTAGCATTATTGAGCCTTTGCCCTTGTAATTTTATCAGATTTATTCGCTCTTGTGTATTTCTGGGATATAGAAAGATTGAAAACTTGAGAAGTTTCGGTGCTTAAAAAGAATGTCGTAAGCGCTAATGGAGGTTAAAAAAGTTCTGCGAGCATGGGCTAGTAGCGTGGATACGCGAGTACAGACCTGTGTATCCTGCTATAGATCATGCCGCAGAACTATCGTCTAATCAGTGGAGAAATTCAATACTCTTAAGGGAGGCGTTTCCTGTGCCGCAGTATGTCAGATACAGTGCATGAACCCCGGTGAGAGGTGCGTCAAACGTGCATTCATTTGATTCCCACATATTTGAATTTACGCCGTGAATCTTACCAAGAACCTCTCCATCAAGAGATGTTCTAACCTCGAAATCTCCGTCAAAGTAAGCTCTGGTCTTGATTCTAAGACCCGTAGCTCCCTTAACATCAAAATACTTAAATCCTACAGTAGTGCCATCAACGATAGCCTTGATATATCCCGGATTAGCATCTCCGTCAGCACCTTCCTGAACTACCCTTGGAACAGATGACTCAACATAAGCCACATGCTCTTTTGTGAAGATATTGCAGGCAATGTATGAAGGATACTCGCCGACATCTGAGAGAGGACCACCGTTAAGACCACAGGATGTGATCTCAACCTGCTTGATCGAGCCATCTGCCTCAAATTTGATCTTCTCTGCGCAGCCCTGACGGCTGAACCATGTTCCATTTGTATGTCTATGGTAAAAGATATACCAATCATCACCAATCTGAACAATACTTCCGTGGTTGTTAGCACCGTAAGCTGTTGCATCATCAGCTTTCTTGTAGCTGTCAATTCCGCGGTCACAGTTAGAGACAATCACGCCGCCATACTTGTAAGGGCCAAGAGGATCCTTGGAAGTTGCGTAGCACAGCTCATGGCAAACTTCAGAAGAATAGATGAAGTAATATGTGTCATCGTGCTTTCTGATAGAAGGAGCTTCAAAGAAGGCATGATTTTCATATCCGGTTCCTTCACTATAGCAGTTACCCGGAGCAACGAACTCGGGAGCTCTTGTAATCGTGAACATATCTTTATCAAGAACAGTAAGCATAGCGCCATGTCTTGATTTATCGCCCTGTCCGCAGAAGCCTGTGAAAAGATATGTCTTATCTCCTTCAGTAAGTACACCTGGGTCAAACTGAGGCTCATCGCCTTCTTTTTCGCCGAGTCTTGTTCCATCCTCATAGTGGACATAGCCATAGAATTTAAATGGTCCATTAGGAGTATCACTAACAGCAACTGAAACAACGCATACTCTGTCGAGGACATAATACAAATAGTAGCGTCCGTCGGGACCTACTGTTACATCAGGAGCATACAGGCACATGCGGCCTTCCTTATTAAGAGGATCTGCAGTCTTAGGATAGATAACTCCCTCGTAGTGCCAGTTGCCAAGATCATCAATAGGAGCCGACCAGGTTACATAATCGCCAAGGCAGAAGGTTTCACCCTGCCACAGATCATGAGAACCATACACATAAACACGGTTGTTAAATACATAAGGCTCTCCGTCAGGAATATATTCCCAGGATGGAAGATAAGGGTTAACAGCCTGTTTCTTGCTGCCTTGTCTGATTCCGCCCTCGAATTTAGGCCTTGCACCATTTGAGAGAAACTCCATCTCATAACGGTTATCGACTTTGTATGGAGCCCATGCAGGGAGAGAAGCCTTGTCTCTGCAGACATAATCTATGCCAACTTTTTCTGGAGACAGTTCGTCAATTGAAACCAAATTATCGCAGTCCCAACCTGTAACTGCACTTCTGTGAACATTCTCATAGTTCTCGCTTCTAAGAAGGAAGTCATTTCCACCATTATTATTAGGGTCACCGGTCTTAATGAAATTAGCAAAATAGTCACACATCTGCCTTGCAAGATCTAACTGTTTGCCTGTGTAGGGACGTGTGCATTTATCCAGCGAACCAAAGAAAAACCACAGATCGCAGGAGTGGAAAGTGCCTGGGTAGCTGTCGCCTGGATTTCCGTCTCCTGGGATTTCAGGATCAAATCTATAGTAATAGAACTTCTGTGAAGGCGCATTCTTATCGGCGGCTTCAAAAACAGTTTTGACAGAAAGCTCAACGCTGTTAACTCCTGCAAAAGAAAACTCATCAGTAGTATTTCCGGCAATAACAGGAACGTCAGCACATTTCCTGTCAATGAATAGCTGTACCGGGTCACCTTCACAAAATGAACCATCCTGAATAGGGAACATTCTTGGATGATCCTTAACAAAACGGTTGTAGCCGTCAAATACTTCTTCCTGAGAAAGAGCTCTGGCTTCTTCAAGGCTCTTTACTCCAAGACTTTCAAAGAACTGAGCACCGAGATCTTCAGCCTTTTCAAGGTTCAGAGGCTTAAAGATATCATCCTTTGGATCAGCAAGTCTGATGATTCCGCTAAAGATAGCAGCACCTTTTATGAGTTTCTCATTGCCTTTATGTGTTAACTGATGCATTACACTTGATCCACCTGCAGACTGGCCGGCGATAGTGATCTGATCAGGATTTCCACCAAAGGCGGCAATATTGTCGTGAACCCAGTTAAGACCTGCACACTGATCCATAAGACCAAAGTTTGCTGGAGCATCCGGAGCTTCAGCAGTAATATCCTTGTGAGCAAGGAAACCAAAACAATTGAGTCTGTACGCAACACTCACAACTACGATGCCTCTTTTGGCAAGCTGCTCACCGTTAAATTCCATTTCTGATGTATAGCCCCACTGGAATCCGCCGCCAAAGTACCATACAAGAACAGGAAGCTTTTCGCCTTCTTTTTTGGCAGGTGTCCAGATATTGAGATACAGGCAGTCTTCAGAAAGAGTGACGCTTGGATCTACATGCCATTCTCTGCAGTAGATATCTGTTCCCATGCCGGGTCTGTCCTGATAGGAAATAGGACCGAAATTGTAAGCATCAAGAACTCCATCCCAGTCAGGACATGGCTGAGGTGCACGCCACCTGTTTTCGCCAATTGGCTTGGCTGCAAAAGGAATTCCCTTATATACAGTAATTCTGGGATCAGTTCCGGCAAGGCCTCTCACCTTACCATTTTTAACAGTAGTTTCTCTTAGCATTTGTATTATTCTCCCCAATAAAATATTTGCTATAAAACATCAAAATAACATAATGCAATTCCTCGAATTATCAGTATTCATGCTGATTACTCAATATAAATGTATCTTTTCCCATAAGCTCTATCCACCGAATTCTTGCTACATATTCTCGAATCTTTGCTAAGTTGCAGGTTATCTGTTATTTCCTAAAAATTGCGTTTTCTTTTTCATGATTTGCTATCTTTGGGCCTTTCGCAATTTGCGATATTAAATCAGCAACTTTTTGGTGGATAAGGTTAGTTTGTAACCTTTATATTTTTAATACCCAAACTGGTGAATGTGGAGAAATTCTGTAAGCCTGTTGGAAGATTTAGCATTACTTGAGAAAGTGTCAAGCCAATTATGAAAACAATGAACTACGGGAGGTATGGGCAATGAAGAGCCTGACTAGAACTATTAGTGCAGCATTGGCTGCGGGCCTTCTGATCACTGGCTGCGGTTCTCATGGAGAACTAATAGAAACAAAAGCAGAGGAGACTGTAGAAATGAAAAGCGATAATATTACAACTGTAAATCCTGAGGAAATCTTTCAGGATATCAGCGTTCAGAAAAGTGCTAAGCCAATAACCGATCATAACCCGGTTATGACTCAGAGATATGGCGCTGACCCATATGCACTTGTATACAACGGAAGAGTATATCTCTACATGACAGGAGATAAGCCTTCATACAATGCAGATGGTTCGGTAAAAGAAAATACATATGGCAATATCAATACAATATGCGTTATTTCATCTGATGATCTTGTTAACTGGACTGACCACGGAACAGTATATGCTGCAGGAAGTAAAGGTGCAGCGAGCTGGGGACCAAATTCATGGGCGCCTGCAGCAGCTTACAAGAACATAGATGGCAAGGATAAGTTCTTTTTATACTTTGCTAATAACGGAAATGGAATAGGAGTTCTCTCATCAGATTCACCGGAAGGACCTTTCGTTGATGAGATTGGAGGCCCGCTTATTTCTAGAGAAACACCAAACTGTGCAGAAGTAACATGGCTCTTTGATCCGGCAGTCCTTATGGATGATGGCGGTTCAGCCTACATTTATGTTGGTGGCGGAGTTCCTTCTCCTGACAAGGCCTCAAACCCGGGAACAGCAAGAGTATGCAAGCTTGGCGAAGATATGATGAGCCTTGATGGTGATCCTATTGCAATTGAAAATGTTGACTACCTGTTTGAAGACTCAGGAATCAATAAGATCGGTGATACTTACTATTATTCATACTGCTCAAACTTTAATGTAACTCCGGAAGCAACAGCAGAGCTTGGCTTTGAATCAGGCGAAATTGTTACAATGAAGTCTGATTCACCTATGGGACCTTTTGAGAGATGTAACGCAGTTCTTAAGAACCCTGAGAGATTCTTTGGCCTTGGCGGAAATAATCATCATTGCATGTTTGAGTTTAATGGTGAGTATTACATCACATATCATTCAAGAATTCTTGAGGAAAAGCTTGGAGTTAACGGCGGATATCGCAGCACTAATGTAGATAAACTTGTAATTAATGATAATAATGAACCATCCAAGAGCACAGGCACAAGAGCAGGTGTTCCACAGCTTAAGCCTTTCGACCCCTATACAGAAGTAAAGGCTGTGACACTTTCAAATGCTGCCGGTATCAGCACCAAACAGTACGGAGAAAGTGCTGTAAAGAGCGGTTCAGGAGACATGATCCTCACAGGAATATCTGACGGAGCATGGACAAGCGTTTCAGGTGCTGACTTTGGATCTGATGGAGCAAAAGAAATAGAGTTTACTGTGGATGTTAAAGAGACAAATACAGATAGCGACTATCGCGGAGCTATCAAGGTATGTCTTGATAGCCCATCAGCAGAGGCTGTTGGCTATGCTGTTATTCCAAACGAAAAAGCTGATGGAGTAAAAGCTGTTGCAGAATTTGCAGAGCCTGTAACCGGCGAGCACAGCGTATACTTCGTATACGCAGGTGAAGCATATGACGTATATTCCTGGATAGCACGATGAGCGAACTAGCTTTTAAACGCATGTCGAAGTCAGGCGCAAAATAGAAAACAAAATAGAAAACAAAATAAAAAACAAGATAGAAATCCAAGTAGAGCAAAATGGAAAGAGCGATGGCAAGTGCATGATCTAGAATACATGCAAATATCAATTCTAGCTTTTAAACGCATGTCGAAGTCAGGCGCAAAATGAGAATAAGCCTGTAGATATGTAAATTTGCGAATCATTCGGATTGAGTGAATAATTCATTAGTGAATAGAAAATCGGTTTGGATTCCTGTTTTGGGTTCATCTGATTTTGAACCATAGGAATTCAAACCGATTTGATATTTACAATGAATTTACACGAAAACGACGTGAGCAAATTTATATATACAGGCGAGAATCACTTTGCCACCTTGGCGGAGACATCACCTTTTTCTTTACCAAGACCCCCTGAGAATAATGAACGATACTCACCAGGTGTGCAACCCTTTTTGAGCTTGAAGGTTCTGTTAAAAGTAGAAATGCTTGAGAATCCGGACTGCAGTGCTATATCAGTGATTGACAGATCATCTCTTGTCAGAAGCAATTCAGTTGCCTTGATCCTCTGGCCGATAAGGTAATCATAGAAAGTACATCCCATGTATTCCTTGAACAGCCTTGAGAAGTGGAACTTGGAGAAACCGCTGTAAGAAGCAGCATCTTCAAGAGTTATATCATAAGCATAGTTTTCGTCGATATAGTCAATAACTGTATTGAGCTTCTCGAAGTATTCTCTTCTCTTAACAGGTGTAGACTCAGTGAAAAGATTGATCTTGTTGAGCTTATACCTTGAGAGGATAGTCATGATCTGGAAGAGATGTGAATAAATAGAAAACTCATAGAACTCTGTTTTCTGGAAATACTCGTTCCAAATCTGAGAAAAAAGACCCATTATTTCATTATATATAGGAGCATAAGTTTCAGGAGTGATATGAATACAGTCATTGAGCATATTCATAAGTCCTGAGTAGCCTCTCATTGATGAAAAGAAGTCTATATCAAAAAGACATACATATCTGCTTCCTGAACTTGGAGCGTGCAGATAATGAGATTTTCTCGGTGGAATAAAAACAATTTCTCCGGCCTTGACCCTGTGTATTTCTCCCTCGATTTCTACATCGTAATAATTATCGATTGGAGCGATGATCTCCAGGGCGTTGTGCCAATGAGACGGATAGTCATAAGTCTGTTCGTTATACCAGATTCTGATCGAACTATCCTTAGGGAAAATAGATTTCTCATTATTACCATCAAGTACACGGGAACTGAAATCAGTGTTCTGCTGGTAATAATCCAAAGTTACATTGCTGCCTGATTGTTTGACCATTGTGATTCCCTCCCTTAAATCAAATAACAACTGGTAGCGGTGACGATACTCAATATGAGTATTGCGCAATATCATGCACCCCATTTGCTAAAATATTGCGAACGCTATTACAACCATAAATAACCACACTGTCAATAATTGTCTATAAAATAATAACATTTTCTAAAAAATCATTCTTATCAAATATTGCTATTCCTAATCAATTAATGCTCACATTAAATAAACGACGTCTAATTTTAGGCTGTCATTTTGTATAAAATGCACAAAAAAGACACCGCATTTTTTGACTGTAAAAAGCAACATCTGCAAATAGTCAGGCAAAAATTGGTAAGCGACAGCCGCCCAAAGCCTTTATGCTTATACTTGTCGATGGGGGTCGATGGTAGCAAGTTTTGAGTATTAATTACTGGGAGGCAAAAAGAAGTGTATAAACAGGGCAGATCTTTAGTTGCTGTCATGGCAGCTTCAGTGATGCTGACGCTTACAGCCTGTGGGGGGACCACGGATCATCAATCAGCGGCGGTATCGGAAGCGGAGAGCATTTCAGCAACGTCAGATAATTCACTTAACAGTACTTCCACAGAAGAATCGAATAAAGATGTAACGGATGCATCATCAGAATCCAGTTCGAGCGAGCAGGAGGGCGATGAGGACAACGTGCCGGCGCTGAGAGATTGCGTTGAACAAAAGATGGGATGTCGGATCGGTTGTGCGATCACAGGCAAGGAACCATGGGACATTCCATTATGGAATCTGGTCACAACACATTTTAATGCAGTTACTCTTGGAAACGAACTCAAACCGGATTCACTTTTCGGATACAGCAATGGAAAATGTCCGGGAACACAGGAAGCTGAGCTTAACGGAGAAACAATAATGGTTCCGGTCCTGAATTTTGATAATCCGGAAAAGATACTTAATAAATTCGTTAAGTGGAATGAGGTACATCCGGACAGGGAGATAAAAGTCAGAGGCCATGTACTTGTATGGCATTCACAGACACCTGAATGGTTTTTTCATCAGGATTACGACAAGACCAAACCATATGTTTCCAAAGAGGAAATGGATAAGAGACAGGAGTGGTATATAAGAGAAGTCCTTACTCATTTCACCGGAGAGGATAGTCCATATAAAGATCTTTTTTATGGATGGGATGTTGTCAATGAAGCAGTTTCAGATGCAACGGGAACTTACAGAACTGACAATGAGAATCCAAACGAAGACCTCTCAAATGATACACATGGTAATAACTCCAGCTGGTGGCACGTTTACCAAAGCGAAGAGTTCATTATAAATGCATTTAAATACGCCAACAAATATGCTCCGGCAGATCTTGAGCTGTACTACAACGACTACAACGAGTGTATGGCCAAGAAGAGAGAGGGAATTGTAGCTCTTTTGAAAGAGGTCAAGGAGCAGGAGGGCGAGCCTGGAACAGGAACCAGAATAACAGCGATGGGAATGCAGGGACATTACGGAGTTGATTCTCCTTCCTACACAGAGGTCGAGACATCTGCCAAGGCCTACGGCGATGTAGTAGGAAACATTCAGATCACAGAATGGGATCTGAGCTCCAGTGACGACTACGATGGCAGTCCTGAAGCTAAGGAAAAAGAATATGAGAAGATGCGTAAGACATACAACCTTCAGTATTATGCACTTCAATCAGTTCAAAACTCCGGTGTGAATGTGACAGGTATTACCTTCTGGGGAACAGTTGACAAGTATTCATGGCTGCAGCACAGATCTACAGTAGGCGGTGGCAGTAACAAAGAAAAAGCACAGTGCCCACTTCTGTTCGATGATCTGTACAAGCCAAAACCTGCATTTTGGGTTTTTGCAGAAACTAACTAAAGGACTTAAAAATATGAATAAGACTTTACAAAAATTATTGATCGTACTTGGTATTTTGGCGGCAATCATTTGCCTGTGTCTTGTTTTGACAAGACGAGAGAAAGCAGACTTCCATGATAAATATGAAGGAGTTGATCTTTCACAGGAAGTTGAAGGCATGGAAAGAGTAGGAGCCTATACAGGGTATATAAACGAACATCAAAAGGATGCGCACCCTGCAAACGATGTAAAGGTTGACCTCTTTGACTATGAGTCTGAAGGAACAGTCAGAGTTGAAAAGGCTGCTACTGATGACAAGAAGGATGCTCTTTTTACTGATACCGGTTCAAAGGTTACATGGAACGTAAATGTTCCACAGGCCGGAATGTACAGACTCTTCATTGATTATAAGATCACAGAGAGCAGAGGAGTTCCTGCTGAGAGAACTGTAATGATCAACGACGAGCTTCCATTTGAAGATGCCAGAAACATTTCTTTCACAAGAATGTGGATGGACGGTGGCGATGTCAAGGTTGATAACCAGGGCAATGAAATAAGACCTCGTCAGGTTGAATACTTCGGTTGGCAGAAAGCTTACTTCAAAGATGATATGGGATTTGTTGCTGAGCCTTATGTATTCTATTTTGAAAAGGGCGACAACAAGCTTACATTTATAGCTGATAACGAGCCGATGCTTCTATCTAATGTAGAACTTAAGGCGATCAAGGATAAACCTACTTACGAGGAATATCTTGCAGCTCAGCCACAGAACGCAGGATCTGATACAGCTGCAAAATTCAATTTGGTGGTACAGGGCGAGGATTCGACTCTCAGATCTGAGTCCTCCTTATATGCTAAATACGACCGTTCCTCGCCAACCACAGTTCCTAACAGCGTAACAACAACAGTTCTTAACTACGTTGGTGGAGAAGCCTGGAGAAGTTCAGGCCAGTGGATTGAGTGGAACTTTGAAGTACCTGAAGATGGTTACTACAACATCATGGTAAAAGCAAGACAGAACTACTCAAGAGGATCTGTATCAAGCAGAACAGTACTTATCGATGGAGAGGTTCCATTTGCTGATCTTTCTGAAATCGCTTTTGATTACAAGAACGATTGGGAGTGCAAGGATCTGGCAAGTGAGGACGGAACTCCATTTAACTTCTACCTCACAAAGGGACAGCACACAATAAGACTTGAGGCAACTCTTGGCGGAATGGGTGGAATCCTTGAGGAAATGGAAGATTCTACTTACAGACTTAACCAGATTTACAGAAGAATCCTTGTATATACAGGAGCTTCACCTGATGTATACAGAGATTATCACATTGATACAACATATCCTGAGATCATGCAGGCAATGGAACTTGAGTCCAAGAGACTTTACAAGATTGTTGATGACATGGTTGAGTACTCAGGACAGATGGCAGATAACATCGCCACAGCTCAGACAATAGCACAGCAGCTTGAAAGATTCTGCAATAAACCACAGAAAATTACTACAGAGTTTACAACATTTAAGGATAACATCACTTCACTTGGTACTGCTTCACTTAACTTAAGTGAAACTAAACTGGATGTAGATTACATCGTAGTTTCAGGAACAGATGTTACACCCAAGAAGGACAAGGCAAACTTCTTTACAAAGACAGCACATGAGATCAAATCTTTCATCGCATCCTTCTTTGTAGATTACAACTCAGTCGGTGATGTATATGATGAAAAGTCTTCTGATCAGGTAGTCAAGGTTTGGGTACTTACAGGACGTGATCAGGGAACAATCTTAAAGACAATGGTTGATGATGATTTTACTACTTCAACAGGAGTCAAAGTTAACGTAGAGATCGTTGATCCGGGCGCACTTCTTAATGCAGTACTTGCAGGACGTGGACCAAACGTAGTTCTCTCAGTTGGTGCAGATCAGCCGGTTAACTACGCACTCAGAGGTGCAGCAGAAGATATTACACAGTTTGATGGCTGGCAGGAAGTAATGAGTCACTACTCAGAAAGTTCTTATGAACAGTACAGATTAGACGGACACATTTACGGAATTCCTGAGACACAGACCTTCAACGTAATGTTCTATAGAAAAGACGTACTTGAAGAAATGGAACTTGAAGTTCCAAATACATGGAAAGAACTTATTGAGCTCCTTCCTACAATTCAGGGTAACAACCTTTCAGTAGGTATTCCTACAGCAGCAGGAAGTAGCGGAGCTGCAGCAGCATCTACATCAATAATGTCAAACGCACCAGACCTTTCAATGTACTTCGCGCTTCTCTATCAGTACGGTGGAGACATGTACAATGAGGAAGGAACCAAGACAACTGTTAACACAGAAGCCGGTGTGGCAGCATTTGATGATTATGTAAGATACTTTAATGATTATGGTATCCCTACAGTATATGACTTCGTAAGCAGATTCCGTTCAGGAGAAATGCCAATAGGAATTGCTCCTTATTCTACTTACAACACACTGATGGTTTCAGCACCTGAGATCAGAGGACTTTGGGATTTCACTCTTATCCCTGGAACCTACAGAAAAGATGCAAATGGCAAACAGTATCTTGACAGATCAGACTTTATCACAGGAAGCGCAACAATGATGATCAAGACTGATGATGAAGCTCTCAGACTTGCTTCATGGGAATTCATGAAGTGGTGGGCTAAGGCTGATACACAGGTTAGATTTGGTCGTGAGATCGAAGCTCTTCTGGGATCATCCGCAAGATATGCAACAGCAAACAGAGATGCATTCGCAAATCTCTCCTGGAGTACAGAGGACATCAAGGTTCTTGATGAACAGTGGGATAACACAGTAGGAATCAGAGAGGTTCCCGGTGGATACTTCACTGGCCGACATATTTCCAATGCGATCAGAAAGGTTATAAATGAAAAAGTTGATTCCAGAGAAACAATTATCGACTATTCAATCCTGATCGACGAAGAGATCAAGAAGAAACGTATCGAATTTGGTATGCCGGTTGACTAAAGAACAAGTTTATTGGGAGATAAGGTGATGAAGGAATATCTTCAGAAGTATTTTACACTTCGCAAACATAATATAAACGTAGCCTGGAAGAAGGCCAAGAACCGTAAGATGTGTTACCTCTTCCTGGCACCATATGCAATACTGTTCACGATGTTCTATGTGTTCCCTGTAGTAGCATCTATCTACTACAGCTTCACATATTACAACATACTTGAACCTCCTCGGTTCATAGGATTGCAGAACTATATCTCTCTGGTTCTCCAGGATGATATCTTTCTGATAGGCGTTAAGAACACGTTGATGATAGCTCTGATCACAGGCCCCCTTGGATATATTCTATCCTTCCTTTTTGCCTGGCTCATAAATGAGCTACCCGTATGGATCAGAAGTATCGCGGTCATCGTGTTCTACGCCCCTTCCATTGCAGGTAACTGCTATGTAATCTTCTCTGTTTTCTTCAGAGGTGATGCATACGGATATGTAAACGCATTCCTGATGAATCTGGGAATCATTGATACAGCAAGGTTGTGGCTCATCGATCCTAAGTACATGCTTCCTATATGTATGATCGTTATCCTCTGGATGAGTTTGGGAACCGGATTCCTTTCATTCGTAGCCGGACTTCAGGGTATCGACAGATCAATGTTCGAAGCCGGATACATGGATGGAATCAAGAACAGATGGCAGGAGTTGTGGTTCATCACTCTTCCCAGCATGAAGCCAATGCTTATGTTCGGTGCAGTTATGACAATCACTTCCTCTTTCGGTGTTGCAGATGTAACAATGGCTCTTTGCGGATATCCTAGTACGGACTACGCTGCACGTACCATCGTAACACACCTGTTTGACTATGGTTATTCAAGATTTGAAATGGGTTATGCCTGTGCAATAGCTACAATCCTGTTCCTTATGATGATACTTTGCAACAAGGCAATCCAGAGTCTGTTAAGGAGAGTTGGTACTTGATATGAGCGCAAAAATAATTAAGAAAAGAAAGCCAAATAGATCAATTGCTGGCGATATAGCACTTTACTTCTTCCTGTTGTTGGTTGCCTTTGTAATGGCATTCCCAATCATATATGCAGTGAGCAGTGCTCTTAAGCCTTTGGATGAATTGTTCAAATTCCCGCCTAAGATTTTCGCACAGCATCCTACACTTGATAACTTCTCAGACTTATTTGTAACAATGGGTAAGTCATGGGTTACATTTACAAGATACCTGTTCAACACAGTATTTATTACATTTGTTGGAACAGCAGGACATCTTATCATAGCTTCAATGGGAGCATTCGTACTTGCCAAGTACGAATTCCCCGGAAACCAGACATTCTTCAAGATTGTAACAGTAGCTATGATGTTCACAGGTTGGGTTACAGCAATTCCTAACTACCTGATCCTGAACAAGCTCGGTTGGATCGATACTTATTGGGCAATCATCATTCCGGCATTTGCTTCACCGATGGGACTCTTCCTTATGAAACAGTTCATGGAAGGACTTCCTACAGCACTTATCGAAGCTGCCAAGATTGATGGCGCAAATGAGTGGACAGTATTTTCAAGGATTGTTATGCCAAACGTTAAGCCTGCATGGATGACACTTATCATCTTCTCTGTTCAGGGCTTGTGGAACAACAAGGCATCAACATACATCTACTCTGAGGAAAAGAAAACTCTCGTATTTGCACTTCAGCAGATTCAGAGTGGTGGTATCGCAAGAACAGGTCAGGGAGCTGCGGTTCTTGTAGTAGTAATGATAGTTCCTATTTTGATTTTCGTATTCTCTGAGAGCCAGATCCTCGAGACAATGGCTAGCTCAGGACTTAAGGACTAATTTGAAAGGTTGAATGCATATGCGTAAAAAGAATTTCTTTTTAAGAACTGGAATGGCAATACTTGCGATAGCATCCGCATTTCTTCAGCCACTTCAGGTTAAGGCCAACACAAACGAAGGTAGTTACACATACAACTATGACTACTGGGGCGATTACATGGACAGTGCAGACTTTTACAACTCCTGCAAAGTGTTCACATCTACTGAACTTGGCCTTGATACCAAGCTCAAGAATCCTCAGGGATTATTTGCAAATGGCAATACACTTTATTTGTGTGACAGTGGAAACAACAGAATAATAGAGCTTAACAGGGTTTCACCTGAGCAGATGGAAGTAGTAAGAATAATTGATTCCATTAAGGGGGCAAATCCTTCTACTCTCAATAACCCGACAGATGTTTCTATATCAGAGGATGGAAATATATTCATTGCTGATAATGGGAATGCAAGAATTATTAAGGCTGACAAAGATCTAAATTATATAATGGACTTTGTTAAACCAACAGATAACACACTTGATCCTAAGCTGGTATTCCAGCCAACCAAGCTGGCAGTTGATACAGCAGAACGTGTTTACTGTATAGCGACAGGTATCAACAAAGGTCTTATCAAATATGAGAATGATGGTACTTTCTCAGGATTTGTAGGAGCTACACCGGTATCTTTTGACTGGACAGATTATATATGGAAGAAACTCGCTTCTCAGGAACAGAGAGCCAAGATGGAATCCTTCGTTCCTACAGAGTATGAGAACATCTTCATGGACTATGAAGGCTTCATATATGCAACAAAAGCTCGTACAGAAGATCAGGCACATGACGATGAAAATGCTGTTAGAAAATTAAACCTTCTTGGTAGCGACATCCTTGTTTCTAACGGTGACTGGTCAGTAGGCGGAGATCTTTATCTGGGATCCGGCGGTGGTTATGAGGGTCCATCAATACTCACAGACGTAACTGTAATGGACAATGACATTTATGTATGTCTTGACCGTAACAGAGGAAGACTTTTTGGTTATGATGATCAGGGCCGCATGGTGTTTGCCTTTGGTGGTAACGGTAACATGGATGGTTACTTCAGAAGACCTTCAGCTATCGATCATGTAGGTCACGAGCTCTACGTAGTAGACAGTCTTGACTGCTCAATCACAGCCTTTGTTCCTACACAGTTCGGAGAGCTTGTATATAAAGCCATCGAAGACTTCGATAAAGGTAAGTACGAAGAGTCCGGAGAAGCATGGCAGGAAGTTATGAACCAGAATGGTAACTATGATCTTGCTTACATCGGAATCGGAAGATCACTTCTTCGTCAGGAACAGTATGAAGAAGCTATGAAGTACTTTGAACTTAAGTATGATGCGGAAAACTATTCCAAAGCATATAAGCAGTACAGAAAAATCTGGGTAGAAGAGCACATCTTCTGGATAGTACTGGTAATACTGTTATTGTTCCTTGTTCCTCTATCAATTGGCAAGGTCAAGGCAATCAGACATGAGATAGATACAGCAGATATATTTGTTCTAGAGAAAAAAGGGTGAGAAATATGATAGCAAATACAAAACAATTAGATAATCCTAAAGATAAATATTTTGACTCCCTGAAATTTGCGTTCTATTGCATTACGCATCCACTAGATGGTTTCTGGGATCTGACTCACGAAAAGAGAGGAACTTATGCAGCTGCCAACACGATTCTTTTCCTTACACTTTTGATCCGTGTTCTCAAGCTGAGATTTACTAGTTTCCTTTTCATTCAGGTTTACTGGGAAGATTTGAATATTTTCCTCTACCTTGCAAGTATCCTCTTCCCATTGGCTCTTTGGGTTGTAGGTAACTGGGGACTTACCACTTTGTTTGATGGTAAAGGAAGGCTCGGACAGGTTTACATGGCTACATGCTATGCACTTACTCCTTATCCGCTCATCCAGTTCCCACTTATGATTTTCAGTAACTTTGTAACAGTAGACGAAGCCGAATTTTACAGCGTAGTAAGTGCTTTATCACTTGTCTGGGCAGCTCTTTTGGTAATAGCAGCCATGGGACAGATTCATGAGTACTCAGCCGGCAAGAACCTTTTGTTTACTGTAGCTACACTGTTTGCAATGCTAGTCATGATCTTTATTCTGATGATCTTCTTTAGCATGATTTCACAGGGAGTTGCGTATTTCATTTCCCTGGCAAAAGAATTGATGTTCCGAATGTAGGAATGAAGGGGTGACCAAGTTGAAAAAAGATAAAAATAAAAAGCAGAATGCATTTACTCAAAAAATATTGGAGGGCTTTTTAAAACTTCTCCCTTCAATCATAGTTCTTTTGATAATAGTTGGAGCTGCTCTTTATGTAATAAATACAAAAGCTCCTACAGAGGTTAAGGAACCGATTCCACCATATGCCTTTGATGGCAATGATAAGCCGGTAGTTATCGATAACGGACAGCTCAAGCTTACAATGGATCCGGCAACGACAGAGTTCACTGTTGAAGTTAAGGACAGCGGCAAGGTTTGGTATTCAAATCCCAAGGATGCAGCAGAAGATACAGCAGCCCTTGATGATCAGAAAAACTACCTTCAGTCTCCATTTATCCTGTCCTACTCAATCACACAGGGACTTGAAACAACTTATAACTCTTTTGCCTTCAGTGCTCAGAACGGAATTTATGAGATAGTTCCCGGAGAGAATGAGATCAGAGTTAACTACTCACTTGGTAGTGTCCAGAAGGAGTTCACAATTCCTCCTGTAATCACCAAGACAAACTTCGAAAAGTTCATGGGTAACCTTGATAAAAAAGAAGTAGATCTGATCAAGCAGTACTACAAAAAGTACGATATCAACAAACTGACACCAAAGGATAACAAGGATGAGCTCCTTGCAAGCTATCCCGTACTTGAGACAGATGTTATCTATGTACTTCGTTCAGGAACCAAGGATAACGTACGTAAGACAATTCAGGATAAGTTCGAAGCAGCAGGATATACATATGATGATTACCTTGCTGATAAGGAACTGGATTTTTCATCTTCTTCATCAGACACACCTGTTTTCAACGCAAGCGTTATTTATAAGCTTGACGGAAAAGACCTGGTTGTAGAAGTTCCATTTAAAGATCTGGACTTCGATCCTGAGACACCTATTTACACTGTAACTCCACTTCCGTACTTCGGAGCTGGCGGACCTGAGGATCAGGGCTTCATGCTGGTTCCTGAAGGCGGCGGAGCAATCATAAACTTCAATAATGGTAAGACATCACAGAGTAGTTACTACACTAACGTATATGGTTGGGACATGTGTCTTTCAAGAGATGCGGTAGTACACAATACAAGAGCTTACTACGGAGTATATGGTATTTCAGAAGGAAATGATTCCTTTGTATGTATTCTGGAAAACGGCAGAAGTTATGCTTCAATCCAGGCAGATATCGCTGGTAAGAATCACAGCTACAACTTCGTAAATGCCAAGTACAGCGTTTGTCAGAGAGAGCAGTACGACGTAGGTGATATTGCTAACAGTGAAATCTACGAGTACGCAACAGACCTTCCTGATGAAACAATTACTCAGAGATACAAGTTTGTTAACTCAGGCAGCTATGTAGATATGGCCAAGACATATGGCGAATATTTACAGAAGGAATACGCAGGATACCTTGATCTTGTAAGTGATACAAGTACTCCTGTAGCAATCGAGATGGTTGGTGCCATCGATAAGGTTAAACAGATTGTTGGTGTTCCTGTTTCAAGACCACTTAAGCTTACAAGCTATTCAGAAGCATCAAATATTCTTGATCAGCTTACAGCAGCAGGCCTTACAAATATGCACGTTAAGCTTTCAGGCTGGTGCAACGGTGGTGTTCAGCAGAAGGTTCTTTCCAAGACCAAGACAGTTGGAGCCCTTGGAAGCAAAAAAGATCTTCAGAATCTGATAAGCACTGCAGAAGCAAATGGTAACACAGTTTACCTCAATGGAATTACACAGTACGCATTTAACAGCAATATTTTAGATGGTTTCTTCTCATATAGAGATGCTGCTAAGTTCATCAGTAAAGAGAGAGCTGAGCTGTATGAGTACAGTAATGTAACATACGGACAGAGAGAAAATGCAGACCACAAGTACTTCCTGCTTCACACAGACGTTGCTAACAAGTATGCAGACAACCTTGTAAAAGCTTCACAGAAATATGGCGCAGGTGCATCATTCCAGGATCTAGGAATGGACCTCTCATCTGACTTCTATAAGAAAAAGACATACAGCAGAGAGGCAGTTCTGAATGAACAGGTTGCCAAGCTTGAAAACTACAATAACAATGGAACTCCACTTATGATCAACATGGGTAATGACTATGCAGTTCCATTCTGCCAGATGGTTACAGGCATGGACCTTAGAGGAAGCGAGTACACAATAATTGATGAGTGCATTCCTTTCTACCAGCTTGCAGTACACGGAAGAGTTGATTACACAGGAAGAGCAATCAACACATGTGGAAACATGGAAAATGAGATCCTTTATTCAGCAGAGTATGGCGCAGGCCTTTGCTTCGAACTCATGAACGAAAGCTCTTTTGCAACTCAGAAGACTCTTTACACACAGTACTACGGAGCATACTTCGATGCTGTTAAAGATAACCTCGTAAACATTTACACCAGATACAACAAGGAGCTTGGTCATACCTTTAATCAGGAAATGACAGGTCATGACAACCTTACATCTGATGTATCCTGCACAGAATATGCAGATGGAACCAAGGTATATGTTAACTATGGATACAGTGATTACACTGCAGACGGCGTTAAGGTTCCTGCAAGAGATTACGTTGTAACAAGATAGTCACATAAGTTACTGGTCAGAAATGGCCAGTAACAAAAGATAAGAGAGGCATTTATCATGAGTAAACAAAAGAATAAGTTAGCCGGCTTGCAAAAGCGTAAGGCTATATCGGGATATCTTTTCATATCTCCGTTCATAATCGGTTTTCTGGTCTTTATGGTCAAGCCGCTTTTCGAGTCTTGTTACATGAGTTTCTGTGAGGTTAATCTTGCAGCCGGAAACGTTACAAAGACTCTGAATGGTATTACAAACTACATATTCGCTTTCAGGGTTGATCCTGAATATAACAGACTTCTGTGGGAAGAAATAACCAGAATGATGGTTTATTCCCTGGCAATCATAGTATTTAGCTTCTTCGTAGCGCTGATCCTCAATCAGAAGTTCAAGGGAAGAGCACTTGTAAGAGCGATTTTCTTCCTACCGGTTATTCTTTCTTCCGGCGTTATCATCGGACTTGAATCTAACAACCAGCTTATGGATCAGCTTGCACAGACAATTGAGCAGACAACTCAGGGCATAAGTGTTACAGATGCTCTTGAGGAAGTCCTCAGAACAGCAGGTATTGGTGTAAGAGCTTATGAGAAGGTATTCGAAGTTATAGATAATATTTATGATGTAGCTCTTTCATCAGGTATTCAGATCATCATCTTCCTGTCAGGACTTCAGACAATCTCATCAAGTATGTATGAGGCAGCTGATATAGAAGGATGTACAAAGTGGGAGAGCCTTTGGAAGATCACATTCCCAATGATCAGTTCACTGTTCCTTGTAAACTGGCTCTACACAGTAGTTGATTTCTGTATGAGAACTGATAACGAAGTTATTAAGAAGATTCAGAAGGTAATGATCGATCAGCAGCAGTATGGTAATGCATCAGCGATGTCATGGATTTACTTTTTGATAGTTCTGGCATTCGTAGGAGTAACATCATTCCTGATTTCTAAGAGGGTTTATTATTATGACTAATGTACAAAATACAACTGAATTCAAAAAATTAACATTTTGGGAAAGAAATAAACTCTCTGGTGGTTATCTGCTTCAGAAAGTAGTTATGGAGAGAGCAGTAAGCATTATAAGATTCATTCTTTTATTCGGAATGTGCTTCCTGATCCTTCAGCCAATCTTCAACAAGATATCTGTCAGCTTTATGACAGAAAAAGACCTGTATAACCCTATAGTAGTTTCAATCCCTGAGCATTTCACAACTGCAAACTACAGACTTGCAGCTGAACTTATGAGCTACAAGAGCGCAGTACTTAATTCACTTCTTATTTCATTCACAATCGCTGCTCTTCAGATTGCAGTTTGTACACTTGTTGGATATGGATTTGCAAGATTCGAATTTCCGCTTAAGAAATTCTGGTTCGTAATGGTTATTCTTGTAATCCTGATTCCACCACAGACAATTGCCAGCTCACTTCACTTGCACTTTAGATACTTTGATATCTTAGGAATATTCAAACTTATCACCGGAGAAAGCATTAACCTCCGTGGTTCCAAGATTCCTTACTATCTGATGAGTGCAGGCTGCATGGGACTTAAGAATGGATTGTATATCTACATGATCCGTCAGTACTTCCGTAACATCCCCGGAGACCTTGAAGAGGCCGCTTATGTAGACGGATGCGGAACACTTAAGACATTCATCAGGATCATGCTTCCACAGGCAACACCAATCCTTACATCTTGCTTCCTTTTCGCATTTGTATGGCAGTGGACAGACGGATTCTATTCCAGAATGTTCCTTGGAAATACCAAGCTTGTCAGCACAGGCCTTTCAAGAATCGTAGACAGCCTTGGTGCTTATATCCAGAGAATTAACGGTGTTAAGACTACAATTTCTGTTGCTTATTCTAACTGTATCCTTGCAACAGGAACACTTATGATCATCGTTCCACTTATCGTTCTTTACCTTTTCGCTCAGAGATCATTCGTAGAGAGTATTGCTGCTACTGGTATAAAAATGTAATTTTAGCAATATTTGAGAAGTGTGGGAATAAAATAGCAATAGTTGGTTATCGGAAAAACATGCACAAACTTATAATATAAGTTAGTAGTTTTTTCGTTAAACATATCCTAAGGGGATTACATTAACAAGGAGGATTAGAGTATGAGAAAGTCTCTAACAACAAAAGCAACAGCTGCTATCGCAGCAGCAGCTATGCTCACAAGCATGGCAGGATGCGGAGCTGAGACAGCACCAGCATCAACAGACACACAGCAGCCAGCTGAAACAACAACAGAAACAGCTGAGACAGCTACAGCAGAAGCTACAACAGAGGCAGCTGCTGAGGAAGCACCATCTGACGAGTATGACCCATATCAGGTTATCACAGATGCAGATGGCAACCCAGTAGATCTTGGTGGTATGGAAATTGTTATCCGCGACTGGTGGTCAGGTGATCCAACAGAACCACAGAATGAGTATGAAGAGGCTGTTAAGGATTACCATGATTGGCTTCAGGAGACATACAACTTCACACTTACACAGACAGCTATGTCTGACTGGGGTTCAACACCTACAGATTTCGTAGATTATGCTACAACAGGTGGCGATGAGAACTATATCTTCACACTTCGTGATGATCCAGCTATCACATCTGCTATGGCTAACGGTCTTATGTATGACCTTTCTACACTTGATTGCCTTGATTTCTCACAGGACAAGTTCCAGAGAAACCTTCTTCACGAGCAGTATGGTAAGGGAGATGCAATCTACGCTATGTTCGCTGGCTATTCAGAGGCACGTACAGGCGTTTACTTCAACAAGAGAATCCTTACAGAGGCTGGTATCGATCCTGAATCTATCTACGATATGCAGGCTGATGGAACATGGACATGGGATAAGTTCGAAGACCTTCTCTCAAAGGTTCAGCAGGATAAGGATAACGATGGTACAGTAGATATCTATGGTCTTACACTTAACGAAGGTGTTATGACAACAGAAGCTGTTTTCTCAAACGGCGGTTCTTACATCGACAAGGATGCTAGCGGAAAGTTCGTATACAACCTTGAGTCACCTGAGACACTTGAAGCTCTTGAGTGGACAGTTAACATCTTTGATAAGTATGATGCAGAAGTAGCTAACCCAGAGGGTGCTGAGTGGGATTACTACAAAGAGCAGTTCCTTAACGGTCAGGCAGCATTCCTTGTAGAGGATGAGTACGCTGGATGCCCAGGTAACTTCCTTGAGGATATGCAGGATGAAATTGGTTTCGTAATGTTCCCTAAGGGACCTAAGATGAACGACTACATCAACGTTTGGTCAAACAACCCAGTTGCTATCCCTGCTTGCTATGATGCAGACAAGGCTTGGAAGCTTGCATTTGCTTGGAACCTCTGGACAAACGCTCCAGCTGCTGAGTACGTTGATTACAACGGATACCTTTCAACAGCTAGAAACGGTAAGTTCGATGAGAGAGCAGTTGATGAGACAATCCAGATGATGACAGAAAAGGGAACAGTTGCATTCCACGGAATGGTTCCTAACCTTAACCTTGGTTCTGACTTCGTATGGAACATTGGACCTGGCGCTGTAGTATCAGAGCAGGTTGAAGCTATCCGTGATACATGGAAGGCTTATGTTGACGAAGCTAACAAATAATTAGAGCTTTTATAGGGTTTTAATAAAGGATTTTTGAGGCGGCGTCGTTTGGCGCCGCCTTATATTTTTATCTTATGGGAAATTGATCCGCACCAGGTACATGTTACATATATCATGAATTTATTGTGTAACCGAATATTAGATATGTATTAACGAACTACTAATTAAGGGGAAATTTTAAGATGGACGCAGTTGAAGTAAGAGGACCCAAAGCACCTAAGGATCCTATCAAGAAGAAACCATTCTTTTTTATAATGCAGGGTAAAGAAATATATGGTGCACCTCAGCCTGACGGAAGAGGCATACAATTTATTTACGAAAGTGATGGAAGACTCATTGATGCAGCGAGGCTTTCTGGAAATATAACAGATGACTATATGCTTGGTCTTCTCAAGACTACTGAAGGCTTTAGGAAAATGGTACATTCAATTGGAGTAAGTGTATCAGGCAGAGTCAAAGAAGAAAAAGTAAGATTTGTTTTTCAGATGTATGGAGCAACTCAGAGCGATCCAACATCGACACAGATAACCCTCGATTTCGAGATGGATGGAATGGAGAGAATCATCAAAATGTCTGACGTTGATTGGAAGGAGTCAGACAAGGAACCCGGTCAGATCAGATTTGAGTTCCCAACACCTGGTATTCAGGCATCCGTAGATGTAAGATTCTACCTTAATAACGGATTTGTTGCACCAATCCAGCCCATGGAATCTATGGTTGATTTTGAATCAAAGAACTATTCTGACATGATCAGCCACAGTCTTATGCAGATGGGAAATACTGCAAGACTTGAAAAGGTTCTTCAAAAGGCAGGAAAAGGCGAGGATGTAACACTTGGATTTATCGGTGGTTCAATTACTCAGGGAGCAGGAGCGATTCCAATTCATGAAAAGTGCTATCCCAGAGTATTTGCAGAGAACTTTGAAAAGAAATACGCTAATGGCGGTCAGGTGACACTTATTAAGGCAGGTGTCGGCGGAACCCCTTCAGAGCTTGGAATGGTCAGATTTGAAAGAGATGTCCTAAGAGGAGGCGTGAGAAAGCCTGATCTTATTGTAATTGAATTTGCTGTTAATGATGAAGGAGATGAGACCAAGGGTGTTTGCTACGAGAGCCTTGTGCGTAAGGCACTTGCACTTCCATGGAAGCCGGCTGTAGTGTTACTCTTTGCCGTATTCTCTTTTGACTGGAACCTCCAGGACAGACTGGGCCCGGTTGGTGTACGCTACGACATTCCTATGGTTAGTATCATGGATGCTGTAACACCACAGTTTAACCTTCTTCCTGAGGATGGAAGAGTAATATCCAAGAATCAGTTCTTCTATGATGTTTATCATCCAAGTAATCTGGGACACCAGATCATGAGCGATTGCCTGATCCATCTTATGGATGAAGTAAACGGCAAAGCTACAAGCCTTGATACAGGAATAGATGAGACTGAGCTTTCCAAGATTCAGCCTATAATCGGTGCTGATTTTGAGAATGTTGAACTAATCGACAGACACGAGCTTGCAAGACTTAAGAAAAAGTATCACATCAGCATGCTTGAAGAAGGCTCTTTTAACAACATCGATAAGGAACTTCAGATGGTCGAGATGGATACAAACATTGAGCCTGTTCCTGAGTTCCCATATAACTGGGCTCATTTACCAAAGAGCGTTCAGAATTCTGACAGCGCATCAGATGAGGCTATAGATAACGCAAGTTTTAAAATGAAGATCACATGCAGTAAACTTCTTCTTTTGTTTAAGGATTCCGGAAGCACTGTTTACGGTACTGCAGAAGTTTATGTCGATGATAAGAAGGTGATGGATGCTGATCCACTCAAGGTTGGCTGGACTCACTGCAACGCAGTAATTTTATTTGACGAGAATAAATCAGCTTCACATGTAATAGAAATCAAGATGGCTCCAGGCATGGAGAACAAGAAATTTGCTATTCTTGGATTTGGTGTAGTGGAGTAATAATAAGACTTTCTAGAGAGATTCAAGATTCTATAGGTTTGTTGGAAGAAATAGTTTTGATATAAGGATATACCCCAGCGTTAGATGCCTTTGGCAGAAGCGCTGGGGCTTTCTGTTGCACAAGAGCGGCAAGCAATGATACCTGTCAGCCGCATGAATATTGAAGGGACCATTGCGGCTAATGCAAATAAGTAAAGACTTGAAGCGAGTTAGCCGCAAAAGTTTAGATAGTCATAATGCGGCTAATAGCAAATTGAGAAAGATCTGAATCTGCTTAGCCACAGAAGTATAGAAAGTCCAAATGAGGCTAAAAAGTAAATTATGTGGACAATTTTTTTTCAGCCACATAAAGGATTACACAGTGAATGAGGCTGATGGAACTCTTGAATATTTCTGAGATTATAAGCTACATTTATGGCAATAGAGTAATTGAGGCTTATGATGGGTTGGGAAAATCAATATTTCATTAGCCACTTGTACGTGACTTTACAATTTTCGGCTAATTCCTTCAGTAAACATTCAAGTAAAATCAAATAAATCGATTATGACTATTAAGTCTTCTGTTGACAACATGGTCCGAGATGGAGTAAACTACTTTTCAATTTCTATATGTTTCTTAGATAGTGTGCGTCTGTATCTGACCTTCAAATGCACATTCCACCAAAACATATTGATTAAATTATATAATTGGTGTCATTTGTACCGATGACAGTTAGTTCTTATATTTGGTAAGACATAGAATTCTTCTATGACATGGATTTATCAGATTAATAAATTAGAATGAAAGCAAAATGTCTACCGTTTTTATTATTCTGCTGATATCGAGTATACGTACCAATAGTAAGAATATAAAAGAAAGCGGAGCAGTACTTAGACTAAAATGAACATAGAAGAATTAATTAACGAGCAAAAGCGTATAAATGACATTTTGTCAAAGGCAAAAAATGATATAGAAAAGTCTCCGGAAGGAACTCTGAGGATAACTAGATCAAAATCAACTCCATGCTATTACTATCGCAAGAATTCATCTGATCGCTCAGGTACATATATAAATGCAAAAGAGATTGATCTTGCCAGGAAGCTTGCTCAAAAAGGATATGCCATGGACGTAATTCGTTATCTGGAGCCTATGGCAGGATTAATTGATAATGTAACTCAAGCCTATAGAGATAGTAGTATTCACACCATCACTAGTGGGTATAATGAGGCTAGACGCAAATTGATCACACCCTATGAACTAAATGATGAAGAATACATTTCGGAATGGATTAGAAAAACTACAGAACAATTACAGAAATACAAACAGAGTAAAGACTATATAGCCCATAGTCATGTAGAAAATCTTGCATTTACAACTGCTAAGGGAGAGACGGTAAGATCTAAATCAGAGGTTATCTTAGCGGATACGTTTCTGAGATACGGAATTCCTTACCAATATGAACTCCCATATGTATATCGTGGAGAGGTAGTTTTTAGACCGGATTTTACTATTCTTAATGTTAGGAAAAGAAAAATCGTATATATAGAACATTTTGGTAAAATGGATTCAGAAAGCTATAGAGATTCATTTTTCTGGAAAATGAAAAATTTTGAGAAATGGGGACTGATTCAGGGAAAGAATCTTCTTATGACATTTGAAGATTATGAGCATCCCTTCGATATAGCAGCCTACATTAAAGACATTAAGTATCTGTGTACAATGTAAAAACTTATGATATTAGTCGCTATCTTGATCAGATATACTCCTTGTTTTTATTGGGCAAAAGATGGAAAATGAGTATTAATGCAGAATTGCGTGAGTAACAATAATAAATATACGAAAGAATAAGAGAAAGAAAACATGTATTCAAATGCTTCATTAGATTTCCTTGAAATGCTCAAGAACAGTAAAACAAAAGAGCCGGATACGAGCAAACCAAAAACGAATGATTCAAAGGCAAAAGAAATAGGTAGTAACCAATTGATCACGGTTATAGATACAGAGACTAACTGGCGTGATGAAGTTATGTCAATTGGTGTAGCTCTTGCTGATGCTGATAGTTTCAAATGTGTTGATACCAGATACTACATAATTGATCCAGAATACAAGGTGGGTGGTATTTACTCTAATGTCATAAATTACCATAGTAAAAATTATGGAGACAAGGACACGCGAAATAATCAGACTGAGGGTGTCAGTAATGAGTTCAAAGGAGCTGCTAATATATCAGCACCGATTGGAAATAGCGAAATTGTCTGCTCTCGAAGTGAGGCATTAAATGATATTGTACAGTTTCTGGAAAACAACAATATAGCCAAAATATTTGCCTACAATGCCAAGTTTGACTATTCGCATCTGAGGGAATTATCTGCGTTTGAGTGGTATGACATAATGAGACTTGCTGCCTACAAGCAGTATAACAGAGCAATTACAGAAGAAATGCCTTGTTGTAAGACCGGTCGTCTTAAGACAAATTATGGAGTTGAACCAATAACCAGGATGCTTTCAGGAGATAGCAGATATTGTGAAGTTCATAATGCTATTTATGATGCTGTGGACGAACTCAGAATAATAGAACTTTTAGGGCACGCACTTGATCAGTATTCCTGTGCCAGAATAAACTGATCAGTTGAAATGCAAGCAGACAGAAAGCGATGTTTGAATATGGTAAAAAAGTGGCCTGAGACAAAAGGTGTCGCTATCTGAGCAAACACCTCTTGTCTCAGGCCCGGTACTACACAGAGTAGTTATTTAAGTGCATTCTCCAGATCTGCAATAAGGTCTTCTTTATCTTCAAGACCACAGCTGATCCTGATAAGTCCTGCAGGAATTCCGGCTGCAGCAAGCTGTTCATCAGTCATCTGGCGGTGAGTAGATGTTGCCGGGTTCAGGCAGCAGGAGCGGGCATCAGCAACGTGAGTTTCAATTGCAAATACCTTGAGCTTCTTCATAAAGCTCTCTGCAGCGGCGCGTCCACCTGCAAGTTCGAAGGAAACAACTCCGCATCCACCATTTGGAAGATACTTCTTGGCAAGTTCGTAATACTTATCTCCCTCAAGACCGGGATAATTAACCTTAACAACGCCTGGCTGAGACTGAAGGAACTTGGCAACTGCAAGTCCGTTTTCAACGTGCTTTGGCATACGAACATGAAGTGACTCAAGTCCAAGATTTAATATAAATGCATTCTGAGGAGACTGGATACTGCCAAAGTCTCTCATGAGCTGGGCTGTACACTTAGTGATGAAAGCCCCTTCTTTACCAAATTTCTCTGCATATGTAATTCCGTGATATGAATCATCAGGCTGGCAAAGACCAGGGAACTTGTCTGCGTGAGCCATCCAGTCGAAGTTGCCTGAATCAACGATAGCACCGCCTACACCTGCGCCATGTCCGTCCATATATTTGGTTGTAGAATGAGTTACAATATCAGCGCCCCACTCGATAGGTCTGCAATTAACAGGAGTAGGGAATGTGTTATCCACTATAAGCGGAACTCCGTGGCTGTGAGCAGCCTTGGCAAATTTATCTATGTCGAGAACTGTAAGAGCAGGGTTTGCGATAGTTTCGCCAAATACAGCACGAGTATTATCTTTAAATGCTGCATTTAATTCCTCTTCTGACGCATCGGGTGAAACGAATGTTACTTCAATTCCCATCTTGGCCATAGTAACGGCTATGAGGTTAAAGGTTCCGCCATAAATAGATGAAGAAGCTACGATATGACTTCCGCACTCGCAAATATTGAACAGGGCAAAAAAGTTAGCTGCCTGACCTGAAGATGTGAGCATTGCAGCACATCCTCCTTCAAGAGCAGCAATCTTGGCTGCTACATAATCATTAGTTGGGTTCTGAAGTCTTGTATAGAAATAGCCTGAAGCCTCCAGGTCAAAGAGCTTACCCATATCTTCGCTTGTATCATATTTAAAAGTTGTAGACTGGATAATAGGAATCTGACGTGGTTCGCCGTTTCCCGGTGTATATCCGGCCTGTACACATTTTGTTCCGATTTTCTTATCGTTCATGGTATTGGTCTCCTATCTCAAAAAAATGTGATTTGAATCATCATATTCAAGTTATGGCAGAAAAAGAAAAGATATTAACTGCACACGCTAATAACTTTATCACATTTTGGTCTATTCTGACAGACTTTATCGCAATAAAGAAGCAAAGTTTTTATATTCTAAAAATAGTTCAAAAAAATACGCATAAAAAATTCGTGAAAAAGTGATAGAAAACATGCTCAAATATCAGCATTTTTGAGTGCATTCAAAACTGACTAATCGTATATAATTGAGTATGATATCATGAATGTTTCATTCAAAAATGTATGAAATTAACTGAGCACTACAGGCTTATAGTTAATGTACTGGGGGCTTTTGGGGGAAAATATGAAGGATTACATTTATTGGCATTTACCTGGATTTAGTGTATTCAGGGATCTTAACAGCACTCTTATCGATCTGATGAGGGAGTTTCCGAATAGTTTTTATGATAATTATCGCGTTGGAAGTGTATACGGCACATTTCCGGGAGCAATCTGGAATGGCGGCAGAACAGTTCTTGGCTTTTGTCCCAAGAATGAGATTGAGCGCACCATTAAACTCTTTAACTCCAAGCATGTTCCAGTGCGTTTTACCTGGACCAATCCGCTTATAGAAGAAAAGCATCTAAACGATACCTACTGCAATCTCATCATGAGACTTGCTGATAATGGAGAAAATCAAGTCCTTGTGAACACACCGGTACTTGAGGAGTATCTGAGAAAAGAGTATCCGAATTTTAAGTTTATATCCTCAACAACCAAGAGGATCACAGATCCTGACAAACTCCATGCAGAGCTTGAAAAAGACTATTTTATGGTGGTTCTTGATTATGATATGAACCACGACGAAGAAATACTTAAAAGTCTTGAGCCGGTAGCAGAAAGAGTGGAGATACTTGTTGATGAAATCTGCTTTCCTAACTGCCCAAGACGCCTTGAGCATTATCGCGATGAAGCAGCCAAGCAGCTTGAATACGAGATAGCGAGGCCTTTTAACTGCCCTAACAGACAGGAAAAGAAATCCTTTGCGGACTGCATGAATAAGCCTGCCTTTATTTCCAAAGAGCAGCTAAGAGACTATATAGATATGGGCTTTAGGAATTTCAAGCTTGTAGGAAGAGGTCTCCCTCAAAGTCTTGTACTAGACTCATATATGTATTTCCTGGTAAAGGAGTCAGATCAGGATTTTATCAGGAATCAGATAAATAAGCGCCTTGCTAATATCGCGGAGAAACGCGCAGCAGCAAGACGCAGATGAGCTTGTGATAATATATTAGATATGTAGAAAGAGCTGCAGTACCAGATGATTTTTATCATTTAAAACTGCAGCTTTTGCTATTTAAGACATTACAATATTTCTAAGTTTCCTTGTGAGATTACCGGTACCGTAGTCACGCATCTGTGTCATCATAAGGAGTGTTGTTCTGGACTCGGGGTCGTTCATAAAGTAAGCGCCAAGCCATCCGTCCCAGCCATACTCGCCCTTGTTACCAATGATAAGAGCCTTGGCAGGGTCTACAAGGATTCTCATGAGATTACTGTATGTGTGACCTTCAAGACCATACCAGTTATCAAAGGCATGCTGAGGACCATCCATAATGGCACTATTTGTCATAAACTCTACTGTTCTGGGAGTCAGTATCTGATTTCCATTGTAAGTACCGCCATTAAGAAGCATCTGACCAAAGTGTGAATAGTCATCAAGTGTTGAGAAAAGACCTGCACCGCCGGATTCAAATCTGTTCTTATTACCATCTTTTCTGATGATAAGGTTATCTCCATTTAATTCACTAAAGTCGCCATTTTTTACTTCATATGCAAGAGCGAGACGGTTCTTTTTATCTTCAGGAACGTAGAATCCGGTATCCTTCATATCAAGTGGATCAAAGATTCTCTCTTTGAGGAAATCGCCGAATTTCTGGCCTGTAGCCTTCTCTATAACAGCTCCGAGTACGTCAGCACTTGTGCCGTATTGGAACTGAGTTCCGGGAATGAACTGAAGGGGAAGTTTACCGATTTCTTCCGCAAATTCAAGTGTAGTCATCTGATAGTCTTTGCGGCTGTTATCGACAGCAGAGGAAGAATCAGATGTGTTCTCGTAAGGACACTCAAGCCTTCTGATAGCATCAGCAAATAAAAGAGAAGTAGCTCTTTCTGCAGGAGTATTCATGCCGGGATAAACAAGTCCTGATGTCATGTTCAGAAGATCGGCTATACGGACAAACTTATCCCAGGGAAGCTTTCTAATCTCACCATCAATAAGGCAGGTCTGATCCTTGAAGCTGTCAAAATAGTTTGCGACAGGCTCGTTGAGATCAACGATTCCATCCTGTACTAGAAGCATGGCGGCGGCAGCAGTTATTGGCTTGGACTGAGAGTACAGATGAACGATAGTATCTCTGTTCATAGGAATGTCCTCACCTATGTTCGCATGTCCGCTCTGGGCATAATGTGTTTCTTTCCCATCCTGAATAACTAAAAGGTTAACACCGGCCACTTCTTTATTTGCAACAGCTTTGTCCATAGCAGCCTGAATCAGCTTATTTTTATCTCTCATTTCTATTCACCTCAATACAAAAAAATAGTACTAAGATTCATTTTATCATCAATAAAGCGAATTCCTAGTACTATTTAAATGATATTTGTAGATGAGGCGATACTAATTTATAACGCCCGATGACTTGATCTTGCGCATAGCATTGCGGATTGGAACATACAGAACAAGCATCAATACGAAGTTACCACCGCAGTGGATAAAATCCCAGGGGATTCCTGCTATCCACCACACAAAGCCTGCTCGAAGACCTGAAATAAAGCCTCCTGAGCTCCAGCCTATTACAATGTAAGGAATAGAGCAGAGAGCTCCAAAACATAGTCCAAAGATTCCTGAAACTATAGCCCAGAAAAATGCAGAATCATTTTTTCTGAAAAGCCATGCTATCAGCACCAGAAGCGGCCAAATGTACAGATACATTATCCACCACAGGTTCATGCCATAAATAGCACCTTCGATCAGGATAAAAACAGGGACTACAGCCACAATTTTCCATCCAAAAAACAATGTGAACATGATAAGCCAAAAGCTTGTAAGTTCAATGTTAGGAAGAAAAGCAAGAGCAGCCTTGCAAACTTCAATGATTGCAACCATAAGGCCTATCTGCGCTATATCTTTTATCGAAAATTTAGTATTACTGTGCAAGCTCATACTTCCATGTGTATGTATCGCCATCAACTACAGGCTGTGAATCAGCACCATACTGACCATAGTCACCGTTTACATAGAGTGACCAGTAAGCGTTGTCTGTTGCGTAGATAGCCTGCTCACCGTTGATCTTCTCAACCATGATGCCGTACTCGCTTTCCTGTCCCTCATAGCTAAAGCCCTGATCTCCGAGCTCATCCATAGCCTGGCGAAGGAATTCTGCGTCTGTGTCAAGAGAGTAGTCAGTTGTCTCGCCTGTGCTGTTTACAACTTCTACAGTGATGTGCTTAGCTCCCTTAGTAGGCTTAGCTCCGAATACCTTCCAGCAAACTGCGAAAACAGCTACTAAAACTACAAGGCATACTACTCCGATTACGATTTTTCTTGTGTTGTTTTTCATAATTATTCTCCTTTTTTTATCTTGGTAAACGGGAATTATCGGGAATATAGAAGTACAAGCAAAAGAAAAACCTCCTGATAGGGAGGTCTGCACACAAAATTAACAAATAGCAGCAATTGCTATTTGCGCATTTGTTTCGTACAGCCAATTCCTCGTGGCCCGGTCAACCCATGTACTACGAAAGGCAGGTCTCCCGACTTATCACTTCGGCATGCTATAACCAGTTAAAAAAATGTTTCATGCGGCGTTTAGACATCCTTCCCAGGCAATGCCCAGTGGCTTATTGGCTAAACTTGTGAAATACGGTGACGAGATCGCGCAGGATTTGCACCTGCTTCCCTTTTCACCTGCACAGTGAACAAAAATGTATCACCTGCAGACACCTTACGTTTATGCAATTGTAAAAACGAATAAGAATTTTGTCAAACACATATTATCATATTAATAATATTACTAGCAAACCCTGTGCCTTATTGGGGTATAAGTCACTGTAAACATCAGCAAAAGCCATAGGATAAACAACATGCTTCTGGCAGGTAATTACCCGAAATCGTAAATATAACCATTTTTCGGGTAAAGCTCTCAGATATTAGCAACAGATTCAATTTGGCTATTTATGAATGAATCAGTACTCTAGTATAATATGATATGTACGTTTACTAACACGAATCATAAGTATGGGGGATTCTATGAAATTAGTTCATTTATCTGACCTTCATCTTGGAAAAAGAGTTAACGAGTTTTCCATGATAGAGAACCAGGAATTTATCCTTAAAAAAATCATTAATATAATAGATGAAGTTAAACCTGACGGAGTTATTATTGCAGGTGACGTCTATGATAAGTCAGTTCCAAGCGAAGATGCAGTTCGTCTGTGGGATGACTTTTTAAATATGCTGGCAATCAGGCATTTACAGGTCTATGCCATAAGCGGGAACCATGACTCTGCAGTTAGATTTGCTGAGCACTCGAGAATCGTGGATGGTGCAGGAATTCATCTGTCTCCTGCATATAAAGGCCATCTGAGCCACTACACATTTTCCGATGAATACTCTGATAAGTGTGGGGATGTGAACATTTACATGTTGCCCTTTATCAAGCCTGCAAATGTAAGGTCTTTTTACCCTGATGAGGAAATAACTGACTACACCTCAGCTGTTCGCGTTGCACTTGCCCATCCGGGGGCTGATGAAGAGCATATCGATAGTAAAAGCCGAAATATTCTGGTAGCTCATCAGTTTGTTACGGGTGCGGAGCGCTGCGAGTCAGAGGAGATCACAATTGGCGGACTTGATAATGTGGATACATCAGTGTTTGATGACTTCGACTATGTAGCACTTGGCCATATCCACGGACCACAGAAGGTTTCCAGAGAAACGATCAGATACAGTGGAACTCCTCTCAAATATTCTTTTTCTGAAAAAGATCACCACAAGTCCGTCACAGTCATAACAATCAGAGAAAAAGACAATGTGGAGATTGAGAAGATACCGCTTGAAGCTAAGAGAGACCTGCGCCAGATAAAGGGAACCTACGAGGAGCTTTCTGATAAAAAGAACTACGAAAACACTAATAGAGAGGATTATATCCACGCGGTTCTGACAGATGAAGAGGATGTGCCGGATGCAATTAGTAAACTCAGGATCATCTATCCGAATCTGATGAAGCTTACTTACGACAACAAGAGGACAAGAGAGAACAGAATAATAGAGGGCGGTGCTGATGTGGACAGGAAATCGCCCATTGAGCTCTTTGAAGAATTCTATGAGAAGCAGAACAATCAGGAAATGTCAGATGAGCAAAAAGAGCTTGTGACAAGCCTCATTGATAGTATTTGGGACTAATAGAGATATGTGAAACACGAAAATCATTATGATATCTGGAAGCAGGGTTTTAAATAACAGAATTTCAGGAAGGAATATATGCGACCAATAAACTTGAATTTATCTGCCTTTGGCCCATATGCCGGGGAGATTAAACTGAATATGGATGACCTTGGAGATAAGGGACTTTATCTTATAACGGGTGATACAGGAGCCGGAAAGACCACTATTTTTGATGCTATTTGCTTTGCGCTTTTTGGAGAAGCAAGCGGAGGCAGCAGGGAAGCCGCTATGCTCAGATCCAAGTATGCAGAGGCGGATACGCCGACATTTGTCGAGATGTCTTTTACCCATGGAGGAAAAGAGTATTACATTAAGCGAAACCCTGAATATATGCGCCCTGCCAAGCGTGGAGACGGCGTTAAAAAAGAACTTCCGGGAGCGGAACTTCATATGCCTGACGGAAAAGTAATTACCAAGGTCAGGGACGTGAACACCGCAGTAGAGGAGCTTCTTGGCATAGACAGAGGGCAGTTTTCGCAGATTGCCATGCTTGCTCAGGGGGACTTTCTAAAACTCCTTCTTGCAGATACCAAGGAACGTCAGGAAATATTTAGAAAACTCTTTAAAACAGGCTATTATCAGACTCTTCAGGCAAGACTCGAAGAAGAGAGAAAAAAGTGTTATGGCATCTGTGATGATGCACAAAAAAGCGTTAAACACTACATTTCCGGAATTATGTGTGATGAAGAAGACGTTCTGTCAATTGAAGTAAATAAGGCAAGAGCCGGTGAAATGATGACAAGCGACGTTCTGGAGCTGATAAAAAAGCTGATTGACAGCGATAGCAGGATTCTTGACGAGACAAGGAAAGAGATAGAATCGCTAAATAAGGAACTTGAAGAAGTCAACAAGAAAGTCGGTAAGGCAGAGCAGCTAAGGAAGGCTGAGGAAAATCTTAAGGTAACATCTGAAATCTATGAAAAAGAGCTTCCGATGCAGGAAGAGCTTAAAGATAGGCTTTCTCTTATAGAAAAAAAGCTGCCTGAAAAAGAAGAATATCATAAGGAGCAGGCGCAGATAGAAGCTGAGCTTCCGGGCTATATAGAATATGAACAGCTGACAGATAGAGAAAAAGAGCTTAATAATGCGATAGAGCTGGATAAGACAGGTGCTCAGAAAGAAGCAGATAATATCAAGGAATATACGCTTAGGCAGGAAGAGCTAAAGACTGAGCTTGAGGGCTATCAGAATGCCGGAGCTGACAGAGAGAAATATCTGGCGGAAAAAAAGAGTGCAGAAGATAAGTACAAGCGTCTTTTGGAGATTTCTGACAGAATCAAAAAGCTTATTCAGGATGAGCAGAAACTGGAAGCGGAAAGAGAATGTTATCTTGAGCTTGACAGAGAATATCAGGAAAAAAACATATGCTATGAGCATATTTTCAAGGCTTATCGCGATGGTCAGGCAGGAGTTCTCGCTAAGACTTTGGAGGAGGGAAAACCCTGCCCTGTGTGCGGTTCTTTGACCCATCCAAACCCTGCGACATCGGAAGGAGAAGTCCCTACTGATGCTGAACTTAAGAATGCCAAGAATGCGGCAGATGCAGCCAGAGATGCAGCCACCAGGGCAAGCAGAAAGTGCGGAGAGCTTGCAAGTACACTTTATGCCAATAAAGTAAACCTGTCAGATGAGCTTAAAGCTATAGCTGATATGGATGAAAAAGACCTTTCTGCGATGCGGGAAAGTACAGCTTCTATCATAGCTGATACCAAAGAGATTGTTGATGGCATAAACAGTAAGCTTGACGAAATGGATAAACTTCTAGAGCGCAAGGAAGAAATAGAGAATAAGCTTCCTGATCTTGAGAACAAAACTTTGAAAAGCAGGGAAAAAGAATCTTCTATTAAGGAAAAACTTGCTGCGGATGAAGCGGCCCTTGAAGCTGTTCTGGGAAGGAAAGATAAACTCAAGGAAAACTTCAGGTTTGATAGTAAAGCTGCAGCAGAGAATAGAATAATAGAGCTTAAAAAGAAGATTATCGATATCCAGTCAGAATATGAAAAAGCTGATAAGGATATGAAAGAGCATACAGAGAAGATCAGTCTTTTAAAAGGACAGATCAAGGCGCTTTCAGAAACTATAGAGAAGTCCGAACAAATCGAGCTTGCTACAGAGCTTGATAATAAGACAAGGCTGGAGGAGACCAGGAGCGAACTCACTAAGAGAGCTACAAGTGCCAGTCTTAGGATTGAAACAAATACTACGGCGCGCGCAGGAATAGAAGAAAAGTGCGATGAGCTATCCGTGGCGGAAAAGAGATATGCTTATGTATCTTCCCTTGCAGATACTGCAAATGGAAAGCTTAGCGGCAAAGAAAAGATAATGCTGGAAACCTATATTCAGACTACATATTTTGACAGGATCATTGCCAGAGCAAACCTCAGATTTATGAAGATGTCTGATGCTCAGTATGAGTTAAAACGTCTTGAAGAAGCAAGCAACAACCGTTCACAGAGTGGGCTTGACCTTGGCGTTATTGACCACTACAATGGAAGCCAGCGAAGCGTCAAGACTTTGTCAGGTGGTGAGTCCTTTATGGCAGCGCTGTCGCTTGCTCTTGGTCTTTCTGATGAAATCCAGTCCTCCGCAGGCGGAATCCAGATTGATACCATGTTTGTGGATGAGGGCTTTGGAACCCTTGATTCGGATTCGTTGGAGCTTGCATATAATGCGCTTGCAGGACTTACAGAAGGTAACAGACTTGTCGGTATTATTTCCCATGTATCCGAGCTCAAGGATAAGATTGATAAGCAGATTGTAGTTACCAAGGAAAAGAGCGGCGGAAGTAAAGCGCAGATAATTGCTTGAGTGCGAGTGATACCTAAATATAATAAAATATACTAATTGCTCCTGGCTCAACATCGTTTTCGCAATTCTACAAATATAAGAGGTTTGATTTAATGGCAATAAAAGTTACTGGTAAAAACAGAAGAGAATATATGACACAGACTCCTGTGCCACAACTGATACTGACACTGTCAGTTCCTACTATCATCAGTATGATGGTGACAGCAATTTACAATACTGCAGATACCTTTTTTGTTGCCAGAGTATCTGATGTGGCAGAAATAAACACCTCTGCGACAGCAGCTGTAGGACTTGTATTTACAGTAATGGCACTGATCCAGGCAACAGGATTCTTTTGCGGGCATGGTTCAGGCAACTATTTATCCAGAATGCTTGGAGCAGATAACCATAAGGAGGCAAGTGAGATGGCCTCAACCGGCTTTGCTCTGGCACTTATTCTTGGTGCTATTTTTGCAATAGTCGGCAATATTTTGGCAGAGCCAATTGCTTCATTTTTAGGAAGAGGGGCTTCTGCTCAGACGCTTGAATTTACTATGCAGTACATGAGGATCATTCTCTTCGGAGCTCCATTTATGATGGCTCAGTTTGTAGTGAATAACCAGTTGAGGTTCCAAGGGGCTGCTTACTATGCAATGATAGGGCTTATGTGCGGTGCGGTAATGAATATGATCCTGGATCCGCTTCTTATCCTGGTATTTCATATGGGAGTCAGAGGTGCAGCTATTGCTACAGTCATGGGACAGGCGACCAGCTTTATGGTTCTTCTTATTGGTACCAGCAAAGGGGAGAACATCAAGCTTCTTCCGCAAAATGTTCATCTTAACTGGCACTATATTAAAGAGATTGTTAATGGCGGAGCACCATCTCTTTTCCGTCAGGGGCTTGCAGCCATAGCAACTCTTATCCTCAACTACACTGCCGGTTCTATTGGATCAGATGCAGCAATTGCAGGTATGAGCGTTGCGGGCAGGATCATGATGATGCTGGCATCGGCACTTATTGGATTCGGACAGGGCTATCAGCCTGTGTGCTCTTTTAACTATGGTGCAGGTCTCACCGGCCGTGTAAAAGAAGGCTTTAAGTTTTGCGTCAAGTATTCAACTATTGTGCTTGTTGGAATCGGTGCTATAGCTTATATCTTTGCACCATATATCATTTCTGGTTTCTCCAAGGACCCTTTGGCTATAACAGTTGGTGTTGCGGCTCTCAGATTCCAGGCATTTACATTGCCTTTATCCGGAGCAATAGTCATCAGTAACATGATGCTGCAATCTATTGGCAAGGGGATTAAGGCCTCAATCACGGCTTCTGCCAGAAATGGAATCTGTTTTATTCCTATGATATTGATCCTTCCTGTATTCCTTGGAATAACAGGTGTTGAAATGGCTCAGGCATGTGCAGATGTACTCTCTCTTTTTATTGCCGTTCCAATGGCTTATTCAGAGCTGCGCAAGTTCTAAATGCCGGCTCATATTGTTTATGGGTTTTACATCAGAGGCTATGATAAAATAAATCCTAAAGGTTACGGGCAAGATGAATTCAGATATAAATTATCATATGAAAAAGAGCCTGATGGCAGTGATTCTATGCACTGCCATTCTGTGCGGATGCGGAAATGTTTCAGGCGGCGCGCAAAATGCAGGCTTAGATGGAAAATCAGACGGAGCAGTAAGCTCTTTTGCCGGAAAGAACATGCAGACGTCAACTCTTTTTGCTATGGACACTGTAATGGAGTTGCAGATTCAGGGGGATGAGGAGCTTCTTCGCGAAGGGGAGGCGCTTATCCGCTCTTTGGAAAAAGAGCTGTCTGTAACTGATGAAAACAGTGAGATAGCAAGGCTTAATAAGGATGGCAAGGCTGCGCTTACAGAAGATGTGGCAGAACTCATGGGTAAGGCGCTTGATATCTGTGATAGCACAAATGGTGCCCTTGATATTACGATTTATCCGGTTCTGAAGACCTGGGGATTTACCACCGGTGAATACAGGGTTCCGGCAGATGAAGAGATTCAGGAGCTCCTTGAAAATGTGGATTATCATGGCGTAGATATCACGAGTTTTGATGCAACTATTGATAGCGACGAGCTTTCCGATGCTGCTGGTATAATATGCGAGATTCCTTCTGGAACTCAGGTTGATCTTGGAAGTGTGGCCAAGGGGTATACGTCAATGTCTCTCTACAATCTTTTTACAGATAAGGGTGTGACAAGCGGTCTTATAAATCTTGGCGGAAATGTTCAGTGCATAGGCAGTAAGATAAATGGTGATGACTGGAAAGTGGCAGTTAAGAGTCCTTTTATAGACTCTTCAAGCGGCATTCTTGGAGTGCTCTCCGTAAGTGATCTTGCTGTTGTGACATCGGGGGGATATGAGAGATATTTTGAAGAGAATGGAAAGACCTACTGGCATATTCTTGATCCTAAGACCGGGAAGCCCGCAGAAAATGGGCTTGTGTCTGTTACTATTATAGGTAAGGATGGCCTTTTATGTGATGGCCTGTCCACAGCTCTTTTTGTAAAGGGGCTTGACGAAGCAATCAGGTACTATCAGGAAAATAGAGATAAGGAATTTGATATGGTACTTGTCACTGATGACAGGGAGGTTTATCTTACAGAGGGTGTAGCTGACAAGTTTTCTCTAGCTTCGGAGTACTATAATCTTAATACTCATATTATTAAATGATGTAAGTATCAAAAGAAATAAGAATTGCTCTTTTAGAAACCTTGCAGCCACTCTTCGAAGGCCTTGTTATACTCATCGAGATTCATTGATTTATCATGAAGCCTGTGCAGCTTGTAGCGCTTACTGATAAAGCTGTAGTGAGCAAATTCTCCTTCAAATTCATTTAGTTTGCACATTTCGTAGCCGTCACCATTCATAATGGAAAAAGGGATGATGATCGCGTGACTTATGACAAGCTTTTCAGCCTGGGCAAAAGTGGAATATCTAAGCGAAAGATCTGAGGTCGTATTGGAAGCTTTTTGAATTCGGTTATTCCATTCCTTGTTGAGGGCGTGTACATTTGGATCATCGCATTTATCCCAGAAAATATAATCGCTGTCATTTAGAAGCGGTTTGACAAAGGTCTGTGGGTCATAGTAGGCAGAGCTTGTGCTGCACTTTATCAGGGCATACTTTCCGCTGTGGATTACAGACATGTCAAAGCCGGTAGAGCTTGCGGGCTCTACTATAACGTCTACAAAATTTCTTCCCATTGCAGCTTCAATCTGCGTGGCTATTTTATCAGCTTCTTTTCCCCAACCCTCTACAGAAGGATTATAGGGCATGAGAATTTTAATAGGGAATGTGACACCTTCTTCTCTTAACTCTTTTCGTGCTATTTTCCTGTAATAGCTTGCGGCTGCGAGACTATACGAATCTCTGGAAGCTATTTCTTTTAACTCAGGAAGAGACGTATAATCTAGACCATCATAATAAAAGGCGCCTCTTGGAGTAAGTGTGTTATTAAGGAGAATTTCAGGCGTGTAAGGCTCATATATTGATAACAGAGTGATCCTGTCAATCGAAGCCTTGATGGCCTTTCTGAAGTTCTGGTTTGCAACAGCTTTGGCCCAGTTTTCCGGCTCGTATTTGGGGTCAAACCTTGGATAAAAATTGAATGCGTAGAAGGTGGAAATGGTGTTATCAGGGCGAGCTCTGTGGATGTGCTTTGAAATCTCAGGATTATCAAGGTATGCGGTCAGCTTATCTGAGGGCACAATAGCCCTGTCAACAGTTCCCTTAAGATAGCGTTCGGTGGAGACAGAAGCTGCATCGTAGTCGAAATAGTTTTCAATCCTGTCTATGTATACCTTATCTTTATCCCAATATTTAGGATTTTTTACCAGGATCTGCTGCTCGAAGGGCTGGAAATAGTGGAGAATATAGGCACCGTTATACAGAAGATGCTTATAATCTCTTGCAAACATGCTTCCGGCTTTCTCAAGATAGGTCCTGCATACGGGAAGAAAGCATGAGTAAGACAGAATACTTGTAAAAAACGGGCATGGTTCTTTTAAGGTGTAGACAAGAGTTTTGGTGTTATTAGCAACAACGCTGGATATAGAAACATCTTTTGATATAGAAGAATTGGCATATTCGTAGGAACATACCCAGTCATCCGCTGTGATGTTTGCGTAATACTCACCATTGTAATCAACCCAAACTATGTCATCCCTTAGATGGAAAGTCCACTGAGTCAGATCATCGTTCGATTCCCATCCGGTTGCAAGCCCCGGAATGATGTTTCCGTGTTCATCGTAATCAACAAGAGCATCGATCACATTGACGCTGATCCCGCAGTCAACATCTGAGTCAGAAGTCAGATAGTTAAGGCTTACTACTTCAGATGCATAGAAAGTCCTATAGACAGTTGCATTTTCGGAAAAAGAGTCTTCGATAAGATGGTTTTCTATGTCAGGAAGAGAGTAACTACATCCTGAAACCAGGAGCATGATCGCGCAGACATATGAAATTATGCGAAATCTCTTTTGACTCATCCGCGCATCTCCTTTCCTATAGATTCATAGTACTTGCGCTTATTCTCGTACATCTCTTCTTCTGCGGTCTTGATCACAGTTAGGAGCTTTTTGTCAGGAGTGGCCATTGCAAGGCCGCAGGCTACGTGATAGCCGTTTTCTTCGATAGCAGCTGTTACTTTGGCAAGATCGCCCCTTACAAGATTTTCGTCGCGCTCATATCTAAAGGCCACAAACTCGTCACCGCCTATTCTATAAGTGTTAGAATCTCCAAATTCCTCCACAATCAGCTTTGCAATTGTTTTGAGCATATTGTCGCCGGCGAGATGCCCCTGAGTGTTGTTCAGTTCATGGAGCCCGTTTACATCGAAATAGATGCAGGCAAGTCCGTCGGTCCCCTGCTGCAGATGCGAACAGAAGTATTCATAGCGGTTTCTGTTCTGAAGACCGGTCAGGGCATCCATGTTTGCTCTTCGCTCGATACCTACCAGAGAACCTGTTGTTATGTGGATAATGTACAGGAAGTAGATGACAAGACCTACACCTGCAAAGAACAAAAAGACATAGAGATAAGTACGAATAGGCCTTACGGCTCCATATACATCTTTTTCAGGAACGCTTACAATGAGCTCCCATTTGGCAATGTTCATGGGAAGAAAGCAGTAATAGCGATTTTTGCCTGTGGATATGTCTTTTCCTATGGCATAGCCCCGCTTGCCTTCTCTTATTGAATCTGTAAAAGATGCATCTGTGCTGATGGAACTTATCTGAATATCAGCATCTTCGATGGTTTCAAGAAGGCGACCTTCATCGTCGATTATAAATTTGCCGCTATCTCTCTCTACTACGGATACTTTGGCATTTCCGTCGTAGATATTCGGAACCCAGGCGCTCAGGATATCTGTAGGAGTTACTGTTCCGTAGATAAATGCAATAGTTTCGCCTCTGCGCCTTATTGGCACAAATATCCTGATGTCATTTATTTCCGGTTCATCAAGATCAGGGAAAAGAGATGATATATGTTCGCCTTTATCATTGATGCTGTCAAAATCAAGAATTCCTGTTGCGTCAAAATCGCTTCCCGTTATTCGGATAACTTTGTTTTCGGGAGTAAGAATTGCTATGTCGGAAATTGTTGAAGTGACCTGGCCTGTGGTCAGATAGGAATTGGTTCTAAGAGAATGGAGAGAATCGTTGGAATTTGAAATAATACGCCCGGTCAGACGGAGCATATTTCTGCTCGTACGAAATTCACCCTCGATGGAATCGATGGTTTCTTCGGTTGCTTTCTTGAGTTCCAGATAGCTTCGCTGCCGGGTATAGCCTCTGATATATATGACGTAAAAAAGTGATCCGATGATTGCTGCAATTATCAGAACTATAGTGGCTATGAGGCTTCGGGTTCTAAATCTTTCCTGGGCTTTGTTCCACATACTCTTTTCCGGATAAATATAGATTATTGTTTATAATTTGCGTGGTTGCACAATTTCACAGATAAATTGTAGCATTTATAGGCGGTTTAATTATAAAAACAAACGAAAATATATATATTAATTTTCGTAAATATAGAACTCTTTTTTCTGTGGAAGTGAATATTATAATTTTTTTTGACGTATTTATGAGTGATTATTCACAAGTGAACTGATAAGTATTGAATAGAGGAGAGGAATCATAGCAGAAATTGGGCATAACATGGCATCTATAACCTTGATAATAGTGAGCAGAAATATGTATGATATAAGTGGACTTGAATTATAGTCAAGTAAGTGGGTATGGACTACGGTCAAGAAGGTGACCACTTTTTTTAAATAATATTCCAAATATGTCATAAAAAGAGGAAAGTATGGAAAAGAAACCAATTTTAAGAAACAAAATATTTTTATATATGACTGAGTTTTTTGCCGGAATGTCAGTGATGGCGGTGGAACTGGGTGCAAGCAGACTTCTTGCACCGTATTTTAGTTCCTCGCAGATAGTGTGGACAATTATTATTGGAACAATCATGATCGCCATGGCACTGGGAAATATCTACGGCGGAAGAAAGGCTGATAAAGATCCGAATCCTGATAAACTGTATGGCAGGATCATCATTGCATCTCTATGGATAGCGGCAATTCCTGTTCTTGGCAAGTACATAATCCTTGCTATTTCTGCAGTACTTATTTTTGCTGTCAACAGTAATTTCCTTGTAATAGCGGCCTTTGCGGCTTGCATGATAGTCTTTGTTTTTCCGCTTTTTCTTTTGGGAACTGTAACGCCAAGCCTTGCCAAGTACACAACCGACTCACTTCAGGATAATGGTAAGACTATCGGAACTCTGGGGGCTTTCAATACAATAGGAAGTATCATCGGAACCTTCATGCCGACATTTGTTACAATTCCGGCTGTTGGAACTGCTATCACATTTTTGATCTTTGCGGGGATTTTGCTGGCCCTTTCTATTCTGTATTTTGTAAGCCCGAACAGGGAAAAACATGATGGTCGAAGAGAGAGCAGTGTTGTTGCCAAGGTTATTACAAGCGTCTTGATATTTGCCCTCTGCTGCGTCTTTGGACATAACGGAAGCTTTGCTTTCTGGGAAAAGAATCTTACTTTTGAAGGGGAGTCTGTCTATAACTATCTTCAGGTAAAAGAAACTCCCAATAGCATGATCCTATCTACTAATGTCCTGTTTGGAGTTCAGTCTATTCTGGTAAAAGACGGATCACTTACCGGGATGTATTATGACTATGCTCTGGCTGCGCCTTACATGGCAAATACAAAAATAAGGCAGCAGGCAAATGGGGAAAAAATTGATGTTCTCATCCTCGGAATGGGATCAGGAACCTACGCAACTCAGCTTAGCAGATACTTTGATAATGTTAATGTAGAAGGCGTTGAGATTGATGATAAGATCACAGATCTTGCGCATAAATACTTCGAGCTTCCTGAGAGTACTCAGGTTACAACTTACGACGGCAGAGCTTTTCTGAATGCCGTTGATAAGAAATACGATGTTATCATGGTTGATGCATATCAGGATATTACTATTCCATTTCAGATGTCTTCACAGGAATTCTTTACCCTGGTCAAAGACCACCTTACAGAGCAGGGCGTGATGGTTGTGAATATGAATATGTATAGCGAAGATAGCAATATTTCTTCAGGCGATACCACAATCAATACTTATCTTGCTGATACCATTTCGTCTGTATTTGATCAGGTTATGATCGTCGATGTTAAGGGTTCAACCAACAAGGAATTATTTGCAACAAACGGAGATGATCTTGCAACCAGACTTGGCAATGATATTGCATTTGAGAAGGATGATGATCTTAAGGCTATGATGAAACATGTAGAAGATACACTTATATCTTATGAAGGAACTGGCCATATCTTAACTGATGACAAGGCTCCTGTAGAACTCCTTGGTATGAAACAGATTGATCTGATTATCAAGGATGAAGTCAGCTTCTATAAGAGCATTTATAAAGAGCAGGGAATTCAGGGACTTTTAAAGCTTTTGTAATTTATTCATAGCACTTTTATATAATACTAAGCAATAATAAGGGAGAAGAAGGTATGTTTAAACTATGTATTAACCCAAAGAGTCACAAAGGGCACATCAATCCTGAACTTCAGGGGCATTTTGCTGAGCACCTTGGAAGGGGAATCTACGAAGGACTCTATGTAAAAGAGGATTCAGGAATTGAGAATATCAATGGAATGAGAAAAGACGTAGTGGATGCTCTTAAGGAGCTGAAGGTTCCTGTGCTGAGATGGCCGGGGGGATGCTTTGCAGATGAGTACCATTGGAAAGATGGTATTGGACCAAAGGAGAGCCGTAAAAAAATGATCAACACTCACTGGGGCGGAGTTGTTGAAGATAACAGCTTTGGAACACATGAGTTCATGGAGCTTTGCGACCAGGTTTCCTGCAAGAAATACGTAAATGGTAATCTTGGAAGCGGAACAGTCCAGGAAATGTCAGAATGGGTTGAGTATATGACATTCGAAGGAGTTTCACCGATGGCAGATCTCAGGGAAAAGAATGGTCATAAGAACCCATGGAAAGTGGATTATTTTGGAGTAGGTAATGAGAACTGGGGATGCGGTGGTAATATGCCTCCTGAATTCTATGGCAATCTCTACCGCAGATATCAGACCTACATTCGCGATTATAAGCAGGGAGAGCATATTAACAAGATCGCTTGCGGAGCAAACGTAGATGATTACAATTGGACAGAAGGAGTTATGAAGACCTGTTTTGATTCACCTGCATGGCTTCATGGTTTTATGGATGGAATATCCCTTCATTACTATACACATCCGGGCGGATGGGAGAACAAGGGAAGTGCTACAGATTTCACCGAGGAAGAGTGGTATAGAACACTTGGCAAGACTCTTTTCATGGAGACTCTTATCAGCAAGCATCAGGCAATCATGGATAAGTATGATAAAGAGCACAAGGTTGGCATTATTGTAGATGAATGGGGCACCTGGTATGACTGCGAGCCAGGCACAAATCCGGGATTCCTCTATCAGCAGAACACAATCAGAGATGCTCTTGTTGCCGGTATCAACCTCAATATTTTCAACAAGCACTGTGACAGAGTCAAGATGGCTAATATTGCCCAGATGATCAATGTTCTTCAGGCGGTTATCCTCACAGATGGCGAGAAGATGATCAAGACTCCAACCTACCACGTTTTCAATATGTACAAGTATCATCAGGATGCTGAACTTCTCGAGAGCTTTATCGAGACCAAGGAAATTGGTGTTACAGAGGAGTATCAGGTTCCAAACCTTACAGAGTCAGTATCTCTGGGAACAGATGGTAAGATTCATGCAACAGTTACAAACCTCTCCTGTACTGAAGATTACGAGGTTAAGGTTATGGTTGCTGATTCTGAGGTAAAAGAGATCGCGGGCCAGATAGTTGGCGGTGAAATGCATCTTCACAATACTTTTGAAGAGCCCGAGAATGTTGTGGTAAAAGAATTTAAGGATTACAATAATCTTGGAAACGGAGAAATATTGATCAAAATTCCGGCAAGCAGTGTCATACATCTTGCGATGACGTTGTAAAAACATAGATCTGGATAAATGCAAAGCTGACAATAAGAAAAACATAAATCTGGATAAAAGCAAAGCTAACAATAAGAAAAAGCATCAATCAGAATAAAAGCAAAGCCGGAAATAAGAAAAGTAACAATCAGATTCTAGTAAAACTTGTTATAAGGAAATTGACAAATAAGATAGTGTAAGGCAGGCTATGAGGAACTAAGCCTTAGAAAGGCTTAAGGGGTAGCTATGGAAAAAAGAGAAAATCCACTAGAGTACATTATCGAGCACATACCGGAGGTTGATCTGGTTGGACGAATCAGAGTTCTGGGAAGATGGCTGTTTTTGGGATGTCTTACAGGACTCATTGTAGGAGTTATAGGTACGGCCTTTTACTATGGGGTAGTCTGGGCGACTGCGTTTAGAAAAGGGCACGATCTTATAATTCTTGCACTCCCCTTTGCGGGGCTTTTCATCGTATTTATGTACAGATTGTGCAAGGACTACGAGGATAGGGGAACAAACCTTGTTATCAGATCGATACAGGAGGGAGACAATCTTCCAATAACTAAGGCCCCACTTATTTTTATTTCGACAGTACTGACTCATTTGTTTGGCGGCTCTACAGGACGAGAGAGCGCAGCTCTTCAGATGGGCGGAAGTCTTGGATACAATCTTGGAAAACTTTTTAAGTTAAAAGAGGGAAATATCAAGATCATAACTATGTGCGGAATGAGCGCAGCTTTTTCGGCGCTTTTTGGAACGCCAATGACTGCTGCATTCATGGCGATGGAGATAGAAAATGTAGGAGTAATGTACTATTCAGCACTTGTCCCTTGCGTTATCTCTGCTCTCACAGCTCAGGGAATAGCCAAGATACTGGGAGTCTCCGCAGAAGTCTTTACCGTAACAATAGTTCCTGCTTTTGATGTTTATAACGCAGTATTTACCGGAATTCTTGGGATTTTGTGTGCAGTTGTCAGTGTTTTGTTTTGCCAGACACTTAAATTTGCAGGTAGAAATTATAAGAAGTTTTTCCCAAATCCCTATGTCAGGGTTTTTGTAGGCGGATGCATAGTTGTAGCACTGACCTATCTGATGGGGATTAGAATTGATGGAAGCGGATTCCATTATGTTCAGGGAATAAGATATTATAACGGCGCCGGAATGGATGTTATAGAGATGGCTATTAAAGGCGAAGCTCCTTACATGGCTTTTCTGTTTAAGATAATATTCACGGCGCTTACTCTTGGGGCAGGATATAAGGGAGGCGAGATAGTTCCTTCACTTTATATAGGAGCAACTTTTGGATGCCTGTACTCCCAGCTCTTTGGGTTTGACCCCGCTCTCTGCGCTGCTATAGGAATGGGAGCGCTGTTTTGTGGGGTAACGAACTGCCCGATTTCTTCGCTCTTTATCTGTTTTGAATTATTCGGATTTAAGGGAATGCCATATTATCTTCTGGCAGTTGCGCTCAGCTATACCTTCTCCGGGTACTCAAGCCTTTATAGCAGCCAGAAAATTGCTTATTCCAAGTTCCACAACAAATATGTGAACCGTGAAACCAAATAAAAAAAGAGTGTCGATTATATTCTATCAAATAAAAAAGCCACCGGAATTTGAAAGCCGGTGGCTTTTTAGAGCCCATAAACCATTATCTTGGATTATTTTCGATTTTAAGTTTTATATAGAGTCTATAGAACGAAATTCATCAAACTGCGGATCTTCAACAAATGCCTTGATCAGGTTAAGAGGTGTGAGGCCAATTGCCTCGTGGTGGATCTGCTGTTTGATCACCATTTTCTCATATGAAGAGAGATTGTGATACTCTGGATGACTCTTTTCATATTTCTCATTAAGTTGGTCGAATAAATTATACTCCGGATCGCCCCACGCAAATACTTCTGCTGTCTTCAAATTTGGTTTGAACGGAGAATACTGCAGTTGGTTGTTCCCCATCTGTCTGTGCTCCTTTCCAGTTGCAAAATGAAGTAATAATAGTTGAAGTGTTAATATAGGTCCGAAGGTCAAAATACCCCTCTTTATTATAATATCATAAAATTTAGCGAAATTTAATAAAATGCTATGAAAAGTTTACACAGAATTCTGAGGGGCATAATTGCAAGAAGAGAGCCTCTGGGCTAGTATGTAACTAGGAATAAACGGGTTTAGAAAAAGAGAAGGAGATTTATGGGTATTTCTATAGGATCAATCGGCAGTCCATATGGAATGAGCTTTGTGAAACCCATGAATTATACTATTAAGAATCAGTCAGAGGTTTCAGACGAGTTCACCAACCATGGAGCGAAGGGGCTAGTTCCAAATGTTACACCTGTTGGATATCCCAATGCTCAGGCTGTATCAACTGTAGAGGATGATGAAGAAGATCCGATGCAGATGGCAATTGATATGGTAAAAAAATCCCAGGAAGCCGGGAAAATGTACAATGACGTGGCACAGAAATTCCAAGGGATGACAGTAGGATACTCTCAGAATCAGGGAGCACTATCCTATGGTATTTCCGGAGGAAATCTGGATCTGTTTGCATAAAAAGGTAGGAAATACATATAGAGAAAGAGGCGGCACAACTTGATGTTATCGGGTTGGTGCCGTCTCTTTGTTATAGAATTAAAAAAGAGCCGCTGATACGTTTTATACCAGCGGCTCGAAGTCTCAATTCAGTTATTTAGTTACGCGCTTTAAGAGCTGAGCTTCATGAATCTTTTCATTAACATCAGCAAGGAACTGATGATTCTGAGGATCCGTAATAAAATCCAGGAAATCTCTGGCTTCTTTTAAGGTTAATTTCTGTATTTCTACAAGGTATTTCAGAATCTCGTCCTGAGTTTTACCCTCGGTGATAAATCTATCGACAATATCAAACAGGACCATAAATCTTCTCATTTTAACTTTTGTTCTAATGTGGTGAAGCTCGATGAAAATTCCGACAAGAATAAACAAGGCTGTGAAAGAAAGTAAGAGAAAAAACACACCCCAAAATAGCCTGCTACTATTAAGGTTAAGCAACCCGGCAAAAAGAGAAAAAACAAAAACTAAGGAAAACGAGGTAATCAGGATACCAAGTCTAGCCTTATTGCGCGTAGAATCGCTAAGCGCCATAAGACGAACGGTAATTCCAAATACCAAATAGAAAACTGCCGCAAAGGCAATTCCCAAATAAGATAATTGAAGCATATTCAATTCCCCCTCTATGTATTAATTCTAACAATGTTAATGTACTATTGCAATCTACTAAATTGAATATAATAATTAATCAATATATAGTGCATAAACAAATGAGAAACTATAGAAACTGCTTGGAAAAGAATGTATTTCTGGGGGAAAATACGGAATCTTTTACTAACTACAAAGGCCGTGACATACTTTAAGATAAATATAAGGGAGTATTATTAATGGGTTGACTTTTACACTACAATGCTTTAATCTTTAAAAGTATAAGATTGTATACAACAATACACACATTAATTTCTTACATATTCAGAGCGTTTTTAAGCAAAAAATGGTATCGAAGACGTACATTTATTTATTTCCCAACAATTAAATGTTTCTATAAAACGTCAATTTTCAAGAGGAGGACAATATTTATGAAAAAGTTAAACAAAGTGGTTAGTACATTAATGGCTTCCATGATGGCTGTTAGTATGATGGCAGGATGTGGTGCAGATGCTTCTACAACCGCTGGCGATTCACAGACAGAAGGCGCTGCAAGTACAGCTGCAGCAGGAACAACCTTTAAGATTGGTGCTATCGGACCACTTACAGGTGAATACGCAGCTTATGGTAGCGCAGTGTGCAACGCTGCAGAACTTGCAGTTGAAGAAATCAATGCTGCAGGTGGAATAAATGGCTATCAGGTTGAGTACAATAAGGAAGATGATGAGACAAATGCTGAGAAATCAGTAAATGCCTATAATCTTCTCAAGGACTGGGGAATGCAGATTCTCGTTGGTTCAACTACAAGTGGCTGTTCAATCGCTGTTTCTGAATATACCAAGGCTGATAACATGTTCCAGCTCACACCTTCAGGCTCAGCTGTTGACTGCGTTAAATATGACAATGCTTTCAGAGTATGCTTCTCAGATCCTAACCAAGGCGTAGCGGCTGCTCAGTATATTTCAGATAATGGTCTTGCAACTAAGGTTGGTATTATCTACAACAGTTCCGATGTTTATTCAGATGGAATCAACCAGAAATTCATCCAGGAGGCTGAAGGCAAGAATTTCGAGATTGTATCTGTAGAGGCTTTCACATCAGACAGTAGTACAGATTTTTCTGTTCAGCTTCAGAAAGCCAAGGATGCAGGAGCAGATCTTGTTTTCCTTCCAATCTACTATAAGGAAGCTTCACTTATCCTGACACAGGCCAAGACAATGGGCTATACACCTACATTCTTTGGTGTAGATGGTCTCGATGGTATCCTTACAGTTGATAACTTTGACACATCACTTGCAGAGGGCGTAATGCTTCTGACTCCATTTGCAGCTGATGCTACAGATGATCTTACAGTTAACTTTGTTAGCAAGTATAAAGAAAAATATGGCGAGGTTCCAAACCAGTTTGCGGCTGATGCTTACGATGCAGTTTATATAATCAAAAAAGCTATTGAAGCCAAGAACGTAACTCCTGACATGAGCGTTTCTGATATCTGCGAAGCTATCAAGGGTGCTATGATTGAAATCGAGGTTGCCGGTGTTACTTCATCCAAGATGACCTGGGATGCAAGCGGAGAGCCTAACAAGGAGCCAAGAGCTGTTGTTATCAAGAACGGAGCTTATGTTTCAGCTCAGTAATGGTTTCATGACATTCTAACCTGATGAGTTTACAGATTAATAAAATTAGGTGAGACTTTCAGCGAGGGATGCTGTCACAGGTATCCTTCGCTTTCTATTACAAGGACAAGTAAATATATAGCCTATTTGATGTCAAAAGCCACTTTTTATATCTACTGATAATGAATTGGTAAATATATTAGGAATTAGTTGTAAAAAAGATAATAAAAGCATCGATTTATTGATTGAAATTATCATATAATAAAGATATGGAATTGCGAGAATAAGTCAAAACAGTAAGAGAGGCGAGAACATGAGTAGTTTTCTTACATATTTTATAAGCGGATTAAGTCTTGGGAGCATATATGCAATAATTGCTCTTGGATATACCATGGTTTACGGCATTGCCAAGATGCTTAACTTTGCTCACGGCGACTTTATCATGGTGGGATGCTACATCATCTTTTCCGTAAGCGGCGCTCTGAGCGGGAATTCGCTGGTGGGAATCCTTGTAGCGATTGTTTTGTGTACGCTTCTTGGAATTACAACTGAATTCGTGGCTTACAGGCCTCTTCGAGGAGCTACGTCTCCTCTTGCAGTTCTGATCACAGCAATTGGCGTCAGCTATTTTCTCGAAAATGTCGCCCTTTTGATCTTTGGCGCAGACATTAAATCTTTTACCTCTGTTATTAAGTGGGAAGGCCTGACATTTGCTGATGGAAATCTCAGAATTCAGGGCGTAACAATTATTACAATCGTCATAAGTATCATAGTTCTGATAGTTCTGGAAGCTTTCATTAATAAAACCAAACAGGGACAGGCAATGCTGGCTGTTGCTGAAGATAAGGGCGCTGCAGCTCTTATGGGAATTAACGTCAACAAGACGATCATGCTGACTTTTGCAATTGGCTCTGCACTTGCTGCCGTTGCAGGCGCTTTACTGTGCTCGGCTTATCCATCTCTTTCACCGTATACAGGAGCAATGCCTGGTATCAAGGCATTCGTCGCAGCGGTTCTTGGAGGGATTGGTTCAATCCCCGGAGCCATGATAGGCGGACTGGTGCTTGGAATAGTTGAGATTCTGAGTAAGACATATATTTCATCGCAGTTATCTGATGCGATAGTATTTGGAATTCTTGTCATAGTACTTCTGGTGAAGCCTACAGGAATTCTGGGCAAGAAGATTCAGGAAAAAGTCTAAGGTGTCAGGAGATCAGAGTATATGAAATTGACTAAGAAGACTAGAGATAATTTTATAACATACGGAATCGTGATAGCTTCATACATTGTGTTCCAGACTTTGGCATCCACAGGGAATCTTTCAAGCCACATGAAAGGCCTTCTGGTTCCTATGACATACTATGCGGTAATTGCAGTTGCGCTTAATCTTTGCGTGGGAATACTTGGAGAACTTAGTATCGGACATTGCGGATTTATGTGTATAGGAGCTTTTACCAGCGCATTCTTTTCCAAGGTTACGGAAGAGGGGATTCCGACAGTGCCAAGATTTATTCTGGCTTTTGTAATAGGTATCGCGATGGCGGCCCTGTTCGGATTTCTCATTGGTATTCCTGTTCTGAGACTTAAGGGTGACTATCTTGCAATCGTAACTCTTGCTTTTGGCGAGATCATCAAAAACGTTATAAATGCCTTTTATATTGGCGTTGACAGTAAGGGAGTTCACTTTTCTCTCAAAAATTCTATGGAGCTTGGACTTGAGCCGGATGGCCAGCTTATAGTTAACGGCGCTATGGGAATTACAGGAACTCCGCACAATTCAAGCTTCACAGTAGGAATTGTAGTGCTTATACTGGCTCTTTTCGTTGTTCAGAACCTTGTTAATTCAAGGGATGGACGTGCCATCATGGCTGTCAGGGATAATTACATTGCAGCAGAGGCAACAGGAATAAATGTTACCAAGTACAAGATGATGGCATTTGTTATTTCTGCAGCAATTGCAGGGGCTGCAGGGGTTCTCTTTTCCCATAATATTACGACACTTACTGCTACGTCCCAGTACTTTGGCTATAATGCTTCCATCATGATTCTGGTATATGTAGTTCTGGGCGGCATCGGCAATATCAGAGGAAGCGTCATAGCGGCATGCATTTTGTATCTGCTTCCTGAGCTTTTGAGAGGCTTTAGTAACTATAGAATGCTGATCTATTCAATTGTTCTTATTGTTATGATGATCTATACCTGGTCACCGGCTGTGATCAACTTTAGAGAGACGGTTTTAAACAGATGGCTTCCATGGAAGAAGCGCGAAATCTAAAAGAAAATTGTAAAGAGGTACCTGAATGGCACTACTTGAAGTTAACAATTTATGCATAGCGTTTGGCGGCTTAAGAGCCGTTGACGATTTTAATCTGAATATTGAAAAAGGTGAGCTTTATGGCCTGATTGGTCCTAATGGCGCGGGAAAAACAACAGTTTTTAATCTGCTGACCGGTGTTTATAAGCCAAACGAAGGGATCATCAGGCTTGATGGAGAGGATATTACCAGAAAATCCACAATCGAGATCAATCACGCAGGAATAGCCAGAACCTTCCAGAACATCAGACTTTTCAAGGATATGTCGGTTCTTGATAATGTTAAGGTTGGACTTACAGAGCGCTTTAAGTACAGCACGATTGAAGGAATTCTTCATCTTGGAAAGTACAGAAAAGTGGAAAAAGAGATGGATCAGGAAGCTGAGAAGCTTCTGAAAGTCTTTGATCTTGACGGGGAAAAAGACACCATGGCTTCAAACCTTCCTTATGGTAAACAGAGAAAGCTTGAAATAGCCAGAGCTATGGCGACAAATCCCAAGCTTTTATTATTGGATGAGCCCGCAGCAGGCATGAATCCTAATGAAACTAAAGAACTGATGGATACTATTGCTCTTGTCCGCAGGGAGTTTGATATGACAATCCTCTTGATCGAGCATGATATGAAGCTGGTATCAGGAATCTGTGAAAAGCTTACGGTTCTTAACTTTGGACGAGTTCTGTGTCAGGGAAGTACGAAGGAAGTACTGAGTAACCCGGAAGTTATCAAAGCTTATCTTGGAGAGTGAGAAACGACCGCAAGCGACATTTTTATGAGTGGTCAAATACTTTTTTGAATGAGGTAGTAAATGTCAGCATTACTTGAAGTAGAAAACTTAAGTGTATATTATGGCGTGATCCAGGCTCTGAAAGGGATCTCTTTTCACGTTGATAAAGGGGAAGTTGTGGCACTTATTGGCGCTAACGGCGCAGGCAAAACAACCACGCTCCATACCCTGTCTGGTCTGATAAGTGCAGATAAGGGTGATATCATTTATAAAGGACAGAATCTCAGAAAAATAGCCAATCACAAAATAGTCAGTCTTGGAATGGCGCAGGTTCCCGAAGGAAGACGCGTATTTGCCGAGATGACTGTTCTGCAGAATCTTAAGATGGGAGCCTATACCAGAAGGGATAAGGCTGAGATAGAGGAAACTCTTCAGATGATCTACAAGAGATTTCCAAGGCTTGAGGAGAGAAAGAGTCAGCTAGCGGGAACTCTTTCAGGTGGCGAGCAGCAGATGCTGGCTATGGGAAGGGCGCTTATGTCTCATCCTGACATTATACTCATGGATGAACCCTCGATGGGATTATCGCCGATTTTTGTAAATGAGATTTTTAAGATTATTCAGGACGTCAACAAGGACGGAGTGACAGTACTTCTTGTTGAGCAGAATGCCAAGAAGGCTCTCTCAATTGCTAACAGAGCATATGTACTTGAGACGGGATCCATTGTCAAGGAAGGTCCGGCCAGCGAACTTTTAAATGATGAATCTATAAAGAAAGCTTATCTTGGAGAGTAGAGCACTTGATGAGGTAGTTTCGAATCTAGTGCGAACCTTGGGTGAACACTTAGCGAGGTATTTACGAGCTTAGTGAGAATCCCAGAGTAGGAGGAAATATGAAGAAGATCACAATTACAATTGCACGTCAGTACGGAAGCGGCGGTAGAACAGTTGGAATCAGACTGGCCAATGAGCTGGGGATCCACTACTATGATAAGGAACTGACCAAAATTGCATCAGAACAAAGCGGGATTTCTGAGAGTCTTTTTCTGGATACGGATGAGAAATTCAGGAAAAAAGGCTTTCTCAAGACACCAATTCATGTCTACAATTCGGAGATCATAGGCCCTGACAGCCCTGACTATACATCACCTGACAACTTATTTAATCTTCAGGCCAAATGTATCAAGGAACTGGCTGAGAATGAGCCCTGCGTAATAGTGGGAAGGTGTGCAGATTTTGTACTCAAGGATTATGACAATGTGCTGAGCGTCTTTGTACATGCGCCTCATGATTTCCTCATGGAGCAGGCCGGCAAGGTTCAGCCTCTTAAGGGAAAAGAGCTTGAGAAATTCTGCGCAAGAGAGGATAAATTCCGCGCAGATTATTACAAGCACCACACAGGGCATGACTGGACAGATGCTATGAACTACGACCTGTGCCTTGACTCTGGTAAGCTTGGCTTTGATAAATGCGTAGAAGCTATCAAGGCTCACGCAAGAGTAAGATTTGGGGAAGATGTGTTTGATTGATATAGGTGTCAAAAGAAAACAGGTGCATTGGCAAGATGCACCTGTTTTTAGGTAGGAGATTTTTATGACTATTGTATGTCATATGTAATTAACGCCTTGGCTTGACGTTTTTTACAAGTTAGCTTTTGCTAACAAAATCATATTAGCATATGCTAACAGATTGTGCAAGCCTTATTTTCAAATTTATTTTTTTAAGATATAATAAGCTTTGGTTTGTGCTACAAATAAGTGTGCAGATCATAGCAAATATATGGCGATGGGTACTGATTATGGCAAATGAAAAGTTTATTTTAATAGATGGAAGTTCCATGCTGGTGACAAATTACTACGGCAATCTTCCCAAGGCACTTCTATTTGAGAAGGATCCTGAGAAAAAGGAAAAGTTATATTCTCAGATCCTGCACAATGACAAAGGGCAGTATACAAATGCCATTTATGGAATGATGCGTACGATTCTCAAGATCATTGCTGAGCAGAAGCCTACACACATGATGTTTGCTTTTGATATGACAAGAGATACCTTTAGAAGAGAGAAATATCCTGACTACAAGGGAAATCGTGGAGAGACTCCCGAGCCTCTTAAGGAGCAGTTCGAGAACATGGAGAAGCTTCTTTTAGAGATGGGATTTCAGGTGTTTTTTGACAATAAGTTCGAGGCTGATGATATCGTAGGAAGTGTGGTTACCAAATTTGAAAAAGAGATTCCTTCTTTTATCATTACCAAGGACCATGATTATCTGCAGCTTGTAAGTGACTATACCAGAGTATGGCTTATTCAGACCAAGCAGGAAACAGCTGATGAGCTTTTAAATAAATATGGCGCAGAATACGGCTGGAACAGTAAGCTTGCAGCGATTCCGGACAAGGCTTTTGAAGTAACACCGCCTCTTTGCCTGTCCGAATATGGTGTTAAGCCTGAGCAGATTCCTGACCTTAAGGGAATTCAGGGAGATACAAGTGATAATATTCCGGGAGTCAAGGGAGTCAGCAGTGCTGCGATACCTCTTTTGGCTGAATATGGAACTATTGAGAAGATTTATGAAGCTATTGATGAGTGCGGCGGTGATGCCAAGGCGCTCAAGGCGCTTGGAGCACACTGGAAAGAGGATCTTGGAATTTCCAGAAGCCCTATGAAGGCACTTACCGAATACAGAGATATGGCTTTTTTGTCCAAAGAGCTTGCTCAGATCAGAAGAGATTATGATACCGGCAAGACTTTGGAAGATTTCAGGATCAATATTAACAAGGATAGAGCCAAAGAGCTCTTTCTTGAATATGGCTTCAAGTCACTAATTGAGAAGCTGTGACGATCCTCAAACAGATATTTGAAAGAGAAATGGATTATGCGTAATTATTACCACACAATCATTATTAATATCTTCAGGATTATTTACTATGTCCTGAAATCCAGAATCTGGATCAGACACAAGGATAAACATAGCGAGGAAGCTCGTTACAAGCTTGCTAACGAGATGGTTACCAAGATGAACAGGTCATCCGGTTATAAGACTATTGGCTATGGACTTGAAAACCTGCCCAAGGAAGGCGGATATATGCTGTATCCCAACCATCAGGGCAAGTATGACGTGCTTGGAATTTTTAATACTCATGAAAAGCCTTTGTCCTTTATCATGGATGAAAAGAGATCCCACATTATTCTGGTCAGAGAGTTTCTTGATCTTGTGGATGGCAAGAGACTTGAGATGGATAATCCCAGACAGACTATAGAAGTTTTCCGTGAAATGGCAGAGGAACTCCAAAGTGGCAGGAAGTTTATTCTATTCCCTGAAGGCGGATACAAAGAGAATAACAACAATGTTGTTGAAAGCTTCAAGCCGGGAAGCTTTAAGCTTGCCAAGATGTCCAAAGTCCCGATCGTTCCTGTGGCTCTTGTTGATTCTTACAAGGTTTACAACAGTGATGAACACTATGGCCCTGTTACCACATACGTTTATTATTTGGAGCCTATAATGTATGAAGAGTACAAGGATCTTAAGACCCAGGAAATAGCACGAATAGTAGAAAAAAGAATTAAAGATAAAATTGCAGAGCACCTTGCTAAACAGTAAGGCGCTCTTTCTTTTTTATTATAAAATCAGAAATTGTGCCTGGGTGGCGCACCCTATAATTTACAGACAGGTCATAACTGCTTTTACCACGAAGGTATCGCCCTCGAGGGTGAAGTTTGCAACGCCGCTGTATTTATTTGCAATTGCGCGTATTTGTGCGGTTCCGATGCCGCTTTGTACTACCTTGGTGCTGATAGGCATTCCGTCCTTGTTAAAAGAAATCTTTTCAGGGCAGTAGTTTTTGGTCTGAAGCCTTAACTTGCGTCCGTCATAGGAAATATCAACAGAAATAAATCTCTTGTTTACAGGAGCTTTTTCCTGGGATTCAAGAGCGTTTTCAAGAGCGTTTGCAAGAAGACTAGTAAGCTCTATTTCTTCCATAGCAAAGCGCTCGGGGACATTTGCCTTGGCGCGGAGCTTGAAACCGTGTTTCTGGCACCTTGAGGAGTAGATTGTCAGGAGTTCATTTACTACCTTGTTGTCACAAAAAGATACAACAGTGACCTGCTCTAGCATTGAATCTAATTCTCGCAGGTATTCCTTGGCCTTGTCATATTCGCCGTCATTGATAAAACCCAGTAAAACTCTGTTGAAATGTCTGATGTCGTGTTTATATTTTCTGATCGTGAGTTCGTTACTTTCATAAATTGACAGCTGCTCGCGGAGGCGTTTGGTACGCTCGGCTTGGAAATAAGCTATCTTTTCATCAGATATCTTTTTCTCAATCTGATAGAAAGTAAGCTCATATTCCATAATGGCGGCTGATAGCATTACTACAATATAAATAATAGGAAACCAGTCGATCATGTTCTGCCCATAAGGTTGAAGGTAGCCAATCAATCTGGTATCAAACAGCAAAAGACTTAATAACAGGCCGCTGAGAGCGCTTATTGATCCGTACACGACTCCTGCCACGTAGTTAGTGATAAAGGGCAGGATCAGGATGAAGAGCCAATAGGCGTCCATTCCAATTGTCCAGTCAACTTCCATGATCAGATGGAAAAAGAGAATGATGCAGACTCCAAAGGAACAATAGATAGTGAGCATTGTGTGCCTGTGTGCCTTTTTTAGCAGCAGGATAACGCAGAACATAAACATCGCGATACTGATGTTGGTAACTTTACCGTGATTGTAATTATCTGAAGTCAGGAAAGTGGCAATGATACTGTAGATGATGAAACCTGTCAGAAGGATCATGGAAGTTTTGCACTTCTGTTCCTTGACAGCAGTGGTGTTCTCGAATTCTACAAGCTGCTTGAGACTATAACGAAATTTGGTGTTCAGATCAAAAAGAGAAAAATTGATATTCATGGCCTGCTCCTAGGATGTGAGTTATATCATATGTTATAATTATACATGAAAAAACGTTTACGGTCATTGCGTAATATGATCAGAGAAGGGGCTGTATGAATAAAATTCTATTAATCTACGCTGCTGTTATTTTCATAGGTGGTGTGATTCTTTTTACATATGCGCAATTACAAAAGGATAAAGAGGTTGAGGAACCTGAGACTAACAAATGGATGAGGATCCTGTCAATCGTAGTGATCGCTTTGGCTGCTATGTGCCTTCTCATCAGCAGAATGGCTGCATAAGCATCAAATTGCAAGAAGTCTGAAAATAGACAAATAAAGTGGTAAAAATCAAATTTTGCACATTTTTATCAATAAAAATTCACACTTTTATCAAAAAAGAGTTATAATATATCCAAACAATTTTATGAGGAGGAAATAAGATGGCAGCTAAGGTTAACGCCAAGATCGAGCTTCAGTTCGGTGACAAGGCAATAAACGAAGAGCAGCTTGTTTCCATGGCTAAGAATGCATACGGTAAAAAGGACGTTAAGAACCTTGATATCTATGTTAAGCCAGAGGAGTGCAAGGCTTACTACGTTGTTAACAATGATGTCACAGGCAGCTTTGATCTTTGATCACGGCGTGGGGACACAAACATTGAAATGACGACTAAGAGGACGAGTAGATTATAGATGATCTGCTCGTCTTTTCTTTTTGAATTTTTCAAAGGCTTGCTGGCGGCGTTCTTTAATTGTATTGACGGGCATGGTATAATAATATGTCGAATTATGTATAATTAGCTTTATTATATTTTGTGCGTACGGAGCTTGATTTTGTGAGTAGACAGAACACAACTGATATAGATAGAAAACTAAATATAGCAATGCTGGGGCATAAGAGAATTCCTTCAAGAGAAGGCGGCGTGGAAGTCGTTGTTGAGGAATTATCTGTCAGGATGGCCGGCAGAGGACATAAGGTCACCTGCATTAACAGAAGCGGTCATCACGTGGCCGGGGAAGAGTATGATGCCTATGTTGGGAATATCTACAAAGGCGTTCGCCTTAAGAATGTACCAACCATTAATTTAAAAGGTTTTGCAGCAGCTACATCATCCTTTTTTGGAGCACTTATTGCTGCTTTTGGAAGGTATGATGTTGTTCATTTCCATGCCGAGGGACCATGTGCTACCATGTGGATTCCCAAGCTCATGGGTAAAAGATGTATCGCGACAATCCACGGTCTTGACCATAAACGTCAGAAATGGGGATATTTTGCGAGCAGATATATCATGAAAGGCGAGATACGTGCTGTCAAAATGGCAGATGAGATAATCGTTCTTAGCCAGAGTGCTCAGCAGTATTTTAAGGATACCTATGGAAGAGATACAGTGCTCATTCCAAATGGTGTCAACAGACCGGAGGTTCATAAGCCTCAGCTTATAAGTGATAAATACGGACTTGGCAAGGATGACTACATTCTTTTCCTTGGCAGACTGGTTCCGGAAAAGGGAATTGAATACCTCATCAAGGCATTTAAAGACCTTAATACCAACAAGAAGCTTGTGATTGCAGGCGGCAGCAGCGATTCTCTGGAATTTGAGGAGAACATGAAGAATCTGGCAGCTTCTGATGACAGGATCATTTTTACCGGATTTGTACAGGGAAGAGTCCTCTCGGAATTACTGAGTAACTGTTATCTGTATGTACTTCCGTCAGACCTTGAGGGAATGCCACTCACTCTTTTGGAAGCAATGAGTTACGGACAGTGTTGTCTTGTTTCAGATATCCCTGAATGTGCGGATGTTATCGGTGACAAGGCACTGACCTTCCACAAGGGAGATGTACAGGACCTCAAGTCCAAGATGCAGAACCTCTTGGCTAATCCGGCAATTGTTGATAAATACAGAAGTGCAGCCTCGGACTATGTTTGTGATAAATACAATTGGGACCGCGTAGTTGATGAGACTCTAAGGCTCTATATGAAGGAATAAAATCTGTTACGAAGATGATAAAAAGGTATATTCATAAACAAGATTTTTGGCTGATAATGAATACCATAGAGACATAAAAATTAAGAGACTACTAAGAGACTACAAGGAATAGCCTCTTGCAGATAGAAAGAAGGAAACATCATGGAAAAAGAAAAACTTGCGATACATGGCGGTAAGCCTGTTAGAGAAAATAAGATTTTTTACGGACGTCAGTGGATACAGGATGACGACGTGCAGGCAATTGCAGCAGTCCTTAAGGGTGACTATATCACTTGCGGACCATCTGTAGATGCCGTTGAAAAGAAGATTTCAGAAGTTACAGGTGCTAAGTATACTGTAGTTGTTGCCAATGGCACAGCAGCTCTTCACTGCGCAGCAATTGCAGCTGGACTTGGTGAGGGAGATGAAGTTATCACAACACCTCTTACTTTTGCTGCTTCTGCTAACTGTGCTGTATATGTTGGTGCAAGACCTGTTTTTGCTGATGTTAATCCTGAAACCTATAACATTGATCCAGACAGCATTGAGGCACATATCACAGACAAGACAAGAGCAGTAGTTGCTGTTGATTTTACAGGTCAGGCTGTTGAGCACGACAGGATCCGCGAGATCTGCAAGAAGCATAATCTCGTATATATCTGCGATGCAGCACATGCTATCGGAACCAGATACAAGGGTCAGCCTGAAGGTTCTATCGCTGATATGACATGCTTTAGCTTCCACCCTGTTAAGACTATTACTTCCGGTGAGGGCGGCGCTATTACTACTAATGATCCTGAGCTTTACAAAAAGCTCCGTCTTGCGTCACAGCACGGTATTGTCCGTAACCCTGATGATTTCGTTGAGAAGAATCCTGAGGGAATCTGGTACTACGAGATGCAGACACTTGGATATAACTATAGAATGACAGACTTCCAGGCTGCTCTTCTCTCAAGCCAGCTTAATAAGCTTGAGCAGTTCTCAAACAGAAGAAAAGAGATTGTTAACAAATATAATGAAGCCTTCAAGGATGTACCTGAGATCATCGTTCAGAAAGAGATTCCTGAATCTGATACAACAAGACATCTTTATATCATTCAGCTTGATCTTGATAAGCTCACATGTACAAGACGCGAGTTCTTTGACGCCATGAGTGCGGAGAATGTTCAGTGCCAGGTTCACTATGTGCCTGTTTACTGGTTCCCGTTCTATCAGAACATGGGCTACACAAAGGGACTTTGTCCTAACGCTGAGAAGATTTACAAGGGAATCATGAGTATTCCTCTTTATCCAATGCTTACAGATGAGGATGTCGAATCTTCTATCGCAGCAGTCAAGAAGATCGTGAACTGGTATCGTAAATAATTATGCTAAAACATATTTTTACTCACTTCTCCGTGTCGTGATTTTCATAATCTCTATCTCAGAAAAATGTCTCATCTCATGTTATTCGAGACAATCGACATTTTTCTGATCTTTCGATTTGAAAATCATCTTCCGTGTGCGAATGATTCGTAAAAATATGTCCTTTAGCAAAAATATTTAGATATAGTTTACAATAGGCGTTTTTTTGAAATGGGAGATAATATGTCTAATTTTGTAGGGTTTAAGAATAATGGCAAATTGAAATTATTGATTATAGTGGGAACAAGACCTGAGATAATCAGGCTTGCGGCAGTTATCAAGAAGTGCAGGAAGTATTTTGACGTTGTTCTGGCACATACAGGACAGAACTATGATTATAACTTAAATGGAATTTTCTTTAGAGATTTAGAGCTTGATGAGCCTGAGGTTTACCTTGATGCTGTAGGCGATGACCTCGGTGCAACAATGGGCAATATCATAGACAAGAGTTATAAGCTGATGGTAGAGTGTAGGCCTGATGCAGTGCTTGTTCTTGGTGATACCAACAGTTGTTTGTCAGTTATAGGAGCTAAGCGTCTTCATATACCTATTTTCCATATGGAGGCAGGCAATCGCTGCAAGGACGAGTGTCTTCCTGAAGAGACTAACCGCAGGATCGTAGATATTATCTCTGATGTCAACATGGCATATTCTGAGCATGCCAGAAGATACCTTGCAGATTGCGGACTTCCCAAGGAGAGAACCTTTGTTACAGGATCACCTATGGCAGAAGTTCTTCATGATAATCTTGATAAGATCAAGGCTAGTGACGTTCACGCAAGACTTAGCAAAGAGACAGGCGTTAATATCGAGCCTCATAAATATATCCTTCTCTCAGCTCATAGAGAGGAGAACATCGATACTGAAGAGAATTTCACATCTCTTTTCACAGCAATTAATAAGATGGCGGAAAAATATGATATGCCAATCCTCTATTCATGCCACCCAAGGAGCAGGAAGAGAATTGAAGCTTCTGAGTTTGAGCTTGATAAGAGGGTTATAAGGCATGAGCCGCTTGGATTCCATGATTATAACTGCCTTCAGATGAATGCTTATGCAGTTGTTTCTGACTCAGGAACACTTCCTGAAGAGAGCAGTTTCTTTTTGAGTGTGGGAAATCCATTCCCTGCAGTTTGTATCAGGACCAGTACGGAGAGACCTGAAGCTATGGATAAGGGTAACTTCATTCTGGCAGGTATCACTGAGGAGAGCCTTCTTCAGGCGGTTGATACAGCTGTATCAATGAACGAGAACGGGGATTATGGTATTCCAGTTCCTGATTATGTTGATGAAAATGTTTCAGACAAGGTTGTTAAGATAATCCAGAGCTTTACCGGAGTTGTCAACAAAATGGTCTGGAGAAAGAGCTGATTAGCTGATGATTAGTATGATAAAAAATCTGGATATGAACAGACAGGGGGATTCATGGGGCAGATTCATTTAAAAAATAAATATGTCTACAGATGGGTTTGCATGGTCGTCTTATCGCTTATTGCTACCGGGATGTTCATCTGGGTGTGGATAGGATTTGTAAGGTATAACAACCAGACAGGAAGCCTTATGGGTAAGGGTAACCTGCTCATGTCCTTTGGCATCTATTTCCTTTTGTATCACATAATTGGCAAGGCACTCAAGGCCTTCAGGATTGGTGTTGACAGAAAGGCTAATCTCCTTGCAAGTCAGGTGCTGACAGTGTTTAGCGTTGACGCAGTTGAAGTTCTGGTGTCCTGTGCTATTACCGGACAGTTCAGATTCTTCCCGGATTTCTTGTGGAGATATGTACTATTGGCGCTTGTTCAGTCGATACTGCTGTGTTTATTGGTAATACCTCTGGTTGACCTGTACAGGCACTTTTTCAAGGCACATCAGATTCTGGAAGTATATCAGGAAGCCTCTTATGAGAAGCTTCACTTTATGAATGACAGACCTGATAAGTTCCACATCAAGGACATTATCAATATCAATGAGGGACTTGATAAGATTTTTGACAAGATGGAAGACTATGATGCAGTTCTCATCAATGACATTCCATCGGAGATCAAGAACGATATCCTCAAGGAATGCTTTAACAGAAATAAGAGAGTTTATTTTACTCCTAAGATTTCAGACATTATCGGCAAGAATTCAGAAGAGATAAACCTCTTTGATACACCGCTTTACCTTTGCAGAAATTCAGGCCTGACTTTTGCACAGTCTTTTGTAAAAAGAGTTTGTGATATTGTCTTTTCCCTGATTGGAATAATAATTACAAGCCCGATACTCTTAGTGACAGCGCTTGCTATTAAGCTTGAAGATGGCGGTCCTGTATTTTTCAGGCAGGAAAGAGCTACACTTGGCGGTAGGGAATTTAGTATTCTCAAGTTCAGATCGATGATAGTTGACGCTGAAAAGGATGGAAGACCACATCCCGCCGGAGAAAAGGATCCACGAATTACCAAGGTTGGTAACTTTATCAGGGCTACCAGAATAGACGAGCTTCCACAGCTTATCAATATATTAAAGGGCGATATGTCGATAGTTGGCCCAAGGCCGGAGCGACTTGAGCATGTGCACAAATACTGCGAGGAGATTCCTGAGTTTAGTTACAGACTTAAAGTTAAGGGCGGACTTACAGGTCCTGCGCAGGTTTTTGGTAAATACAACACAAGCCCTCTTAATAAACTTAAGATGGACCTGTACTATATTACAAATTATTCACTTCTTCTGGATTTACAGATTCTCTTTGAAACTGTCAAGATACTGGTTCAGAAAGAGAGTACCGAAGGCTTTTCCGAGGAAAGGGCTGAGGAGATGCATGACGCGGCAGTTTTGGAGGAAAGAACTGAGGAGATGCATGATTCGGCAACTTTAGAAGAAAGTGTTGAAGAGAAGCATAATTAACAAATAATAGAGTAAGAAAATGCTTGATTAAGTTGATAATGAGTGAGTAAATAATCAAGTCAGATATTATTTAGTAAGAAAAGATATATGTAAATAAATTAGTAGTTGAATTTGCAGATAGGAGATAAAAAAATGAGCGAATTTAAGGATAAAACACTTCTAATTACAGGTGGAACAGGAAGTTTTGGACACTGCGTACTTGACCACTTCCTTGACAGTGACCTCAAGGAGATTAGAATCTTTTCAAGAGATGAGAAGAAGCAGGACGATATGAGACATGAGCTTCAGGCTTTTCATCCTGAGCATTATAGCAAGGTTAAGTTCTTTATCGGTGATGTTAGAAATATTCAGAGTCTCAGAGATTGTATGCCTGGAGTTGACTATATCTTCCACGCAGCAGCTCTTAAGGAGGTTCCAAGCTGCGAATTCTTCCCTATGGAAGCTGTACGTACCAATATTGAGGGTACAGACAATTTGATCCATGCAGCTGTTGAGAATGGTGTTAAGCATGTTATATGTCTTTCAACAGATAAGGCTGCTTATCCTATTAATTCAATGGGTATTTCCAAGGCTATGATGGAGCACATCGTATATGCTAATGCCAGAATGGCGGCTGAAAGAGGAACAATCCTCAACTGCACAAGATACGGAAATGTTATGTGCTCAAGAGGCTCTGTAATTCCGCTCTTTATTAACCAGATAAAGAACGGACACCCTATTACTATTACTGACCCTAACATGACAAGATTTATGATGAACCTTGATGAGGCTGTTGATCTTGTTATGTTCGCATTTACTCATGGTAATCCTGGAGATCTTTTTGTTCAGAAGGCTGATGCTTCTACAATCGGAGATCTTGCTACAGCTGTTCAGCAGCTCTTTGGCGAGACTGATACCAAGATAATCGGTTCAAGACATGGCGAGAAGCTTTATGAGACACTTCTTACCAAGGAAGAGAGACTCCGCTCAGAGGATATGGGCAATTACTACAGAGTAGTTGCTGATGCAAGAGATCTTAACTATGACAAGTTCTATGTAGAGGGAGAAGTTCAGACAGCAGCCAAGGAGGCTTATACCAGCCACAATACTACAAGACTTGATGTTGAGGGCACAGTTAAAAAGCTCCTTTCTACAACTTACGTTCAGGAAGAGCTTGCTGCAATGGGTAAATAAAGACGACAAGCGAAGTGGGATTCGATTAGCCACAAGTAGTTATAAAAGGCGATTGCGGCTAAGGGAAAAACGAGTAGCGTCGAGCTCGATTAGCCGCAAGTAGTTATAAAAGGTGATTGCGGCTAAAGAAAGAGTGAGTAGCAGTGGAGCTCGATTAGCCGCAAGTAGTTATAAAAGGTGATTGCGGCTAAAGAAAGAGTGAGTAGTAGTGAAATTCGATTAGCCGCAAGAGGAAAATGAGTAATTTGCGGCTAACTATGTGGATATAACAAGAGACGATGACGGATACAAGCGCAGTTGGGATAGATAAAGTGAATAATGATGGAAATAGATCGCTGCGTATCCTTGTGGTTACAGAGTGCTTCTGGCCGGATATATATGCAATCAATGATATAGTTGAGAAATTGGTTAAGCGAGGTCATAGGGTAACAGTTCTAACTGGACTTCCGGATTACACCACTACTGAGATTCCGCCTGAGTACAGACATGGGCAGAACAGGCACCAGAACTACAAGGGTGCTGATGTTTACAGGGTTCAGACAATTGCAAGGCACCATGGACCAATCTGGAGGAGCCTTAGCTATCTGTCATTTGTTGTAGCAGGCTGGATGAGAGCTAAGACTCAGGACTGGAAGCATACAGAGGTATGGGGGAATTCTGAAAACCAAGAAAAAAGAATTGGCAATACATCGAACCAGTCAGATATAGACAATAGTAGTTATGTTGAGACTAGAAGTAATGGATCTAGTGATATAGATGATGCAGACTTTGATGTGATATATGTGTGGGAGGTATCTCCGGTGACTATGGCAGTTCCGGCGATCGCCCTTAAAAAGAGGTACAAAAAGCCTCTTTTCCTGTATTGTATGGATATTTGGCCTGAGTGTGTCAAAGCTATGAGTATCAAGGAAGGAACACTTCCTTACAAGCTCATTCATTGGTGGACCAAGAGAATATACAGACAGTGCGATCACATCGCAGTTTCTTCCAAGCCATTCTTCCAGTACATGGAGGAAAAGAATGGAATAAAAAGGGACAAGATGAGCTATCTGCCCCAGTATGCAGATGTGGGGCTGTTGGAGCTTGATACGAGTAAGATTAGTAATCAGAATGTGACTAATACTAGTTCTGAATCTAATGATAATGCAGATGATTTAGTTGGAAATGACGGAATAAATCATACAGACTTTCTCTTTATTGGTAACATAGGAAAAGCTCAAAATCTGGACTGCCTGATGAAAGCCATGACCGTGTTCAAGGGACGGACAGATGTACGTCTTCATATGGTAGGTGGCGGCTCAGAATTTGAGAATATTCAGAAGCTGGCACAGGACCTTGGAATAGGCGATATCGTTACCTTCTATGGACCTAAGCCATTTAAAGAAGCAGTAGCTTATTACAACAAGGCTGATGCCTGTGTTCTGACACTGGATGGTTCAACTCACATCGGAGATACACTTCCAGGTAAGCTTCAGACCTACATGGCAGCAGGTAAGACAATTCTGGCGGCGGCTAATGGCGCAGCCATGGACATCATAAAAGAGGCAGAGTGTGGCAAGTGCGTTGCAGCAGGAGATGACAAGGCTTATGGACAGGCGCTTCTGGACTTTGCAGATTATAAAGAAAAGTACTCTGATTGCGGCGAAAAGGCTCGCAAGTATTTCAGAGAGAATTTCATGGAAGAGCAGCATTTTGTGGAACTCGAAAGACTTCTCAATATGATGACAGATAGACATTGAATTTGAATGAGTAATGTAAGAATTGATGATATCTTGAAGTTGATTACGGAAACCGCACTAGTAGCGGATGTCGTGAGAATTTGATTCGAGAAAAGATAATAATGATACAAGGAGTTCAGAATGAAAATCTTAGTAACAGGAGCTAAGGGATTCGTTGGACGAAACCTGGTTGAGAATCTCAAAAATGTCAGAGATGGCAAGAACCGTACCAGGCCAGATCTGACAATAGATGAGATATACGAATATGACATAGATACTGATCCTGATCTGTTACAGGACTACTGCAGAAATGCAGATTTTGTTTTCCATCTTGCAGGTGTCAACAGACCTAAGGATCCTAAAGAGTACATGGACGGAAACTTTGGATTTTCAAGTGTACTTCTTAATACATTAAAGGAATGCAAAAACACAGCACCTGTTATGCTCTCATCATCAATTCAGGCTTCACTTACAGGAAGATTTGCAGGTTCTGAATATGGTAAATCCAAGCTTGCGGGTGAGGAACTGTTTTTCAAATATGGTGAAGAGACAGGGGCAAAGGTGCTTGTATACCGTTTCCCTAACCTTTTTGGAAAGTGGTGCAGACCTAATTACAACTCTGCTGTAGCTACATTTTGTAACAACATAGCAAATGGCCTTCCTATTCAGGTTAATGACCCGAGTACAGAATTGGAACTTGTATATATCGACGATCTTGTAGAAGAGATGCTTGATGCACTTGAGAACAAAGAGCATTACATGACAGATGTATTATTAAACGCAAGCGAAGAGACAAGTGATTACGGCGATGGTAAAAGATATTGCTGCGTTCCGGTTTATCACAGGGCTACTCTTGGAGAGATAGTTAATCTTCTTCATACTTTTGAGGAAGTTCCCAAAACTCTTATTGTACCTGAGATTCCAGACGGCTCTTTTGCCAAGAAATTGTATTCAACATACCTTTCATATCTGCCAAAAGAGAAGATGATCTTTGATATTCCTACACATGAGGATGACAGAGGCTCTTTTACCGAGATTTACAAGTCACTTAACTGTGGACAGATCAGCATAAATGTATCAAAACCCGGTGTGATCAAGGGCCAGCATTGGCACAACTCCAAATGGGAGATATTCATTGTAGTATCGGGAAGAGCTCTTATACAGGAGAGGAAGCTTGGAATAGATCCTGAGACGGGCAAAGAGTATCCGGTTATAAACTTCGAGGTATCGGGTGACAAGCTTCAGGCGGTTCAGATGCTTCCCGGATATACTCACAATATTATAAACCTCTCAGATACAGAAAACCTCGTAACTGTTATGTGGGCAAATGAAATTTTTGATGGGAATAAGCCTGAGACATACAGGGAGATTGTCGAGTAACACTCTGTATTAGTGGTTGAGATACAGGGGGAACATAATAGTTAAGGGGAATCAGAAAAGGAGTGTATTATGTTCACAAGGAAAACAAAGGAAGATAAGCCGGTTGTGGCTATCTGCTACGATTTTGATAAAACTCTTTCGCCTAATGATATGCAGGCTCAGGGGTACATACAGTCTGTAGGCTATGATGTTGATGAATTCTGGAAGGATTCCAACAGCGTTGCTTTTGCAAATGAGATGGACCAGAATCTTGCTTACATGTACAAGATGCTTGATGAAGCAAGGGGAAAATTTGTATTCAACAAGCAGGCACTTATGGACTATGGTTCTAAGGTTGAGCTCTTTAAGGGTGTTGAGGAGTGGTTTGACAGAATTCGTCAGTACGGCGCAGATAACGGTGTAATTGTTGAGCATTACATCATTTCTTCAGGCCTTAAGGAGATGATCGAGGGAACCTCAATTGCCAAGAAGGGCGTGTTTGAGCAGATCTACGCAAACAGCTTTTATTATGATAACAGGGGCGAGGTTAAGTGGCCGGCTCAGGTTGTCAACTACACCAACAAGACTCAGTTCCTCTTTAGAATTGAGAAGGGGGTCTTAAATCCAAATGATCCAATGGTCAACGATTACATTCCTCTTGAGGAAGTAAGAATTCCATTTAGAAATATGATCTACATTGGCGACAGTGATACGGATGTGCCATGCATGAGACTTGTAAATGCTTATGGCGGTCATTCTATCGGAGTTTATAACTCAGAGACAGGTGATAAGACCAAGGTTTACAAGATGATGCAGGAAGACAGGATCAGATTTTTTGCTCCTGCTGATTATACAGACGGAAGCGAGCTTGACTGCCTGGTTAAGGCAATCATCGACAGAACACAGGCTAATGAGAAACTTCACGATATTCATAACAAGATGAAGAGAGAGTATCTTGAGGCTGAGAAACACAAAAACTGATTTGATTCACAGATTGGGAAACAGGCGTGAGCAAATTACTGATAGTAAATTCTGTTCTGGGCTTTGGCTCAACAGGCAAAATAGTCATGAACATAGCCAGGGAATACGAACAGAAGGGCTACGAGGTTAAGGTAGCATTTGGCAGGATCATGAAGCAGGCGGCAACGTCATCAGATGGCAAAAGAGCTGCTTTGTACGGAAATATGGGCGTGCGTATCGGAAACGATATGGACGTCTATTGTCATGGAATTCTTTCAAGGATCACAGATAAACACGGGCTTTATTCCAGGATGTCCACCAGGAAGTTCCTGAAATGGGCAAGTGAGTATGATCCGGACGTTTTGTGGATGCACAATATCCACGGCTACTATATCAACTATGAGATGTTGTTTGACTGGATCAAATCAAGGCCACAGATGAAGGTCAAGTGGACACTGCATGACTGCTGGTCTTTTACCGGGCACTGTGCACACTTTGCTTATGTTAAGTGTGATAAATGGAAAGAAGGGTGCCATGACTGCCCACAGCGTGCAACATACCCTGCGGCTATAAGGGATAACAGCGTAGGAAACTTTAGGCGTAAAAAAGCAGCTTTTACCGGAGTTTCTGATATGACTCTGATCACTCCATCCGAATGGCTTAAAGATATGGTGAAGCAAAGCTATATGTCAGAGTACCCTGTAGAAGTGAAGTACAACACGATAAATACTGAAGTTTTCAGGCCTGTGGATAACTCTTTTAAAAGGAATCATGGAATAGAGGATAAAAAGATGATCCTGGGAGTTGCCAGTTTCTGGAATGAGAGAAAAGGGTTGGATGATTTTATAGAGCTGGACAAGAAGCTGAGAAGTATTGATGAAAGCGAAAGTACAGACTTGGCATCAGAACAGAATAGTGCACATGGAACGGAAAAAGGTAACAGATCCAAATTCAAGATTGTGCTTGTGGGACTTAGCGAAGCGCAGATGGAAGACCTTAGAAAAAAGGGTTCAGATATATTGGGAATTCCGAGGACTAACAGTGTATCGGAAATCGTAGAGATTTATTCGGCAGCAGATGTGTTTGTTAATCCAACCTACGAGGATACCTTCCCCACTGTCAATATGGAGGCTGAGGCCTGCGGAACACCTGTAATTACATACGACACAGGCGGATGTAGAGAGACGCTTAAGTCGGATAAGAGCATGGTAATTCCACAGAGCGTTGATGAGATAATCGAGGCGCTTGGTAAAATGAATGTTTGAGTATAATGATATTCAGATACTGAGTGGTGTTATGTGATAGTTGGAAATATGATTATTGCAATATAGATTTTGAAGTTATTGGGTACAGAAAGAAGATAAAAATATGAGTTTAGATAACACAATGAAAGTTCCTTTTGTAAGTTTTAAACCTTTGGAAAAAGAGCTTGATGGTGATCTTCGAGTAGCTTTTGAAAGAGTATACGAGAACAGCTGGTATATTGAGGGCAAAGAAGACGAAAAATTTGAAGCTTCATTTGCTGAATATTGTAAGAGCAAGTACTGTGTTGGAGTTGGAAACGGCCTCGACGCCCTGATGCTGGCACTTAAAGCCCTGGGAGTAAAGGAGGGGGATGAAGTAATTGTCCCATCTAATACATATATTGCTACAGCTCTTGCAGTAACTTACGTTGGAGCAACTCCTGTTTTTGTTGAGCCGGACATCAGGACTTTTAACATTGATCCTGCGCGTATTGAGGAAAAGATAACAGACAAAACTGTAGCTATTATGCCTGTACATCTTTATGGACAGGCTTGCGATATGGATCCTATTATGGAAATTGCCGGAAAGCATGACCTGTATGTGGTCGAAGACTGTGCTCAGGCTCATGGGGCTACATACAAGGGCAGGGTTATAGGCTCTTTTGGTAATGCCGCAGGCTTTAGTTTCTATCCGGGCAAGAATCTTGGTGCTCTTGGTGATGCCGGTGCAACAGTCACAAATGATAAAGATCTTGCTGCCAAGATCAGAGCTCTTGGCAATTACGGCTCTGATTATAAGTATCATCACATCTATAAAGGCAACAACTCAAGACTTGATGAGATGCAGGCAGCTTTTTTATCTGCCAAGCTTCCTCATCTTGATAAGGTTAATGTAAACAGACGCAGTATTGCAGATAAGTATCTGAAGGGCATTACAAATCCTGAGGTTATATTGCCTTTTGTACCTGACTATGCAGTTCCGGTGTGGCATATCTTTGGAATCCGCTGCAAGAGAAGGGATGAGCTTGAGAAGTTCCTGAATTACCGCGGAATCACAACTAACAAACACTATCCGATTCCTATGCACCTTCAGGAATGCTACAAGGATCTTGGCTATAAAGAGGGAGATTTCCCTATTGCTGAAGAAATCAGCACAACAGAACTTAGTATTCCTATGTTCTACGGAATGACTGATGAGCAGATTCAATATGTAATTGATACGATCAATGATTTCAAATAATAAATAATACGATTCTGAAACAAGTAGGTAATTCCTATTTGTGAGAGCCAATATATTTTTGGTTAGGGGAGTTCTAGTGAAAAAGAAAAGTTTTGCTTGTTTTTATCTGATATATACCGCTATTTTTGCAGCCATGGTATTTGCTGTGTTCCATGCATTCTTTGAAGCAAATGCAACTTTTGTGAACATGGCTGATGCTTTCAGGCAGCACCTTAAGGCGCTGGCTTTTTACTCCAAGTGGATGAGGGGAGTTCTGTATAGAATATTTACAGAGCATTCTTTGGACATACAGACTTTTTCTCTTGGTATGGGATATGGAACAGACATATATCCTACGCTTCAGTACTACGCAATTGGAGATTTATTAAATCTCCCGGCAATTTTCGTCAAGAATCAGTACATCTACATTTATTTCCAGGTAGTAATGATGCTAAGGCCATATCTTGCAGGAATCACTTTTTCACTTCTTGTTTTCTATTTAAGGCCCAAGGCTTCCAGGATTGGTGTAATGGCGGGAATGTTTACCTACGCATTTTGTACATTCTTTTTGTTCCTTGGAATCTGGCATCCGTTTTTTGCAAACCCGCTTATTTACTTCCCGCTTGTTATTCTGGGAGCTGAGAAGATCCTTAGGGAAAAAAGAAGCGGTTTCTTTGCATTTTCTATTTTCCTTGCAGGAAGTAACAATTTCTTTTTCTTCTACATGATGGTTCTCCTAACTATAGTGTATGTGATAGTTAGAGCTATCTTTATACACGGCAGGGATCTTGCTAAATGGGGACAGCTAATTGTTAAATTCATGATTTCAGGAATTATAGGAAGCATGATGGCGATGATAACGCTTCTTCCTGTTATTATGGCCTTTCCTGCCAATCCCAGAGTCAGTACAGGAATAAGAGTTCCGCTTTTTTATACCAAGGACTATTACTACGAGCTGATCCGCAACTTCTTTAGCTTTGTGTATCACGGGCTATATGATACCCAGATTGGCCACCATGGAGTCATACTTCTGCCCTTTATTCTCTTAATAGTTGAGGCTGTGCTTATGCTCTTTTCTAAGGGAAAAGAGGGTGCTGATAAGGAAAAGAGAAGCTCAAGATGGCAGCTTTTTGTTGTTATGGCACTGTTGGTACTCTTTGTGTGTATTCCGGCAGCAGGCTATGCACTTACAGGATTTGCCTATACTATCAACAGATGGACCTTTGCATTTGCCCTGGCGGGGTCATTTATGCTGGTAGATTTGTGGGATGATCTCTTTAACATGAAGGTAAAAGAGATAGTTGGAATGGTGATCATGAGTGTTATGTTTATACTCATATGCCGTACAACTCACAATCTCGGGTACGCTAATGCAAGAACTGAACTGATAATTGCCGGCGCCGGACTTGTGCTGTGCATTATAGCAAGTTTTATCAAGATAGTTGGAGTTAAGAAAGTTGCAGAGGTTGCGCTCCTTGCAGCAACTCTGGTAGCAATAGTTTTCAACGGATATTATGGCTACGATCCAAGCCAGGGAAATATGATCGTTGAGTATTATTCAGATGTTACACCTGATGACATGCATATTCTCCTTGAGAGTACAGAGGTTCAGTCTGTCATGGAGGCAGCAGAGGCAACAGGGACAGATCCTTACAGCTTCTACAGATACACAGGAAGAGACATGATCTGGAATGCATCTCTTATTGAGGGTATCTCTTCAACACAGTTCTACTGGTCCCTTGCAAATGGAGTTGTATCAGACTATTTCAAGGAAATGGGTAATAATGATCAGCAGAACTTTGCATATTTTGCGCTTGATGACAGAACTATACTTAATTCTCTTGCCGGAGTAAGATATTATTCACTTCGCTTTAATACAGAGGAAGAGTGGAGATATGTGCCTTTTGGTTATGCACATATTCACGATAGATATAACTTTGCGATATTTGAGAATCAGGCACCGCTTTCTCTTGGATATACTTATTATTCAATTATTCCAAGGTCTGAATACGAGTCGATTCCGACTATGAACAGGCAGGAAGCTCTTTTGTATGGAGCTGTTGTCGAGGATGGAGATAGTAATCTTCAGATGGCTGAGCCTGAGTATTCACTTATAAACTGCCCTGTAGAAATAAGCTACGAGGGAGCAGTTGAGGCAAGTGATGGCAAATGGATCGTTTCAGAAGGCGGTTCCTCAGTACATATCAAATTCAAGGGTGCAGAGAACTGCGAGACATATCTGTGGCTTGATAATTTGTATGTATCAGACTCAGATACTAACTATCCAATCATGAATGTCAGGGCTTTTGCTGAGGGAAATGAAGTTACACACAAGGACATCTGGTATAAGACAGAGGATAACCAGTTCTATAGTGACTGGCACGACTATTTCCTCAACATGGGATATGCGCAGGGAGCAAGGGATGAGATCGTGGTTACCTTTACTGAGGCAGGAACCTATACCTTTGAAGACCTTGGCGTATATTGTCAGCCGATGGAGAATTATCAGAAGCAGCTCGGCGAACTTCGCAGCAACATGCTCACTGATATAGAGCTTAATAAGAATCCTATTTCTTATACAACCAATAAGATTACAGGCAATATCACACTTGAAGATACAGGCATCATGTGTCTTACACTTCCTTACACCAAGGGCTGGACAGCTTATGTGGATGGTCAAAAGAGCGATATTATCAAGGTCAACACAATGTTCATGGGAATCGAAATGCCAGCCGGTGATCACGTGATTGAGCTTAGATACCACACACCGGGGCTCTTGCCGGGATTTGTGATGCTGATACTTGGGGTAGTGCTTCTGGTGATACTTGTAAGGTATGAGAAAAAAAGTTTTGCGGGAGAGAATGCAGATGTCTGAAGTGAAGGTAGTTGATAACAGAAACGACAGAGATAAAAAGTTAAATATTTTTATGTGGGCCTTCATGGTCTTGGGAGCTCTTTTTACCCTGTTTCTCATATGGAAAAAAGATTTCTACATGGAAAACAGCGATATAGCATCCGACATGATCCTGGGTAAGCTCTTGTCACAGGAGGGCGGAATCCTTAGTAAGAACTGGTTCTATTCAACTGAACTTCATGTGGTTCATACACAGCTTCTGTATAAACTTCTTTTTCATATCTGGCCTGATAATTGGCTGATGGTAAGACTTGCAGCGGCTGTGGTTTTCTTGATCCTCATAGTTGCATCATTTTTGTTTATGACAAGAGCACTTGGACTTGAAAAAGAGGGACTTCTTGCAGCAAGTATCCTTACATGGCCATTTGGACAGTGGTATGTGAGAATTGTAACCTTTGGCCAGAGCTACGTAACTTACTTTATCATTGCGTTTGTTTCCATGGGGCTTTTCTTTAGAGCAGTTCAGGGAGGAAAAGCTGCTTCTGCTAAAAATGGAGATAGTGCTAGTGATTGCACTGGTGGTAATAATATAGTTGTTCTAGGTATTTACGGAATTCTTCTTGCGTTGATTTCTTTTGTGGCAGGCCTTGGCGGAGTAAGACTATTGATGATCTGCTATGCGCCGCTGTTTGCGACCAGTCTGGTTGTTGTTCTTTTTGCTCATTTTGCCAAATTTGCAGGATGGAATGGGGCAAAAGAATTTGGCACATCTGCAAAAGCTGCCTTTATTTATGCGCTTATACCTTTTGCCTTTTCCTGCATCGGACTTGGAATAAACAGAAAGGTACTCTGTAATAAATATCATTTTCAAGATCAATTCAGAGAGACCTGGAGAGATTTCTCTTTTTCAAGAATACTGGATACACTCTCTGATTCACTGACTCTCTTTGGATGGCACGCAGAGGTTGGATTTGTGAGCTGGCAGGGACTTATTAACTGCCTGAATTTCCTTTTGATAGTTGGAATTGTAGTTAGCATTATCTATGTGTATAAGAAGTTCTGGAGATTCCAGCCAATTGTTCAGCTCTTTCTTGTTTATGCAGGAGTGCTGACACTCATTACGACTGTAGTATTGTCATGCAGTAATAAGTATTATTCATATTACTGGCTTCCTGTTATTCCTTATTTCCTAGTGATATTGGGACTTGGGGTATTTAGTGCAGATGATAACAGAACCCACAAGTCAGTAGCCGCATATATCGGCAACTACAGAAATGTGGTATGTGGCCTGATAGCCGCAGCTATAGCTCTTGCAAGCGTTTCTGTCTATGCAGATCCTAATCCACAGGATCAGTACCAGGACTATGCCATTGTAGATGCGATTGAATGGCTCAAGAATTCAGATTACGAGCAGGGATTTGGAATGTTCTGGTCTAGCAATGTTATAATGGCTCTTACAAATGGACGAATAGAAATGCGCACTATAATGGATGTTGATCATATTGACGATCTGGGATCAGAGTATCCATGGCTTCAGGAAGTAAGACATACAGAGGAACTTCCGGAGGGTAAGTTCTTTGTAATTGTAAGTGCCAGGGATTATGACCTTGGAAATCAGGGCTCAGCTATGATCTTTGGAATGTCAGATCATCTGGTTTATGGAAACGATAGCGCATACATCTATAGCTTTGAGAGTATGGATGATTATGTAAATGCGAGAAACGCATTGTGGTAAATAACTATTTGGATGGGGTATAGGAATTGCTGAAATTTATCAGAAAGCATCAAAACTTAATATGTATCGTACTTGGAGCGATGCTGGCTTTGTCCCTAATTCCGATATTTATTATCTCGGGATATGATGCGGCAGCAGGTGATGACTACAACTATGGCGCAGCTGGTCATCAGGCATTCTTGGCAACAGGGTCTGTATTTGCCGCTATTAAAGCAGCTTTTGGAACAGTTCTGTCAACGTGGAAGAGTTGGCAGGGAACATGGTTTGACTGCTTTGTATTCTGCTTGCATCCAGAGGTATTCTCGGATAGAGCTTATGTGATTGTTCCGTATATTTTCCTTTTAATGCATTTTGTTGGTTTTTTGCTACTTTCCCATCACTTCCTAAAAGTAAGGTGGAAGTTTGCTGGAAACTACTGGCTTCAGATAGGACTTATTTATCTACTATTCGAGATTCAGCTTGTTCCATCTCAGAAATCAGCGTTTTTTTGGTGGGTTGGATGTGTTCACTACGTGATGCCAATGCTGATGGCTATCCTCGGAATCATCTGGGGCGATAGATTTCTGATGGATCATAAGGCCAAAGACCTTGCGCTCCTGTTCATAGTAAGTGCGCTTATGGGAGGCGCTACATATCCAGCAGCACTTCTTCTTCCAATGGCACTGTTTCTGTTGTGGCTTGCGGATTTTGTCATCGGTGGCAAAAGAGATAAGAGAAATATATTACTGCTGATTCCATTTGCTGCACTTGTGGCAGGCCTTGTGGTCAGTATGATCGCACCTGGAAATGCAGTAAGAGCAGCATCTGATATTAAGGACGGTGCTGATCCTGCTAATGGAATTCTTGATACAATAGTCAGTTCTTTTACCCTGTCAGTAAAAGAGGCAATTACAGTATTTATTGGCGAGAAGGGATTTATACTTATCGCGTTACTGCTCATCATTCCTCTTACTGTATCTATGTTTAAGCTGGTTTCAGATAAGAGCCTTGCAGTTTCACATAACTATGTGGCAGACAGGGATTATGAGGCTATCAAGAAGGTCTTTTCCCATCCTATTCTGTTCGTGGTTGTTATGTTCTGCTTAAATGCCAGCGTTTATGCGCCAAGAGTATATGCGGGAGGAATAGTATCCAGTGGATATGTGAACTTCAACTTCTGGACATTCTTTGCCTGTGCTATAGGTGTGGAGATATATCTGATAGGCTGGGGAATGCTGGTTGCGGAGATCAGCTTGCGAAGGAAGCTAGTCACCAGCAAGGAAAATTCTGAGGGTGCTCATGATAATCATGTGGTTATGAGTATATTGTCGTGGACAGGATTTGCTTGTTTGATCCTGGTTATCGCTTTTACGTCAAGGCATGGAGTTAAGAAGTACACAGACTATGTGTGCATGGAGTATTATCTGTCAGGACAGGCGGATGATTATAAGGAACAGATTCAGCTCCAGAGGCGCATTCTAAACGGCGAAGGAACTGAGGCAGTTGTACCTGAGATCAATAACGAGCAGGGCCCACTTATGCAGATGCCAATTGTCAGCGATCCAGACAATGTGGATAACTATATGGCCAGAATCTTCTATGGAAAAGAGAAGGTTTGGGCGATTCCAAGAGATGAATGGATAGAGCAGTACGGTGAAGCGTACGGAGTAAGCCAGTGACGGCAGAGTGAAATAAGGTAGTTGATACCAGGAAGAAATAGAGAGAAATTATGTCAGAGAAACAGATTGATGTGAGCGTATACATGCTCACCTATTATCATGAAAAATATATCAGACAGGCCATCGAGAGCGTTCTTGCGCAGAAGACGCACTACAACTATGAGCTCATCATATCTGATGACTGTTCACAGGATGGTACAAGGGAGATTATCAAGGAGTATCAGGAGAAGTATCCTGATATTATTCGAGTTAATTTCAATGAAAAGAATGAGGGAATCCCAGCGAATATCTACAAAGCCCGTACTATGTGCAGGGGAAGATATATCACGAATCTTTCTGGCGATGACTATTGGATAAACGAGAACAAGATTGAAGTTGAGACCAAATTCATGGATGAACATCCTCAGTATGTGGCCTGCTTTAGCAGGATTGAGCTCAGGATGAACTTTGAGGATCATGCTTATGACATTCTTCCTCATGATCTTTCTCAGCTTAACAGCGAGTATTCTATTAAGGACTATGAGCAGTGTAAGCCACTTGGACTTCTGGGAATGTTCCTTAGGAACTACTTCCTGACTGAGGAAGGCAGAGAGTATTTTGCTCAGGCCAAGAAGATCAGTGAGTTTGTAGATGATGCTGTAGATGAAGTCCTTCTCCTTAGAAAAGGCCCTGTTTATATCATGGACTTCGTAGCAGATGCTCACAGGGTAGTTGATGCAGATATTGAGAAGATGAACTACAATTCCAGATATTCCCGTCTTGAGAAGTTCAGCCATCACATATCTCTTTTGAATGGAATGAGCGAGCTGTGGGGCGATGAGATAGACTTCTCTAATTGGTATGATACCTATTTTGCTCCAGGATTTCTTAGTATGCTCGTCAGCAGAGACTTCAAGGGCTATGGCGAGATTATTAAGACTATCCCTGAGAGATACAGAAAGCCTTTTTATAAGAGCGTATATGTCAGGTCAATTCCCAAGATTTTTGGATTCGTCTTTGATTATCTGAAGAGACGCTGATTGTTTACAATATATTAATAAACAATTCTTCTAAATGTTGATATAATCATATTAGGCGCTTATATGAACACCGATTATATTATGAAACTTAAGGAGGATTAGACTATGAAGTATGTATGTAACACATGTGGATACATTTATGACGAGGCAGCAGGTGATCCTGATAACGGGATTGCTCCAGGAACAAAATGGGATGATCTTCCAGCTGATTTCGTTTGCCCACTTTGCGGCGTAGGTAAGGAAGACTTTTCTGCTGAGGCCTGATCAAAGAGAAAATAGAATATGAGAATGATAAAGCTCCAAGTAGACTAATATATGGTCTACTTGGAGCTATTATTATGTCATCATAATGATTTGAAACTTTTATAGCTCGAATATTTTCTTGAGTTTCTCAAAATGCTGCTCTGGATTGAAGACTTCTTCTACTTTTCTTCTGGCATTTTTGCCAAGTTCTCTATAGCTCTCATCTGCCAACAGAAGCTTAACCTTTGAAGCTAAATCCTGTGGATTCTTGGGTTCAAATAAGTATCCATCTGTACCGTCTGTAATCAGCTCTGGGAAACAACCAAAGTTAGATGCTATAACAGGTTTGCCATAGGCAAAGGCCTCTATTACTGTGTTTGGCATGTTCTCATACCAGATGGCAGGACAAAGAACACACATAGCGTTAGAGATGAGATTTGTCAGAGATTCACCTCTCACAAAGCCTGTGAACTGAATTCTGTCTGAGAGGTTGTTGGCCTCAATAAACTCTTTAACCTCAGGATCCTGATCCTCGTAGTTGCCAGTAATCTTAAGTTTTAAGTCTGGATACTCTGCAAGATGTTTCATGGCCTCAACAGCATAGATAAGGCCTTTTTCCTTAACTGTTCTGCCGAGGAATAAGAGATAATCATAATTCTCATAATTAGGTGTAATAGCATCTGCATCGATAAAGGTTGGAATTGTCACAACCTTCTCAGCTGGGAAACCTCCCTCGATCAGCTTATATCTGGTGAAGTCTGTGGGAGTTACGAAATAATCCACGTACTTATAAAGCTTTTTCCATCTGTGATACATCATGGAGTAGGCCCTTATCATAGATGCAGCCTTGGAATCGTGATAACATCTGTGTTCGATGCACTTCTTGAGATCTCCGCAAACACACTCATTGCAGGTATCAGTGCCACGAAGCAGATCACTTCTAGGGCACACAAGGTTAAAGTCTGAAATTCTGTGAACTACCTTGAGACCTCTTTTCTTGGCTGCCTTGAAAATGCTGGGTGAAAGAGTGTTTATAACCTGAAGTGCATATAGAACCTCAGGATTCTCATCGTCAATCAGCTTGTTAATGTTCCTGACTGTCTCTGGATTATAGAATGCCCCCTGAAGAGTCTTGATAATAGCACTTGGAGTCTTCTTGATAGAGTCGTAGTATACGCTGTCACCGCTCCTGCTGGAGATGAAGTATTTGGAATACTCAGTTGGCTCATTTACGCTGTAGCGCACTGAGAATGGAATTCCCTTATATCCAATGCTTCCGCACTTATCCAGAAACTTGAACATGTACACTTCCGGTCCGCCTGTAATGTGATATCTATAGTTTGCAACGATAACTTTCTTGTCCATAGTTGTTTTCCTTCTTGGCGCGAATTCTTTATATGCGCCTTCATCACAGTTTAACATGTTTCGGGGGATTGTGGGAGAGAGGTAATAACTTTATAATGGATTAGAATAGGTCAAGAAATACACAGATTGATTGGAAAACTAAAAAATGTGCGGAATTGCTGGATTCTACAATAACAAAATAAATAGAGCTGAAGTAATAAAGAAGATGACAGATCGAATGGTCCACAGAGGACCTGATGCCCAAGGACACTGGCTTGATGAGCAGTCTGGATGGACGCTGGGGCATAGGAGATTATCAATACTGGACCTTAGTGAGTCTGGGGCGCAGCCCATGGTATCTCACTCTGGAAGGCTTGTTATATCCTATAATGGCGAGATCTATAATGTAAAAGAGCTAAAGAATAAGCTGATAAATGATGCTGCTATTAGCAACACTAGCGTTTCTTTCCGTGGTACATCTGATACTGAGGTGCTCCTCGAGGGAATAGAGTGCTATGGTATCAAAGAAACCTTGAAAATCTGTAAGGGCATGTTTGCAATTGCTGTTTATGACAGAGAAAAAAAGACCTTGCAGCTATCCAGGGACAGAGTAGGCGAGAAGCCTCTTTACTACGGAAGAGTACAGGCAGAGGGCGGAGAATCCTTTTTTGCCTTTGCATCCGATATAGCATTATTCAAGGAAATACCGGGATTTAGGAATGAGATGAACATGGATGCATTGTCTTATTACATGCTCCATAGCTACATTCCTGCACCAATGTCAATTTATCAGGGAATCAATAAGCTGATGCCAGGTACAATCCTGACATTACGAAATCCAGATTCTGAGCCAGAGATAGAGCAGTACTGGTCCATGGTAGATGCTGCTAAGGTTGGTCAGAACAATCTTTTTACAGGTTCAGAGGAAGAGGCTACGAAGGAACTGGAGAGGCTCCTTAGAAGCTCTATTTCAGATCAGATGATTGCAGATGTTCCTCTGGGAGCGTTTCTGTCTGGAGGAATTGATAGTGCTACGATAGTGTCTCTTATGCAGGATGTTTCAGATCAGAAGATCAAGACTTTCACCATTGGATTTGATAATCCTAAATATAACGAGGCTGATTATGCCAGAGATATCTCTAACCATTTAGGTACAGATCACACAGAGATGATCATCTCGGAAAAAGAGATGCAGGAAGCAATTCCGCAAATGGGATACTATTTCTCTGAGCCATTTGGCGATGCTTCAATGATTCCAACTTACTTTGTCAGCAAGATAGCAAGACAGAAGGTTACAGTTTCCCTAAGCGGAGATGCGGGTGATGAGCTGTTCTGTGGCTATGAAGGCTATTGGAAGTGCGATGGATTCTGGGATAAGATAAACAAAATCCCTATGGGGTTAAGATACGCCGGGGCAGCAGTTCTTTCTCCTTTTGATAGTATCAGCAATCCTAAACTTCACAGGATAATAGGAACACTCCAGGCGCAGAATATATGCCAGTTAAAGGATGTAATCTTTGACAGGAAGCATGTTGGACTTGAAAAGGTGGTAACAGGTAGTGACCTTAAAAACCAGTTACAAAGTATCCTTTCTGACAAAGTCTCAGACATGGAGCTCTACGATATGCTCTTTTACCATCCTGACGACATTCTGGTTAAGGTTGACCGTGCCGGAATGGCAGTGTCTCTTGAGAACAGAGTGCCAATGCTGGATAGAGATGTCATTGAGTTTGCATGGAGAATTCCAACTCAGTATAAATACAGCGATGGAGTCAGCAAGCGTGTTCTGAGAAACATCTTGTACAAGTATGTTCCTCAGGAAATGATGGAGAGGCCTAAACAGGGCTTTGCTGTTCCACTTGAGAAGTGGCTTAAGGAAGGTCAGACAAGAGAGTGGGCGCAGGAAATGATTGATAACAGTAAGCTCATTCGTGATGGAATACTGGATGGTAAGATTGTCAGATATTGTTGGAATCATATAGCCGAGAATCCAGGCTACACCAAGCTTGTATGGAACATGCTTATGGCAGAGCAGTGGTATCGCGGTTGAGCATAGCCTATAAACATGCTAAAATACTAGTCGGAGGATGATTGAAGATGCAGGTTGTTAAGTATATGTTCCAGCCACACGGCGATGACAGAGGTCAGCTTGTGGCGCTTGAGGAATTTAAGGATATACCATTTCAGATAAAAAGGGTTTATTACATGTACGATACAGTTTCTGGTGTTGTAAGAGGCAAACACGCGCACAAGAAGTTGGAGCAGATTCTCGTATGTATTCATGGAAGCTGCAAGATCAAGCTTGATAATGGTTCAGAGACCAAGGTGGTTCCTTTGGAGAAGCCTTACGAGGGATTGTATATCTCAAATGACATGTGGCGAGAGATGTACGATTTCTCACCAGATGCAGTACTCATGGTACTTGCATCAGAACTCTATGATGAGAGCGACTATATCAGAGATTATGATGAGTTCCTTGCCATGACTAGACAGAAAATTGAGGTTGGGAAACAGGAAAAATGAACTTTAATTGCACACAATTAACAAGTATAATAAAGAGAGGGTTATGTTCTTCATAACCTTCTTTTTTATGACACTATAAAATATTACATACAAGAATAGGAAGGAGAAACATCAATGGCAGAGAACAAATGGAGATGTAGAGCAGAGGATTTAAAGGGAACCGAGACAGAGAAGAACCTCCTGGCAGCATTCGCTGGTGAGTCAGAGGCAAGAAACAAATATACTTTCTTTGCGTCTAAGGCCAAGAAAGAGGGCTATGTTCAGATCTCTAATATATTTGCAGAGACAGCAGCTAATGAAAAAGAGCACGCTGAGATCTGGTATAAGATTCTCTCTGGAATCGGAACAACAGTAGATTGCCTCAAGGATGCAGCTGATGGCGAGGCTTACGAGTGGAAAGAGATGTATCCATCTTTTGCTAAAAAGGCAAGAGAAGAAGGCTTTGATGAGATTGCAGAGCTCTTCGAGGGCGTAGCAGCCATAGAAAAAGAGCATGAAGAGCGCTATAGAAAGCTCCTCAAAAATGTAGAGGATAAGCTTGTATTCTCAAGAGATGGTGACTGCGTATGGCAGTGCAGTAACTGTGGTCACATCGTAGTTGGCAAGCAGGCTCCAGAAGTTTGCCCAGTTTGCAATCACCCACAGGCATACTTCCAGCTCAAGGCTGAGAATTATTGATATCACAGCAATTATCAAGGCATGTTATAATTAGAACTAGTAATTGATTAAATGAAAGGATGGAGCGAGCATGGATACTAAGGCAATGTACAAATTATCGTATGGTTTATTTGTGTGTACCGCAGTCAGAGGCGACAAGAAGAACGGTTGTATCACCAACACCGCGATTCAGGTGGCATCTGATCCCAACAGAATTTCTATTGCTATCAACAAGGCCAATTACACTCATGACATGATCAAAGATACCGGCCTTTGCAATATTTCTGTCCTCAGCACAGAGGCTTCTTTTGACATCTTAAAGCATTTTGGGTTCCAGTCAGGCAGAGATGTGGATAAGTTCGCTCCTGATTTTCCTGCGGATTCTTATGCTATAGCTGAGAATGGAATCCCATATATCAAGCTAGGAACAAATGCATACTTTTCTCTCAAGGTAGAAAAAGAGGTAGACCTTGGATCACACACTCTCTTTATCTGCGAGCCAACTGAGATGGTTGTGCTATCTGATGTTTCATCATGTACCTATGAATATTATCAGAACAACATCAAGCCCAAGCCACAGCCTGTTGGCACAACTCCTAAGGGTGAGACCATCTGGAAGTGCCTTATCTGCGGCTATGAGTATGTGGGTGAAGAGATGCCTGACGATTTCATCTGCCCTATCTGTAAGCATGGCAAGGATGATTTCGAGAAAATAATAAGATAAAACACGGAGTAGCTTAACTTGAGTAGTGCTAAGAAAAACACACTAAAACTAATACTTGTAAATATCCTATGGGGATGCATTATCGCATTTTTAGCGTACAGAATGCCATCCTTCGTCGATGATTATCAGCATCAGACATCATTTGCAGATGGCAGTAGGATTGTGAGTGTTGCGCAGATATTCCCATCGGTTGCCACCTATTACATGACCTGGGGCGGTAGAGCGATTTCAATGTTTTTCATTCAGCTCATGCTGATGCTTCCCAAGATGGTTTTCGTGGTGGTCAATGCGCTTATCTACATAGCTGTTGCCAATGTCATTCACCAGTATGCGCTTGCTTTCCATAACAAGATGGTTAAAGAAAAAGTGGCAGCAGGTGATGTGTCTATGATCGCAAGTATAATCGAGATATCTGCAATTTATCTCGTGCTGTGGTTTTTTATGCCAGACTTTTCAGAAGTTGTCACCTGGATCACAGGAACAGTCACATACCTGTGGACTAACCTGATCATTCTGATATTTGGGATCATGTACTACAAAGCGTATTGTGACGTCTCAGGAAAAAGAGATAATGTTGAGTACAAGGATGCTAGCAAGAGCGTAGCTAGTGTGGTCTCATCAATAATTGCATATATAGTGCTGGGCTTCCTATCAGGTCTCTCCAATGAAGCTGGAGCCTGCACTATATTATTTGCGCTTATGCTTTTTTTTAACTATATGGTTATAAAAAAACACAGAACCGAGATTTATCAGATTCTTGGAGCGATTTCCTGCGCTGCAGGAGCAGCATTTTTGATACTTGCACCAGGAAACTCAACAAGGACAGCAGCTGCAAACGCAGAATCTAATAACATCATTAGGAATTATATTTTTAGAATTGGAAGAGAGTCTTTTTACACACTCATGTTTTTGATGATACCATTTGCAATAGCCTTGGGACATACAGTATACAGACATTACAAGCAGGTTAATACAGAATCTGCTTCAACCAGGGGAAAGATAAACATCCCGGAGGAGGCACTATTTTATTTACTTGCGTTTGTCAGCGTATACGTTATGACCTTTGCAGCAGGTTTTGCCAACAGAATTTTCCAGTTGCCGCTTCTTCTTATCTGTATCGGCTTTGCATCATCACTTGCGATGATAATCAGATCAGAAGGTGCTCTGGCTCTTAGAAAAGGCATAGCAGCAGTTCTGGTTGCCCTTAGTATTATGGCTCTCTTCGAGGTAATTGCTGGAACTATCTACTCAGCAAGCCGAGACTCTTTTTATGACAGACAGACAATCTACTACCACATCTATGACACTGAGGGTGTTCTTTCCGGAAATGGAATGTAGAAGGTGTAATGTTTTTAAAATTATTCGCATATAACGGATAAAACTATTTTATGCACGTATAATGCATTATTGGTAATTTATGGCATTATATGAGGGTTGAATAAGAAGAATGAATGATAATAGCTACATTTTGGAGGTGTCATGGGGATGCCCGTCAGAGAAATATCCTATAAATGGCCTCTTTCAGTTTGACCAAGCTAGGGCCCTTCATAGTATTGGGGAAAAGATAGTATTTTTGGCCCTTGATATGAGATCATTTAGGAGATTTCGTAAGTGGGGCTATAACAGATTTGAGAAGGCAGGAATTCCTGTCATCGAATATAATTTTCCATGGGGGCCTTTTTCCCCGCAGCTCAAATACCAAGCTCAGGACTTCTCTTTTAAAAGAGCAATCAAGAAAATAGAAAAAGAATTTGGAGTACCGCGCTGCGTACATGTGCACTGTTGTCAGCAGGCAATATCGGTGACGAGCTACTGCGAAAAGAAAAGCATTCCATACATTGTAACTGAGCATATCACTCCTCTTAACGAGGGAGATGCTATAGAAAAGAGAAAAGAAAAGGCTCTTAAAGGTGCCAGAACTGTTATAGCAGTTAGCAACGCGCTTGCAAGAGATGTTATGAGAAACTACGGCGCAGATAGCGTCGTAATCCCTAATATCGTGGATCTTAGAGAATTTAAGTACAGTGATACAAAGCCCAGGCAGCAGGATTTAGGCTCACAGAAAATTAATACATTTGAATTCTTATCCGCAGCTAGTGCTAATCATGGAAAGGGCTTTGATATCCTTGTTAAGGCATATGCTAAGTTCATAGGCGAAACCTCTGCTAAGACTCATCTTACAATTATGGGCGATGGCCCAGAACTTCCCATTATCCAAGATTTGGCTCTAGAGCTTGGAATCACCGATAACATCACTTTTACTGGTTCCTATGTGAGAAAAGAGTTTGCAGATAACCTGACAAGGAGTGACTGCTTCGTCCTTGCGAGTAGATCTGAAACCTTTGGTATTGTTTATATTGAGGCGCTTGCAACCGGGATTCCGGTCATAGCAACTAAATGTGGTGGACCAGAAGACTTTGTGGATAGTACAAACGGTATTCTTGTGCCAGTCGATGACGTGGATGCCCTTGCTATAGCTATGAAGGAAATGCTAAAAGACTATGAAAGCAATGCGAGTAGATTTAGTAGTGAGCATATGAAATTTGTATCAGAGAAATGCAAAGAAAAATTTGCACCAGAAGCAGTAGCTAATGAAATAGCATCTAAACTGATATAAATTATAAAACGCCCAGTCAGATAGCTTGTAGTTATCTGGCAGGGCGTTTTATATAAAAAACAGTATTTTGATATTTTTAATGCGTGTTACCACAGAATCAATACCGTTTCGCGAGATTTGGGGCAGGGGCAAAACGAGGTATTGGGGTAACGACTGCTTACGACAAATATATTTGTCGCTACAACGTTTAAATAAAATACTGTATTTTGTATTTTTGTGCAAGTCAAAACAATGCCAAAATTATGAACAATATGTGAAAAATGATAATTAATAACACGGTATTATGAAAATGTGAAATTTTGTTTTGAAATAAATGGTAAATAAAAGGTGGAACGCCACGTGAATCTGTGGGGGTGTGGAACAATAGTTGTTTGGAAACTATAATATAAAAAAGTATCCTATCATGTAATTATCTAAAATGGAAGTGGAAATTAAACCATAGTATAATAGGAACGAAAATAAAAATGGAGCGATAAATATGAGAATACTGCTTGTACTAGACAATTTATCATCTAGCTGTGGCGCAAATGTCGGTATAATCTATGAGCTTACCAAGACATGGCTTGCTTACGGAAATGAAGTATATTGCCTGGCTAGAGAAGATAAATTCCATGAACTAGATCGAGAAAAAGAGACTACCCTGAGCGGTGTATGGACATTCAAAGTTCTCGAGGATGACGTGCTCAACGGTGTTACCAAAAGTGATAGGTGGATCAATGCTTCGTCACTTGGTAAAGCTTTTTTTGCAGCATCACATCTGTCATTTTTGCAAAAGCTAGTAGATAAGAAGTATTTTGAATCATCTGAGATCAGAAATGAGTATAAGAGACAGATTGAGACTGTGTGTGCAGAGGATAACTTTGATGCAGTAATTGCTGTAACAGAGCCATTTTATATTGCAGAAGCACTAGCTAATGCAAATATTGGCAACGACAAATACGTCATAATGATGGATCCATATACCAATAATCCATCTACAACGCAGAGATTAAAAGATAAGCATTTGCAAAAAGAATTGAACGTATTTGAAGCAGCCCAGAAGGTATTCGCGCTAGATTTTGTAGGCAATGACATGGACTACCTGCCCGCTGAATTAAAACAGAAAGTAGTAACCTTCCGTGTGCCAAAAGTTCAGAAGTTGGATATGAAGACAGCAACTGCAAGTGAGCATTCTTTAAAGCCAAACATAGAAAAGATACAAGAATTTACAGATGCTACTACTAAGATTATCTTCGTTTACGTGGGCCAGTTATATGACGATATCAGAAATCCAGAACTTATGCTGAAGCTATTCACTAAGCTTCCTGAGAACTATGTTCTCAACTTGTACGGAGGCGGATCTGAGAAAACTCTAGCTAGATACAAAGAAATATTGGGAGATAGACTCATCCTTCATGGATGGGTAAGCTCATCAGAATCTATCAAGGCTCAGAAGGAAGCTGATGTACTCATTAATCTAAATAACAATATCAAGAACATGCTGCCTTCAAAGCTCATTGAGTATATCAACACAGGTAAGCCTATTCTGAATATATGTCAGATTCCTAATTGCCCATCGTTTCCATATATGGAACGATACCCTATGGCACTTAGCGCATCACCTGATCAGAATATAGATGATATTGCAAGGAATTTGAAAGAGTTTGCTCAGAAATATAAAGGTCAAACAGTGGACCATAGCCAGATAGAGGAACTGTATGCTGATTGCATTAGCGAAAACGTGGCAAACATGATCCTGAAAACTATAGAAAAACGAGGCATAACACAATGAAACTTCGCTCATTACAATTACAAGACGCTCCACTCATGCTTGAATGGATGCATGACGACTCTGTCGTCCATGACCTTCACAGAAACTTCTCCAAGCTCACATTAGAGGATTGTGAGAACTTTATCAGGAAAAGCCTGGAAAGTCAGAATCAGAACCTTCACCTTGCTATAGCAGATGACGATACTGATGAATATATGGGCACAATAAGCCTCAAGAATATTAATAAAGAGAATAAGTCAGCTGAATTCGGCATCACAATCAGAAAGGCAGCTATGGGTAAAGACTATTCTAGGGCAGCGATGGCTGCAATTCTCGATAAAGCTACCACAGAACTTGGAATTACCAAAGTATATTGGTGTGTTGATCCAGTTAATCAGAGAGCTCTACGCTTCTATGACAAGAATGCTTATAAACGTATCCAGCTTCAGAACGAACAAGATTTATATACTTTGGTAAAAGAATCTGATGACTACAGCCAAAGTGACATGGACAGATATGTATGGTTTTTGTACCAGAAGACAGGATTGAACAAATAATGAAGTCTAAAAGATGTTTCAACACATTACAAATACTACGCGCGCTAGCTTTCCTTGGCATCTTCTTCTTCCACACAACTCTCCTGCCTGACGTATTCTCCAGGTGGAGCATAACAGTGTTTCTGATGCTAAGTGGATTCTTGAATGCTGTTCATGGATGCGATAAGGATATAGATTGCAACCCTGGAGCTTCTTGGAAATATGCTCAGAGGAAAATAGGTCGTATTTATCCGCTGCACCTAGTGATGCTGGTCATTGCCTTTGTACTATACGCATATAGCGTAAAAGATGCTATCAGGGATGTGCTATGGGAGAGATTACCAATAGCAATTGGGAAACTAGCATCCAATGCCCTTTTGATTTCTGACTGGGGACCTAAGAGTGGCTGGTGGTACAATATTTTTAGCGAATACAACATTGTCTCATGGTATTTATCACTGAGCTTGTTATTATTCTTTTTAACACCGCTCTTCCTTAGAATAATGCATAGATTCTATGGTTCAGAAAAGGCTAAAGCTTTTATGCTGCCCAGAGTGCTACTTATTTCAGCACTGATATATGCCCTTACAATAGTGATCAACATTATGCTTGTTAATCACTACAAGGATTCATCCATGCTATATATATACGAGAGCCCTCTATCAAGAGTAGGGGATTATCTTATAGCAATGCAGGCTGGATACTTTTATGGACAAAAGGGAAAAAAACAAAAGTATCAGCATATGGCATTACCGGTTATCATCGTAGTAATGGCATTAGCAGTTTCAATATTCCTCATTTATGTTGGAATTCCGCGAAACAACGTTATTCCAGCAGATTATAGCTGGATAATGAATTCTGGGTTCTATTTTACTATACCTTCAGTAATCCTGATTTATCACTTGGTTACACTAGAGGGCATAAACGCACTTAAGCTTAATGACAGCAGGACGATAGACATGATAACCAAGCCGCTTCTTGTAATAGCCTCATTATCCCAATATGCATTTCTCATACATGTTCCTGCTATCAGCTTGATGCATGGTATTCTAAGACGTATTGGTGACGTTAATATATGGCTATGGAGCTTGATCTCGTTCGTTTTAACGGTGTTATTATCAGTTGTTGTAGATAGATGCAAAAAGCGATAATTACGGAGATATCTTATGCACAGAACCTATGAGAATGATGATATCGTAGTATTTTGGAATTCTGATAAGTGTTTTCATGCGAGAAGATGTGTCAATGGTAGCCCCAAGACCTTTTGTCCAGGGCAAAAGCCATGGATCAATCTTAATAATGCTGAGACCAAAGAAATTTGGCAGGCAATTAGTCAGTGCCCATCAGGCGCACTGACATGCTTGTATAGACATGATATAGATGTGACGTTTGATCAAGAAAGTAACCAAAGCATCGCTCTAGACAATGGAAAAGAAATAGGTGAGTGCGATTATCAGATTACTGATGACGTTTGGAATATTTACCACACAGGCGTATCCTCAGCTTATCAAGGCAAAGGAATAGCTAAGCGTTTGGTATATAAAGTATTGGAAGAAGCTGAGCGTAACAATGCGAAAGTTACAGCGACGTGTTCATATGCAAGGAAAATACTAAATATATGAAAAAAGAGAAAATAAACACAAAATACAGTACATATGTTATTATTAGAAGAGAAGTATCGAAAAAATGTTACAGTTTTGATAGATTTAACAAATATATTATTTTTTTTGTAATATACTATTATTATATTATTATTGTAGGTAATTTTAGGGAGGATTATTTTTTTTTAATGCTTTTTTTCAGAAAAAATTGTTGATGTAGTGATAGTGCTCTGCTATAATAGCAGATACCACTAACCCAACTTTGTTTTTTTGGAAAGAGTAACCAAGTGGAGGCGTTATTATGAGAGCAGATGTTAGAAGAGAAATACCGTACTCGATAGAAGATTTGTATGAATTGATATATGGTGATCAAGAGGATGAAGAGTACAGTTGCTTTATTGATAGAAGAGATGTAAATGGTAGGACAGTAACACGTAGTAGAGCAAGACATAATGAGTTGGGTGAGCTGGTTAAGGTGTGATAGTGTTAATGTGTATTAAATATTTTTGTGAAGTTAGTATTTGACTGGCAGGACGAAGGTTCTTGCCAGTTTTTTTATTATAAAACATGGGGATTGTTAGGGGAAAAGTATGGGAAAAGTATGTAGACCGTTTTATTTGTTTAATGATTATCTTCCACCTTCTAAGCCGGCTGTAGAGGACGTACAGTGGAAAATACTGGGATATTATGACGACATGTTGGTGGGTGAAAATCTTTTTGAAAACATGGAAGGCGCTTTAGATTTTGAAAAATTATGGCATGCACAGAGATCTCAAAGCGAGGAGCTGTGCGGAAGCTATTCCATACAAACGGTGTTTGGATTTAGAGATGACGATGATACAAAACAGAGGGATGCTATTTTCTGGAAGGATAGTGAAACTGCAGATTATCCATTCCTGTTTTTTTCCATGCTTCAAATAGACAAGGACATTTGCTCCAAGGAATCACTAAAAAGGGCTGCGGCATTAGAGGACAGTGTCGAAAATACAGATGTTAAGGCTATAACGTATTTTAGCATTGACTATAGTGATATTATACTTGTTCTCAAATGCAAAAAATATGAAGATGGAGCCAAGATAATAGAAGATATTCATTTAGGAAAAGCTGGGCTTAGAGTGAGCTATGGCTATTCTTTTGCTTCAATCAATATGAAAATGATCAATAAAGGTAAATGTAGAAAGGAGCTTGGAATAGCAAGAAATATACAGATATATATTATTGCGCTAGAACTAGAATTGGCTGATGTTGTTTATAACCATATGCTTGAGGAGATAAAAGAAAAAGGTGGCGAAGAATATATTGGAACTATTAGTAAACAGGGTGTGCTAGGCTGCAATGATATCAAATTTGAGATAGGAGAGTTGCCGTGGGATATTTTCCTTTCTTTCTATAAGCAGAATGAAGGCATTTTCAACCATACCAGTAAAATATATCAGGACAATCTAGTTGGAGTTACTACAATCATAGGTTCGGATTATGATGCGAATAAGATCAGCAATAAAGGACTCCCTGTGGCGAATAAGACTGGAAAGATATGTGAAAATGAGCCTGTCTTATGTAGAGTGTTGGTTGATCGATGTAAAGAATGGCAGAGTAGAGCTGGTAAAAATGGGGAAATCTCTCATCTTGGACGATATTTTTTGAGTATTTTAAATTCTTTAGGCAAATTTGAGGTAAGCCCTATTCATGATTATCTATTTCAAACGATGCTTACGCAGATGTCAATTTTGATAGACTTGGCCGAGCAGGCATTGAACGATGAAGAAGAAATGCTTGATTATTACAAGGAAAACCCAGAAGCTGCAGATAGAGGAATTGAGCAAATACGTAACGCTTTTTTTAGATCGGCTTATGGGTTTGTTAGAGAATTCAGCTTGTTGGTTCAGAATTCTGTTAGGTCTGATCGTCAGTTTACTCAGGCTCCAGACTTTGATGTGAGAGTGTATGAAACTCCTGTGAAACTACTGGCATTTTACAATGCCTATATTTATAACATGAAGGAATATCTCGGTACATTTGTGAATGATAACGAAGAGGAACATGAATATGTTTTTCTGGCTTATCCTGGAGTCTCTGATTTTGTGAAATTAAGAGAAAAGTTTAGCACAATATCTGACACAAAGAGGCTATTTCTAATGGAACTTCCGGAAATAAATACCTATCGACCACGTGATTTGATGTTTATTTTGGGACATGAGGTGGCACATAACGTCGGGGGAGGAATAAGAAACAGGAAAGAGCGTGCTGAGATTACTACGAAGATAATGGCATATATGTATGTAAAATACATCAGATTATCATTTCAGAAATCCAGGCAGGAAAAAGGCAGAGATAAGAGATTTATGTTTGCGCTTTATGATGATATTTGGGACGAGATGGCAGAGAATATAGAAACTTTAGCAGAAGAGGCTAATGAAATATGGATAGCCAAAAACTTCAGTAAAGATGACCCTATGTCAAATCATTTAAAAAAACGAATCTATCATAGAGAATGGGTGGTGCCAAGGGAAAAGAACGTGATGGTCTGTATTGTACAGATGGATCCGAAGAAAATATGGCATTCTCTGTTGCAAAGAGAATACTATTATCAATTGGACAATGAAGAACCTGACAAGAAAATCGAAGAATTGTCACAGGATATACATCGCTGGGGACAGGAATTTACAGGTGAAACTCTTAGAGGATTATTTGATATTAAAGGTGTCTTTTCTATACTCTTTTACTTATACAAAGAATGCATAGCAGATCTAATTTGTATAAAGACTTTACAATATTCATTTAGTGAGTATATAGAGTTGGTTGTAAGAGAACTTAAATACCAAGGACAAGAGGATTTTGATTGCATTACAGTTTTTTCACTTAGATCAGCACTTGTTACTTATTGTATGATCCACTGCCAAAAGTATCATTGGAAGAAAGGAGATATACAGTGTGGTGATAACGCTTTTACAGATAGCGACTGCGTTAAAACTGCAAGAATAGCCAAGGAGGAAATGGACAAATACCTATCTCGCGAAAGACAAGAAAAGGGAAAAGAAATAAAAAAGTTAGCGGATTCTATTAAGAATAAAAAGGAACTAACAAGGGATGGAATATCTAGTTTAACCATCATGGAAGATAAGTACGTTTTAAAACTTATAGCTGAGTACCTTATGCATTGCGTAAGCAAGCTGGATGAACTTAATTCCGAAAAGAATGAAAAGAGAGATATGAAACGGAAAAGTGTAAAAGAAATGTTTGAGCTCTTTTCTGTTGAAAAAGGTGGAGTTGGAATAAGCGATATTATTATTGATATTCATAAACATATTGCTAATTACTATAACGAAATTGGTGAGAATAATTGGGAGAAACTACTAAAAAATGGGGAACACTGAGACTGACAGCCAAAAGGTACTGGAAGACATTTCTGAAAGAATAAAAAAAATATTTGATATGAAGCAGAGTCTGGATATTTCTGACAAAATATCGTGTAAAGCTGTAAAACACGTTTTATGTTGGGAAGTGGCTAAAGAATATCAGAAAAAAGCAGATTCATTAAGCTTTATACTGGAAGTAATATGTGACGAATTACAGAAATCACTAAAGGATGATTTAGTACTATCATTGCTGGTGGATAATCTCAACAGAAGATGCGATGCCAACCGAGTCAACTATTTGTTAGGTAATTTTTCAAAGAAAGATTGGTTTATAGAAGAGTATCGCAAGAAGGTAATGAAGAAGTATAAGTTACCTGAGACTGAGCTTTTGATACATGTTTCTGCCATGGAATATGAAAAAAGATTTAATAAATCGACGCTATGCTTTTTTACTAAGGGATTAGATAAATGCGATAATAAAATGCTAGTTAAATTTATCAGTGATGATGGACCGCTGTTATTTGCAACTGATAATCTCAGGACTATTAAGAAATATATGGAATTAGCGGGTAAGAATAATAGTTTACTGATTTCTGTTTGTAAAAAAGACGGCAAATATGAATATAAGATGCTGGGAATTGTCAAAAATAATAGGTTGAAAGAAGGAAGTGTATACATAGACATCAAAAGTAAGTTATCCTGGGTGGTATACAGAAATGTGTCAAAACAGCAGGATGTTTTGTTGGACTATAGAGAAGGCGTGTTCCACATTCCTTTCTTGGAGCCAAAAAACGAAGTGTCTGCTCAGTTGTCTAAACTGGATGGATATCTTGAATCTAAAGATGCTGCTACAGTAAAAGCAGTAATAGAGTGCGCAAGTCAGTTTGCTTCTCATGGGACAGGCCTAGTTTTTATCGGGGATAAGGGAAAAAATAAGAATAAGCACTTGCTGATCGAGGTTGACAGATTAACAAATCTAAAAAGAGCAAGAAAAATTCAGCCTAGGCAATTGGACAAAAAGCTAATAGAATCTTCTGGAGTTACTGCGATAGATGGCGCTATATTGCTTAATTTAGAGGGTGAATGCTACGGCGTAGGAGCAATAGTCGATGGAAAAGCCATCTTGGAAGGCGATCCAGGCAGAGGTGCACGTTTTAACTCGCTTTATACATATGGCTCATCTTTAGTTAAGGACGCTGGTAAAATATATTTTGTAGTGGCAGTAATATCTGAAGATGGGATGGTTGACATATTTATTCCAGATACATATACAAATGCAACATCTAGTGATAAGTGAGAAGGCAGATGCATTCTATCATTCGGTAGCGTGATGTTGTATAATATCAAGAGTGGATGCGGTGTGGTTTTTCCACACCGCATATTTCCTATCAGAATTATTGAAACTGTTTTTATGTCTGGTATCATATTTATTTTGTATATAAGAGTATTACAAGGCGCAGATCTTACTTCATTCCTTCCTCAGCTTGCGGTATTCGCTGTCGGCGGAATCAAGATGCTTCCATCGATGTCAACAATTTCAAGATCTGCGACACAGATTATCAACAGTTAGAAATTGCGACAAAATATATGAAGTTTTTCAAGGTAAGCTTATAGAAAGAACTAAGGCTGAACTTGGTCTGTGAATATATCATAGAAAATAGACTTGTATTCAAAACGGTTCTAGCAAGAAGGACATACAAATGAAAGTATATTCAGAAAGAGGCTACATCACATGGCCATCATGGGATGTACTATTCGAGTGGGAAGACATATGGGCCAAAGAGTGGGGCACTACAGTAGAGAGCCTTACCAACAACCTGTTTGACAAAATCTTACGCAGACTAAAAAGATATACCAAAAAACTGTTACCTAAGAAAGTATGGAAATATATAATAACTGACCCAGATAAGATGGGCGTTCTTATCATAATGGATGCTGAAGGCTACTATATGATTCCTACCAGGAACATCATCCCCATATATCTCGATTTCGCCAGAAACATGATTGATGAGATTATGGAAGCGACCAGAGCCCTTCCAGCATTCTTTGTAGCATCCAAGGATATCTATAACGAGATGAAATCCAAGGGCTGCCAGAACGTATACTTCATCCATCAGTGTGTATCAGATCAGTACTATACACAGGAAGTACCGGACAAAGATATAGATGTAATCCAGATAGGCAGGAAGAACCCAGTAATGCACCAATACATGCTGGATTACTGCAAGGAACATCCTGATGTAGAGTACATTTACCAGGGCGAGAACGCTTCTCTGCACTACACCTCAACAACCAGAGGGGATATAGGTAAGCTCCCAGGTAGACCTGAGTTTGTTGATATGATGAGAAGAGCAAGAGTCAGCATTGTCTCTACACCTAAGTGTGACAACAGCCGAAATGTATTCGGCGGAGCAGATCTCGTTACAGCAAGATTCTATGAGAGCGCAGTTTTCTACTGCCACCTCATAGGCAGATACACCGACAACGAAGAGACAAGAGAACTCGAGCTTAACAAGATATGCCCTAACATCAAGGATTATGAAGAATTCAAAGCCACTATGGATCAGTACATTTCGGGAAAAGAAATAGATAAAGATATCTACAGTACATTTATAAATAAGCACCTTGCTAGTACCAGAGCAACATATCTAAAGAAGTGCATTGAACAGAGATAGAACTAATAATGGAGTCTAGAAGATATTTCAAAACATTACAAATATAAGTGTATATGGAGGGCGTTCTCATGAAATTCTACAGATGTGAAACTTGCGGAAACATTATCACCAAGCTTAATGATTCAGGCGTTCCAGTAGTGTGCTGCGGACAGCCAATGAAAGAGCTTGTACCTGGCGCTGTTGACGGTGCAGTAGAAAAGCACGTACCAGATGTAACAGTAGAGGGAAACACTGTTAAAGTTCAGATTGGAGAAGTGGAACATCCTATGATGGATAACCACTACATCCAGTTCATAGCACTTGAGACAACAACCGGTGCTCAGATCAAGTACCTGAAGCCTTCCGAGAAACCAGTTGCTGAATTTGTACTTCCAGCTGGCGAAAAAGCTGTGGCAGTCTACGAGTACTGCAATCTTCACGGCCTGTGGGTTAAAGAAGTGTAAGTTAATACTGAAGCTAGGATTAAGTAGAAGATATACGAACTCTATCTATCATCTTCGGGATGTTGTATAATGTCTAGAGTGGATGCGGTGTGGATTTTCCACATCGCATTTTTTCAAGAGCAAGAGCTCTCTGTTGAAAAATAGATGGTAAAGAGGAAATTGGAGATATTCCATGAGAAAAGAAATATCAACGTCAATTTATTCATTTAGAGATCTAATTGAAAATAACTGTATATATGTTGATAAGACTAAGTATCTGTATGATGCCATTACAACTGCAAAGGGGCAATATTTTTGCGCCCGCCCAAGGAGATTCGGTAAGAGTCTAACAATTTCAACTCTTGAAGCCATTTTTAGCGGCCAAAAGGATTTATTTAAAGACTGCTATATTTGTAAGGAAACAGATTATAAATGGGAAGAGTATCCGATTATCCATCTTGATTTTGGCAGAGCAAATGTATTAAGTATAGATTTGCTGTCTTCGTGGCTTGTCCAGACGCTTAAGACTATAGCGGGTAAATATGGAGTAGATGTTAACAATGAAGACCCTGCGCTTCTATTTGGGGAGCTCATTGAGACGTTATATCATAAGAATCAAAAAGGAGTAGTAGTTCTTATAGATGAATATGATAAGCCTATCATGGAACATCTCGAAAATGAGAGTGAGGCGGAAACCTTTCGTGACTTTATGGAAGCGTTCTATCAGATGATCAAAGGATATGAGCAGTATGAACGTTTTGTATTCATGACTGGTGTTATTAAGTTCGCTAAGTTATCTATCTTTAGTAAATTGAATAGTCTGACGGATATCAGTATGGATAAAAAGTACGCCTGTATGTTTGGGTAAAGAAGTAAGAGACTCATTTCAGAAAAATATAGTTTCTCTTTTTGTGGATGAGGATATCGCGGACTTTTCAGCGACAGTTGATCTGATAAAGCGAGCTGCGAGGGAGGGAAAAACCGAAGATATACTCAAGAACATGGAAAATGTATTTGCAAATATTCCTTATACCATTCAGATATCAGAGGAAAAGTATTACCATAATAGTTTTAATGTAAATAAATGAAGTGGATACACAAAATGACTAACGACATTAAAAAATTCATCGATGTAATAAAAAGAATATTTGGAATCCTTGATAAGGGAGACAGGCGAAGATCCTATGTGGTTTTGGCTGATATTTTGTTGTGCGCAGTTTTGGAGACAGTCGGAGTAAGCCTTATAGTCCCTTTTATTAATGCCATCGCGTCACCTGAGAAGGTTAGAGAATATCCTGTAATTGGCAATATCATTGTCATAATGGGAATAAGTGGTTTATCGCTTGTTTTGTTCATGAGCTTTGCGCTAGTTATATTCTATATACTTAAGAATGCATTCTTGATGTATTCAGCATATTTTCAGAATTCATACAGATTCAAATTGCAGAAAAAGCTATCTGTTAAGATGTTAAGAGCATATATGAATAAGCCATATCAATTTTTTGTAGAGACTAACAGTTCTGTGATAATCCGTGGAATAGGTAATGATGTGGGCTGTGTGAAAGATGCACTTGGAACATTATTTGATCTTGTTACACAGATACTGACACTGCTCATGATAGCAGCGTTTCTAGCATATACAGATCTGACAATGGCTATGGGACTTCTTGGCATTTCATTGATTTGCGTGTATATTCTTGTAGTTATCCTCAGGAAAAAAACAAGCTTTCTAGGTAGAGAACAGCGAGTTGCTGAAACACGTGTTACCAAGTATTCTTATGAGATACTTGAAGGTATCAAAGAGATAATGGCAATGCGCAGGAAAGATCGATTTATTGATGCCTATGAAGGAGCATTTGAAAATAAAGGAAAACTAGAAGCCAAATACATCACTGTACAGACATTTCCAATCAGAATTATTGAAACAGTATTCATGTCTGGTATCATATTTATTCTGTATGTAAGAGTGCTGCAGGGTGCAGATCTTACGTCGTTCCTGCCTCAGCTTGCGGTATTCGCTGTTGGTGGAATCAAGATGCTTCCAGCAATGTCAACAATTTCTAGATCTGCGACGCAGATTATTTTCCAAAAACCTGGTGTTGATGAAGCGTATGATAATCTAGTAAGCTTTAATGCAGAAGGAGTGATAGAAGCTGATAAATCGTCTCTTGCCATTACTCCAGAAATGGAATTTAAAAATATAACACTTAATGATATTCATTGGCGATATACAGGTGCAGACAAAGACGTCATTAACGGGTTATCACTAGAAATAAAAAGAGGGGAATCAGTAGCGTTCATTGGAGCCTCTGGTTCCGGTAAAACAACACTTGTTGATATTATATTAGGCCTGTTCACACCTCAAAGTGGAGAAGTTAAAGTAAATGGAATTGATATTACAAAATGCATAGACTCTTGGAGTCATATGCTTGCGTATGTTCAACAGAGCATTTTCCTTACAGATGATTCTCTAAGAAATAATATAGCTTTTGGACTTACTCCGGAAGAAATTGATGATGATAAAGTATGGAAAGCAATCGAGCAGGCTCAGCTTGGCGACTTTGTGAAGACATTAGATGATGGCCTTGATACAATAGTAGGTGAGCGCGGTGTCAAGTTTTCTGGAGGGCAGAGACAGAGAGTTGCGATAGCAAGAGCACTTTACTTTGAAACTCAGGTTATTGTATTTGATGAAGCTACTGCTGCGCTCGATAATGAAACCGAGAAATCACTTATGGAGTCAATTGATGCGCTTCATGGAGAAAAAACGCTGATTATTGTAGCTCACAGATTATCAACAGTTAGAAACTGCGATAGAATATACGAGGTTTCTAATGGAAAACTTATTGAAAAAACCAAAGCGGAACTTGGCCTATAAGCGTATATAACAGGGGAACAACCATTAATGAAAATAATAATAATATCCCACGAATATCCTCCCGTTGGTGGAGGCGGAGCCAATGCTTGTATGAACCTTGCGAGGCAATATGCCAAGCAAGGGCATATAGTAGATATTGTAACGGTATGGTTTGATGGTCTTGATGAACATGAAACAATCAAGGATAGCATAACAAACGGTCAAATAACCATCACTAGGCTCAAAGCCAAAAGAAAACATAAAGAACATTGTAGCTTCTCAGAAATGCTTGATTATTTGAAAAAGGCGATTCCAGTAGCTGATAGACTGGAAAAAGAGAACAATTATGATATATGTCAGATATTTTTTGGTATTCCAAGTGGCCCTGTCGGTTATTATCTAAAAAAGAAATATAAACTGCCATATGTGATAAGATTTGGTGGCGGAGATATCCCTGGATTCCAGGATAGATTTACTAAAGTTTATAAGCTTATAGGACCAGCAATTAAGATGATTTGGAAAAAAGCAGACGCTCTTGTTGCAAATAGTATAGGTCTTAAAAAACTAGCTGAAGATTTCTATGATAAAAAAGAAATCTTGGTAATACCCAATGGCGCAGATCTGAATGCCTTTGAAGAAAAAGATAACGACTATAAATCTATTGCATACACTGAGGCATGCCATGACGAAAACATCAATCTTCTTTTTGTTTCTAGGCTTATAGAAAGAAAAGGTTTACAAGATATTATTCCGCAGCTTTCCGAGATTCAGCAACAGAGCCAAAATATTGGTAAAAATATAAAATTTCAGATTGTTGGTGATGGCCCTTATAGGGAAACACTAGAAAAACTCACAGAAGTACATAACCTACAGGACGTCGTAGCTTTTTATGGTCAAAAAAACAAAAAAGAACTTCCTGAGTTCTATAGAAATGCAGACATATTTGTATTCCCATCTAGAAAAGAGGGGATGCCAAATGTTGTGTTAGAAGCTATGTCCTATGGGCTTCCTATCCTTATGACTCCATGCCAGGGAAGTGATGAGTTAGTTGATGGCAATGGAAAAGTTGCCAAAGTATATGAATTTGGAAAAATACTGGTTGATATGTTATCTAAACCGGATGAATTAAAGACTATGGGAAAACGTAGCAAATACCTTATTAAAGAAGCATTCTCATGGGAAAAGACAGCAGAAGCATATATGGCTTTATTTGATAAGATTATTGTGCAAAAGGAACAAAAGTGACAAAAAACGAAAAGAAGCTAATAGTTAAATTCCAAGGAGGACTTGGAAATCAATTATATGAATATGCATTTTGCGAATGGCTAAGACAACAATATTCAGATTATGAAGTCTTGGCAGATTTGTCATACTACAAGATAAGATCAGCGCATGGTGAACTTGGTATTTGGAACATCTTTCCAAATATAAATATTGAAGTAGCATCTAATTGGGATATCATTAAATATTCTGATCAAATTCCCATAATGTATGGGGGAAAGGGTGCTGACAGGCTTAATTCTGTAAGAACAAATGTGAATGACAGATTTTTTAGCAAGAGAAAACATTCGTACTACACAGAAATTAGTAATACAGATGTATCAGAGGTCATAAATGCGCTAAACAATGGTATAAGGTATTTTGATGGATATTGGCAGAATATAGATTATTTCAAAGGCAATATCGAAGACTTGAGGAATAAACTCAAATTTTCTGAGAAATGTGACAAATACATAACTGATGAAATGCTCAGGGATAATGCTGTTTCATTGCATGTAAGACGTGGAGATTATGTTGGAAGTGAATATGAAAAAGAAGTAGGATTGTCCTATTATAAGAAGGCGGTTGAGTATGTACTGGATAGGGTAGATCAGGCTAAGTTTTTCATTTTCTCAGATGACAAGTACTATGCTGAGACAGCATTTGAATGGATTGATAATAAAACTGTTGTGGCGGGGTATGATAATGAATTAGCGCATGTGGACATGCTTTTGATGAGCAGAATGAAAAACAATATTATTGCTAATTCCACGTTCTCGTTATGGGCAGCATACCTTAATGATAGTATGAATCCATTAATAGTTTATCCTGATGTGGAATCCTTGGATAAAAAGACATTCTCTGATTGGAATGGTATTAAGTAAAAGAGGTGAATTATTTTGACTATAGAATTTAGAGATTTAAAAAGACAGTATGAAGTAATTAAAAATGAGATAAACACAGAGATATCCTCAGTAATAGAAGGTTGCCATTTTATTAGTGGACCACAGGTAAAAGAACTAGAGAGAACGCTTGCTGATTACGTGGGACGCAAACATTGCATTTCTTGTGCTAATGGTACAGATGCTATCTCTATTGCATTAATGGCAGCTGGAGTAGGCAAAGGGGATGCAGTATTTGTTCCCGATTTTACTTTCTTTTCCTCGGGAGAGTGTCCTGCTTCTGTTGGCGCGACTCCGATATTTGTTGATGTTGATTTAGATACATATAATATTTCAGCTTCTTCACTTAGAAAGGCCATAGATACAATTTTAGAAGAAGGCGAATTAAAGCCTAAGGCTGTCGTGGCAGTCGACCTTTTTGGACAGCCATTTGACTATCAGGCTGTCAAAAATATATGTGAAGAATATAAGCTTATATTGTTGGAAGATGCTGCTCAAGGATTCGGCGGTGAATATACAATGGATAATGGAGAAAAGATAAAGGCTGGTAAATTAGGGACAATTTCTACTACCAGTTTCTTTCCTGCTAAACCACTTGGCTGTTATGGAGATGGGGGAGCTATTTTCACAGATGATGACAGGCTGGCTGAGCTATGCAGGTCAATAGCAGTACATGGCAAGGATATGGAACATCCGGATGATCCAAATGCCAAATATAATAATATAAGACTTGGTATGAACTCTCGCCTTGATACTATGCAGGCGGCAGTACTGTTGGCCAAATTTCCAACATTTTGTTCTAATGAACTTGATAGGGTCAACCATGTTGCTGAAAAATATCATGAATTATTAAAAGATGTTATGGGATTATCAGTGCCACATATAACAGATAGATACTATAGTTCTTGGGCTCAGTATACAATTCAGCTTCCAGAAAACATTGACAGATCTGTAGTTCAAAAAGAGCTGCGCTCAACCGGTATCCCAACCAATATTTACTATATAAAACCTATGCACAAGCAGGGAGCATTTGAAAAGACAAGAAGTGCTGAGGCAGAATGTCCAAATACTGAGAAACTTTGTAGTACTGTTCTATGTTTGCCGATACATCCATATTTGCATGATGATGAAGTCGATTATATTTGCAAGGCTTTAAAAGATGTGATGGATTCACTGAGTTGAAGATTGCAAACGTTTTCTCATTAGTTTATTATTTTTATGTTATTATGCATTAACCAAAATATGTAGGGAGAGACTTTTATGCAATACAGAATATCTGTTGTGGTTCCTGTTTACAACGAGGAAGGCAACATAGCAAATCTTCACAGAGAAATTAAGGATGTCTGTGAGAAGAACAATTATATATATGAGATTATATTTATTAATGATGGATCTTCTGATAGAACTGATGAAGTATGTAGAACACTTAGTCCACTTAAATATATCAAAATGCGCAAGAATTTTGGACAGACAGCTGCAATGGATGCGGGAATCAAGGCTGCGCAGTATGACTACATAGTAACTATGGATGGAGATGGCCAAAATGATCCTGCTGATATTCCTCAGATGCTGGAATATTTGGAAAAAGAAGGCGTTGATGTAGTTTCCGGGTGGCGCAAGAACCGTAAGGATACCTTTATGAAACGATTTGTTTCAAGAGGGGCGAATTTCCTGAGATATCTCCTTGTACATGATGGAATTCATGATAGTGGATGCTCTCTTAAAGTTTACAAAAGAGAGTGCTTCAAGGGAGTAAACCTCTATGGAGAACAGCATAGATTTATTCCAGCGATCCTTAAGATTAAAGGTTTCACCATAGGAGAAGTAGTTGTTAACCACAGACCTAGGACTTCAGGCTACACAAAATACAACTGGAAGCGTACGATCAAGGGATTTGTTGATATGATTTCTGTATGGTTTTGGAATAAGTTTGCAACCAGGCCTTTGCATCTTCTTGGTGGAATGGGAATGATTTTTGAATTGTTGGGATTTGCCTGTGGCATTTGGTCAATTGCGTTATTTGCAATGGGAAGGAAAATGTCCAACAATATCTTCCCTCCCCTGCTAACCATTTTTTTCGTTATCATTGGTCTCATCATGATCATATTTGGACTTATGAGCGAGATACTTATCAAGACATATTATGGTGTACATGTTGATGCGCCATATAGCGTGAAGTCGATAGAGGAATTTGGAAATAAAAAAGATGAATGATAGTAATTACTATATACATGAATCGTCAATAGTAGATAACGATGTCAAGATAGGTGATAATACCAAGATTTGGCATTTTAGTCATATTCAATCAGGTGCAGTTATTGGTGCAAATTGTTCTCTGGGCCAGAATGTAAACATTTCCAATAACGTTACCCTTGGGGACGGGGTAAAAGTACAGAACAATGTATCCATCTATGAAGGTGTCACTATAGAAGACTATGTGTTCTGTGGGCCAAGTTGCGTGTTTACAAATGATCTTACTCCAAGATCTCGTTATCCAAAGAATCACAAATATTTGCCTACTGTAATTCGACATGATGCTACCCTTGGCGCCAACTGCACAATAGTTTGCGGACACGAGATTGGGCATCATGCAACGATTGCTGCAGGAGCGGTAGTGACCTGTGATGTAAAACCTCATGCTCTTATGGCTGGAGTTCCTGCAAAGCAGATAGGTTGGGTATGCGAATGTGGGCAGGTACTTGATTTGGCAGAAAATGGAAAATATATATGTCCAGACTGTGGACACTCGTATTCAAAAGAAAATAACTGTTTATCTGAGAACTAATGATAAAAGGGTACTATAGGGGAGAAGTCTTATTGTCTAGAAATATAATAGGCGATAAGGGGGAGTGATTAAATATGGGATTAAATAGCTTGATTTTTAACATCCAGATGGTTAAAGCGACCAACTTGAGATATTGTATTTACAAATATCTTGGAGCTCACGGTCATTTTCATGATGTTCCAGATGAAAAGTATCTTAATAAATTATGTAAATATTTTTATGGAAAAGAAATGGATTTTAATGATCCACAGACCTTTTCAGAAAAATTGCAGTGGCTTAAGGTTAATAACCATGATCCACTTCTTACAAAGATGGTGGATAAGTATGAAGTAAAGAAGTATGTTGCGGATAAGATTGGCGAAAGCCATGTAATTCCATGCATTGGGGTATGGGATAATGCAGAAGATATTGATTATGACAGGCTACCAGATGCATTTGTACTTAAAGTAACGCATGACAGTGGGGGCTTACGTATTATAAGGGATAAGAAGCAGTGTGATGTAGAAGAAACTAATGCGTTTCTTAATTCCAGATTACAGAGAAATTTCTATTATGCTGGAAGAGAGTGGCAGTATAAGAACGTAAAGCCTAGAATTATTGCGGAGCCATATGTTGATACGCTGGGAAAAAGTAGCTCAGTAGAATACAAGATTACATGCCTAAATGGTAAAGTAGAGTTCATTACTGTGTGTAAGGGAATTGCACATAGTAGATTAGATTTTAGGACAAATGATTTCTATGATAGAGATTTAAACAGACTAGATATGGTAACAAATTACTATGCTAATTCTAAAGAAGAAAATGTAATGCCCCAATGTATTAAAGATATGATAAATGCTTCGGAGAAGCTTGCACAGGATTTTCCTACAGTAAGAGTAGATTTTTATGTAGATAAAGATGACTATATTTTTGGTGAAATGACTTTCTATACCTGGGATGGTTTCTTTAAATTTATTCCAGGTGATTGGGATTTCAAATTAGGACAGAAACTTATACTGCCAGAGAAAAGATGAACGAGATAATAAGAGATAAGTTAACCCATTTAATATATGTTTTACTTTCGCCAATTGATGACTTATCATTTGCTAAATTGCAGTATAGACTTGTGAATGGTGGTAAACTTAATTTAAAAAATCCAAAGACATATAATGATAAAATACAATGGATTAAGATATATGATCACAACCCTGATTATCATAAATTGGCTGATAAACTTGAAGTAAGAAAATTTGTGACAGATAGAATTGGTGCAGAATACCTCATTCCAGTAGTGGGAGGACCATGGGATTCTTGCGACGATATTGACTATGATAAACTACCCAATCAGTTTGTACTAAAATGCACGCATGATAGTGGGGGAATCGTAATCTGCCATAATAAGGATTCTTTTGATAGTAAGAGGGCGAGCAGATTTCTAGGAAACAGAATTAAAAGAGACTATTATCTTCATGGACGAGAATGGGCATATAAGGGGTTGGTGCCAAGAGTATATGCAGAGAAATACTTGGTGGATGAGTCTGGTACCGAATTAAAAGACTATAAGATATTTTGCTTTGATGGAGTACCCAAGGTTATCCAAGTGGATTTTGGCAGATTTACCAAGCATGAACGAAATCTGTATACACCTGAATGGGAATATATTCCAGCGCAGATCAAGTATCCTACTAACCCCAGACATCAAATTACTAGACCAGAATGTTTGCGAGAAATGCTTGAGGTGGCATCTAAACTTTCCAAAGGCTTAACACAGGCTAGAGTGGATTTATACGTTATTTATGACAAAATCTATTTCGGAGAGATAACACTTTATCATGGATCAGGATGTGAGACATTCAAGCCAGCTGAATTTGGTAAGACAATGGGCGATTATATAAAAATACCTAATAAATAGCGAGATTATTTATGACACAGTGTGATATTTCTATATATAAAACCGAAAAGACTTATTATCCGTCTAAGAGAGAATTATTCAGACCATCTCAAAAATATCCGGAATACATTTTTGAAGAGATTTCTTCAGGTGAAAATGATGTATATAATTCTGTGAGGGAAGCGATTCATCTGTATGGCTATGATGCAGAACATTATGGCTTGGAAGATTGGAACCCGTTTGGAAAATTTATAAATGAGACATCAAATGTACTAATCAAACCTAATCTAGTAATGGATAATAACCGGTCTGGAGAGGGAACTGACTGTCTGTTTACTAATCCATCTGTTATAGCGCCAGTTATAGATTATGTGATTAAGGCACAGAATGGTAAAGGGACTATAACAATAGGCGATGCCCCGATGCAGGAATGCAAATTTGATGTTCTCATCCGTGAAAGCGGATTAGAGGATTTGGTTAATTATTACAAATCTAAGGGAATAGATATTTCACTAGTTGATTTCAGAGAGCTTAAATCTGATATTGTAATGGGCACCCATAAGCAGACTATAGACAATAGGAATTCTGGGACAATAATAAATCTGGCTGAAGATAGTGAGTTCTATGATGACAGCGCAGAATCATTGGAGAATTTGAGAATTACAAATTACGATCCTAGAAGGCTTGCTTCTCATCATAATTCAGAAAAACATGAGTATTATGTTAGTAATCATCTTCTTGCTGCAGATGTCGTAATCAACATGCCAAAGCCTAAAACACATCGTAAAGCAGGTGTCACTATAGCCATGAAAAATATGGTGGGCATAAATGCAAGAAAAGAGTATCTTCCTCATCATACAATAGGTAGTGTGGAAAATGGTGGAGATGAGTACAAACACAAGAGTATACTTCGCGTAATGAGCGATAAATTATATGATTACAAGAACATGAAAGAAGGGGAAGGCAAATACTTGATAGCCAGACCTGCTTTCTTTCTGGCTTATGGATTCAAAATCCTTGCTAATGTTATACATAGAGAACCTGGAGAAGGCAGTTGGAGCGGTAATCATACTATAAGTAGGACGATAAATGATTTAAACAAGATTCTCGTGTATGCAGATAAAAATGGCAAACTTTGTGAAACACCACAGCGAAAAGTGGTGATAATTGCAGATATGATAATATCCGGAGAAAAAGAAGGCCCTGTAATGCCGTCACCCAAGAATCTTGGAGTTATAGCATTAGGAGAAAATCAATTAGCTTTTGATTATGTAATTGCTTCTTTAATGGGAGCAGATATTCAAAAAATACCAACTATTCAGACGGCGCTAAATGTTGAAAAATACGGATTTAGTAAGAATATCAATCCGTGTATCTCATCAAATATTAAGGGATACTGTGGATTATTAGATGATTTGGATGATGATACAAATTGGAGATTTGTTCCTTCAAGCGGTTGGAAGGATGCATTCATCAAATAAAGACATAAAGGACAATAATGAAGTTACTGATTATAGTATCCAGTTTAAGTAATGGTGGTGCGCAGCGAGTGGCGTCTAACCTGATAATGGGACTGCCAGAAAATTGTGAAGTGGATATTCTGCTTAATGATGCAAGCGACGTATCCTATCCGTACAAAGGCAATATCATAGATTTAGGAATGCCTCATGAAGACGATAAAGGCAAATTATCCTATCAGATACGTGTTTTTTTTAGAAGGCTATCTAAGCTTCACAAGATAAAAAAGACAGGAAATTATGATGCGGCTATTAGTTTCCTTGATAGTGCCAATGTAGCAAATATTATTACTGGCAAAAAAAATACCAAAGTAATCACAACAGTACATTCGAAACTTTCGGCTTCAGGATTTGATTGGAAATACAAATATATAGTTTTTCCATTAGTTAGACTTCTGTATGGACACGCTAATAATGTGGTTGCAGTATCAAAGGGAGTTGAGAAGGACCTTCGAGAGCAGATACATTATAAAGGCAATAATCTTGTGACAATATATAATGGATTTGATTTTAACGAAATCAGGACTAAGTCAAAAGAACAATTGTCAGATGATGAGAGTGAAATGTTTGATGGTCATACCGTTTTGATTAGTGTAGGAAGATTGACCAAGGCTAAAGGATATTGGCACCTTATCAGAGCCATGCAGTTAATAGTCAGAGATATTCCTGATGCGCTATTACTAATACTAGGTGCTGGGGAACAGGAGCAATACCTTAAGCAGTTATGTGAGGACCTAAGTATTCAGGACAGAGTTGTATTTAAAGGTGCAGTAGATAATCCATTTAAGTATGTGGCTAGAGCAGACCTATTTGTCATGTCATCTATTTTTGAAGGATTACCGAGTTCGCTGATTGAAGCATTGGTATTGGGCATGCCTTGCGTAGCCACTGACTTTAAATCCGGCGCCAGGGAGGTGTTGGCACCAGAATTGCCATTAGAAGACGAACTTTTAGGCAATATATACCAAGCAGAATATGGTATTATTTCTCCAATATGTAGCGAAAAAGAGTGTTCAGCGGCAGAGCCATTGCAAATTGAGGAACAGTATCTTGCAAATGCTGTTATACAGGCATTGTCTGGAGAGAATGCTGTACATGAGTGTGAAAAAAAAGCTAATGAAGCAGTAGGGAAATTTAGCATTGAAGCAATGGTAGATGGCTATTTGAACCTGATATAAGAATTGAAAAGCAGAATCAAAAGATGAAGGCGAAATATCATAATGAAGCATATAGAAATAATTGTGCCTTGCTATAATGAGCAAGAATGTATAGCAAAACTATATATAGAGGTTAATAAGGTATTTAGCCAGTTGTCTGGCTATTCATTTTCTTTATTGTACATAAATGATGGAAGTAGTGATGATACACTAGTTGAAATACAAAAACTTGCAAGTGATTATGGTGATGACAAGATAAGGTACATATCTTTTGCTCGTAATTTTGGCAAAGAGGCTGCTATATATGCCGGATTCGAAAACTGTCAGGGAGATTATGTTGCACTTATGGATGCAGATCTTCAGCATCCTCCAGCTCTACTACCTGATATGATAGCTAAGTTGGAAGAAGGACATGATTGTTGTGGGGCTAGGAGAGTTAGTAGAAACGGCGAGCCAATAATCAGAAGCTTCTTTTCTAGAGGCTTCTATCGGATTATCAATAAAGTGACCTCTATGAAATTAGTTCCAGGAGGATCTGACTATCGAATAATGACCAAGCAGATGGCTGATGCCATAGTCTCTCTTTCTGAAAGAGAGAGATTTATCAAAGGCATCATGTCATGGGTGGGATTTGATACGGTATGGATTGAGTACAAAAATGTTGAGAGATTTGCAGGAAATAGTAAGTGGTCTTTCTGGGGGCTGGCAAGATATGCATGGCATGGCTTTGTATCATTTGCTACGACACCCCTTCGTGCAGCTATATGGCTTGGGATTTGCTTGGTATCTGCTACTGTTGTTTATGCAGTTATTTTGTTAAAAAATACTCTTTCGGGTGTAAGAGCCTGGGAAGATACTACGACCATTTTACTTCTTCTGATGCTTATAGGTGGAGTGATCATTACACTTCTAGGGGTTATAGGAGAATATATGGCTCGTATATATTTGGAACTTAAGGGTAGGCCAATCTATATTGCAAAAGCAAGTAACATTGGCAAAATGGTAAAATAAATAACTGTTTATACAGCTTATTTGACCAGCTTGGCTTGATGAATTGTTATATGACACGCACAGTTGAGCACTTGAATTATTACTATAAAAAAATAAAAGGTAAATAGAGAAATTGCTAATTCAAATAATATTGATTATAGTCTTGCTATTAGCCCTGAAACTACGTAAGGATCCGATAGATACCTTTTGGACTGCCAAGGAATCCACTGCTTTAAAAGGCTTTTTAATACTTGTTATTGTTGTATACCATTCTTCGTTCGAGATGGAGATACATCAAGGAATAATGCAAGTGGTAGATAATTATGTTTCTGCTATAGCGGTAGGATTGTTCTCATTTTTATCATCATACGGAATAGAAATTAAGTATCAAAAAGACAAGGCAGGATTTTATAAATGGCTTATAAAGAAGTTTTTTAACGTGATAGTTCTCTATATCTGCTTCTGCTTTCTAAAGATGATATTAAATATCTCTGTTGCTTCTTCAGGAATGATGTGGATTAATGCGTTTTTATTATCCTATGTTATTGAAGGTGTTTCGCATAAGTTGTTACTTGATAGAGCTTGGATAATAATTGTTGTTTTTTGGACAGCATATAGTATAGTGGTGCATGTTTTTCCTAATCCATTTTTCTGGTGGCCGCATCAGTCATTAGGGTTTGCGTATGGAAGTGTGTTTTATGTACTAGTAGCAAATAAACTAATTCAGAAAAAAAGAGCTTACAGATATGGAATTATAATTTTTTGTGCTCTTATATCGCTAGGAATGATTTATTTATACATAATAAATGGTTCATATCCAAATGTTTCTGTTGTGATGCAAATTGAGCGCAATATAGCGACATTGATGATGCTTGTAATGGTTGTGCAGGTAATGCTGTTCGTAACTATGAGTTTTAGCATGTTAGAGTACATTGGAAAAATGAGTTTGATTATGTTCTTTATTCATGGAATATGGATTGAGATATTGAAACCGGTACTAAATGGAACTTTGTACGTACTTGTTGTAGTGCTATTAACACTATTTACATCGGGGCTTATTAATTTACTAATACGCAAAATTACAGTCAATATTAAATATATAAGCTGGATAAAAAACAGTAAAAGCTGATAGAATAAAATGAGTTTGATAATGTTATATTATTTTCTCATTGAGCAATGACTATGAATATAAAATCATTAAGAATTCAAAAGGATCACAATAAAATAACTATTTTAGCCTTGTCATGGCGAGATATAGAGTCTCCCAACAAAGGAGGGGCAGAAGTACAGACGCATGCAATGCTTTCATTGTTGCCAAAAGGTAAATATCGTATAATTCATTTTTCTGCGTTATATGATGGCATGGATGATTATTCTGAAATAGATGGAATAACATATTATAGAGCTGGAAATGTTTTTTCAGTAATAGCTTTGGCGTATGCTTTTTATAAGCATAACCAAGATGCTATAGATTTTGTGCTAGATCAATGCAATACCCATAGATTCTTTACTCCATTTTATGTTCCATTGGAAAAGAGAATATTTTACATACACCAGATGACCAAAGAAATTTGGAAAATTAATATGAAATTTCCATTTAGTGTAGTGGGGCAGTTTGCTGAGAAATATATGACAAGGCTGTATCGAAAAGGATTTACAATTACTGTATCTGAATCAACGGCCAGGGATTTGGTAAAGTTAGGCTTTGATAGGAATAGGATACTGATTGTGCCACAGGTACTCAGACAAAAACCATTGCCTAAAGAAGAATTTCCAAGAAAAACAGAATTTCCATCATTTGTATATGTTGGACGTTTTATTCCATACAAAGGGATAGATATAGTTGTGGAGGCTTTGGGAATTATAAAGAAAAAATATCCTTCTGCTAAGTTGTCTATTATAGGAAAGTATGATGAAAAATATGTTTCAGATAATCTTATTCCTATTTGCAAAAAGTATGGTATGACTATAGGAGCAAGCCCAAATGATGAGACTTATGATATACGTTGTACAGGATTCATTTCAGAAAAAGAGAAGGTAGAAATTCTAGGCAGCGCTCATGCACTGCTATTTTTGTCGGTTAGAGAAGGCTGGGGAATTCCGATATCTGAAGCAGCATATGTTGGAACGCCTAGCATTGTTTTTGATAGTCCCGGACTTAGAGATGCTGTTAATTTTGGAAGAGCGGGGTATGTCACCAAAGAAAGGTCGGCAGATGCAGCAGCAGAATGTATGAGAATGGTAATTGAGGAAAAAGCCGATTATGATAAGATGAGAGATGCAGCTTATGATTACACAGTGACTTATTTAGGAAAGGACTATATTTCCATTCTAGATGAAGTGTTAGAAAAGATAATTTCTTGCAATAGATAAGAAGGTAATATATGGACAAGCCAATTATAAGTATTATTATGGCAGCGTATAATTCAGAGCGTACTATAGAAATGTCTCTTAAGAGTATTCGGGAACAGAATCTCGAACAGTCTGAAGTTGAAGTCTTGGTTATAGATGGAGGATCAACTGACAATACAAGGGAAATAGCTCGAAAATATAATTGTATTATATTTGATAATTCGAAGCGTTTACCTGAAATTGCAAAGAGAATCGGACTAAAAGCATGTACTGGTAGATATATACAGATAATGGATTCCGATGAAGTTTTTGCTACATCCTATGTTTTAAAAAGACGAATAGATTTTATGGATGCGCACACCGAGGTGAATTGTTTGCTGGCGCGTTATGTTCCTCCAAAGAAGAGCGGAATAAGTGGTAAGTATATAAGTGCTGTGGGCGATCCATTTACTGCATATGCATATAATTGGTTTATAGATGGAAATATAGGTCTTATTAAAAAAACAGATATTCTTAAGCAAAAAGGTTATTATATTGGCCAGTTTAAGGATGATGATATAATTCCTATAGGAGATAGTTGCACTCTTTTTAGAGGAGAATATTTAAGAACGAAATATTCGGATCTTTTTGACGAAGTTAATTCTACAGTATTGTTTCAAAAAACTGTTCGAGATACTAAATATATTGGTTGTATTGAGGGCGATGATATTGTTCATTATACGTCTTCAAGTCTATCAACATATTTTAAAAAATTGAAATTTCGTGTTGTTAATAATGTTTTTGATAAAAATGGTTCTGGGTATTCTGCTGTGGCAGAGAATAATGTGGCTTTGAATCGTCGAAAATGGGGATATCCGCTATATTGTATTAGTATAGTATTCCCAGTTATAGATGCTGTGCGGATGAGCATTTATTACAAAGATGCTAGTTTTTTACTACATCCACTGTATTCTTGGTATGTAATGATAGAAATAATAATCCAATATTGTTTGAAAATAATTGGCAAAACAATAGAAAATCAGCAATACGGATAAATGAATTATGGGTAATGTTTACAGATGATAGATAGATTAGTTAGTTTTCTTAGGAAGTCCCCACTTACTTATAGTATGTTGGTGGCTATTGCTTCAGCAATTAATTTCTTTACGCTTATTATTTTTGGACGAGTTTTTTCTGTTGAAGATTATGGCGTGGTGTCTACACTTCAGGCTGCTGTGACAAATTTAGGCGTGTTAGTGATTCCGATTCAGATAATAGTATGTAAAAGTATTGCTGAAGATAAGAAAGAATCTCGAGATGTTTACAATGCCATAAGCCTCTTTATTTTGGTTAATATACTTATTACACTTGTAATGGTCTTTGGTTCGAAAATTCTTATGCAATATTTGCATTTTGAGAAATTGGTTGTGTACGTTTTGTTTGCGTTTTTAGTCATCACTAATAATGTTTTTCTATTGCTAAATGGAGTGTTACAAGGGAAACAGTTATTCATACCGTTAGGAACATGCACAATAATATTTTATGTTGTTAAGTTAGCCATTGGATGGGGACTTGGAATAATAGGAAATGGTTATCAGGCAGTAATAGTTGGAATGGCATTTTCTGAGCTAGTATGTATTTGGTATTTGCTTAGTAGTATAAAGGGGGCTAGGCGTCACTGGAAAAATTACGAGTTTGGGTTGGATCAAGAGGTCTTAAAAAGCTTTGCATGGACGTTGCTTTTGTATGCAGTTGTGTCTCTTTATTTAAATAATGGCGATTTATTATTAGGCAATCTTTACTGTAGTAAAACGGAAATGGGACTTTATTCTGTTGCAATAAACCTTGCAAAAATAAGTTATTTCCTCATTGCTTCACCCATAGCAACTATGATTATGCCTAAAATAGCCCATAATTATGAAAATGTAAGAAAGCAAGGAAAGATATTGCTTTTTGCTGAAGTTATTACTTTTGTGTTGATGCTTGTCTATTCAATAGTATTCTGTTTGCTTGGAGGAACTCTTATAGAAGTTTTGTATGGCAAGAATTATATTGAAAGCGCATCATACATAGCTCCATGCGCTGGCTTTTCGATTGTTCTAGGAATGTTTTGGATTTTTTATCAATATGCAGTTGTCACCTCACTCATAAAATCTTTTTCCATAATTACAGCTATAGTGGGTGGAGTTTATGGGATAGGAGTTGTATTATATAAACCAAATATCGGATACATTCCTATTGGAATGTCAATAGTAATGGTCCTTTCGGTATTTTTATCTATAATTTATTTAAGAGTGAAAAAAGATGAATGATAGAATTGATTTGGCGATAATAGTATATTCGTGTTATAAAAATAAAGATATGTGGGCTGCTTTTTCTTTCTTTTATAGACGTTATTATAGTAAAAGTACTTGCAAACTAATATTGGCTACGGATAAATATGAAGAAGGCAATTACGCTTTTGACGATGTTGTAGAATTAGATAGTAGTTGGGCAGAAATGATAAAGGCTTCAATTGAAAGAGCTGGGACGGGATATGTTATGCTATTCATGGATGATTATTTGCTGACTGACTATATAGATGAAGATAAGCTTAGTGAAGCATTGGCAGATATGGAATGCTATAAGGCTCAGAATATACGCCTTTTAGAAACAAATGTTAGTAAGATGGAGCCTTTTGCATTAAATAGTAAATATATGAGGCTTATTCCGGGGTCATCTTATTGCTTATCTACACAGGCAGGGATTTGGGACAGTTCTTTTTTATTGCGCTATTTGAAGGATGGTATGACTGCGTGGGAATTTGAAAGGCTGTACAGTATGAAATGTAAAGATGAGCCAATACTGTTACTTGAAAGTAGAGCATATAGATTTCCATATATGGAGGCAGTTAGAAAAGGGGAGTGGCTTAATCAGGGAGTTAAGCATTGCAAGAAGAATGGTTATTGGATAGATTTTTCAGCTAGACGGAGGATGTCTATTGTAAAAGAAGTCACAGCGAAGACTAAGGGACTTTTGATTAAGCTTTTTCCTGAGTTGGTGCAAGTTGTACAAAACAAATTATTATATAAATCGTGAAATGGTATTACTGTTCATATAAAAATAATTGACAATTGATTGGGATAGCAATGGAAAAAATTATAATCACGGGCATTTCTGGGTTTGTAGGACATCATTTTTTACAGTATCTATATGATATTCGGAAAGAGATGGATGTTCTTGGCCTTGATATATCCATGCCGCTTTATAATACTGATAAATATGGTGACATTTTACAAATATCGATTCAGAAGGTTGATTTATTAGATGTTAATAGTGTTGAGAGGATTATACAAGAGTATAAGCCTGATTACCTGCTGCATTTGGCATCATTTAGTAGTGTGGCTTATAGTTGGGAACATCCTACAGAAAGTTTTATGAATAATACAAATATATTTCTGAATGTAGTTAATGCCGTGGCCAAATATGTGCCTACATGTAGAATCCTATCTGTTGGTTCTTCTGAGGAATATGGTAACGTAGGGAAAGATGATATCCCAATCAAAGAAAGACAACGGCTTATCCCTACTAGCCCATATGGAGTAGCTAGAGTATCACAGGAAATGCTTTCAAAACTTTTTGTGGATAGTTTTGGTCTGGATATAATTCTTACTCGTTCATTTAATCATATCGGTCCATGGCAGGATGAACGTTTTGCGATTCCTAGTTTTGTTAGAAAAATATTAGATATAAAAGATAGAGGTCTATTAAAGGGGACAATTGTTACTGGGGATATATCCGTCATAAGGGATTTTATTGATGTTAGAGATGTTGTAAGAGCTTATTGGTTACTATTACAGCGTGGAACCAAAGGCGAAATATACAATATTTGCAGTGGAAAAGGAAGATCATTGGAGAGCGTTATAGAGTCTATTGCTACACATCTAGATTTGCAGATAGAGTGTAGTATTGATGCCAAATTAGTTAGACCAAATGAAAATCCAATAATCATTGGAGCTAATTATAGGATATATGATTCGGTTGGATGGAAACCGGAAATACCATTTGATAAAACTATTGATGACATAATTAATGAGATGGTTGTACGAAATAAGCGGTGGGGAACACTGGTGGAATGAAAGGCTTTTATGATATTTGCAAGATTCTTTTATATAGGCTACCGTTTGGAACTCAGGCATTAATTTCTAAGCTATATTGGAAACCAAAGTTTGGGGAGAAGGTCAAGTTTAGTTATGGACCTAAAACATATTACGGTAAAGTTTCTTTTGGACGTGGAACAAAAGTCTCTGGTTATTCGGTATACACCAATATAGAAGTGGGAAATTACACGGTTTTTGCTGAAGGATTTAGAGTTTTGGGATTTGTTCATGAATATGATGCCTTTTCTATCAATGATGAATTGCCTGATATGATAGGTGCGGAAATAGATGATGATAACATAATTAAGCCTAGAATAACCCAATACCCGATTACAAGCATAGGTTCGGATGTTTGGATTGGGGAGAATGTTACTGTAAAAGGTGGTGTGAAAATTGGAGATGGATCCATCATAGCGGCTAGAAGTGTGGTCACTAAGGACGTGGAGCCGTTTTCAATCGTTGGTGGTGTACCAGCGAAATTCATTAAATGGAGATTTGACAAAGAAAAGATAGCTTTAATGAAAAAAATAAGATGGTGGGAATGGTCTGAAGAGAGAATAAAGGGAAATTACGAAAGACTATGTCGATTCGATAGTACTTTGGCAGAAGAGGATTAAGATGAAGACTATACATATATTGATTAATTGTTACTGGGGAAGTGGTATGAGCGGTGGAGACAGACGCACAATTGAGATGTTACGCCGGTGGAATAATACTTCTGAGTATAGATTTTTGGTATATACAACGCATGATTTTGCAAGATTACTTACTGAAGAAGGAATTGATAAATATGAAATAGTTTATACCGATAAAGAAAAGAATGGAAAGAATATAATCGTTGAGTACTTTAAAAGAATGGCAGAGTGTTACCGGCTTTTAAAAGAAAGAGTTAAAACTAATGATATAATATATTCATCGACTGATATTATGCCTGATGTTATGCCTGGGTGTTGGATCAAGAAAAAAAACAAGACTGTCATATGGGAAATAACAACTTATCATTTGTTTGAAAAATTTTACAAACGACCTGGAAATGTTTTTACTAATTTTTTATCATGCCAACAGCAGAAAGCGTCAATATCTAGCGGAGTAAAGTACGCAGATAAGTATTTTACAACTAGTCCGATTGTACTCAATTACTTAGAAAAAAGATGCAAATCAAAAAAGGTGTATTTGACAGACTGTGCTGTTGATATTGAGGCTATTGACAGAGCTAATAGTGAGGTGAACGGATACGATGCATGTTTTTTGGCACGACTTAATTATTCAAAGGGAGTTTTAGAACTACCTGAGATATGGCAAAAAGTTATTTCTGAAAGACCAGGTGCTAAACTTGCAATAATGGGTAAAGGAAATAAAGAATTTGAAGAGGAACTACGTAGTAAGATTGATAATATGGGAGTATCTGAATCGATAGACTTATTGGGATTCATGTCTTCAGAAGATGCATGGTCAGTAATAAAAAAATCTAATTGCTTTCTTTTTACCAGTCATGAGGAAGGTTGGGGAATGGCTGTAGCGGAAGCGTTAACAGCAGGTACTCCTGTCGTGGCATATAGGTTGCCAATATTTGAAAGATTGTTCCCCGAAGGAACTATTTATTGCCCGTTTTTGGATATAGATGCTATGGCACGAGGAGTGCTGAAAGTCAATGAGTCTTATGAGTTAAGAGCTAGCTTGGGAAAAAATGGAAGCGAATATATTAGAAATCACTACACTCTGAATTCAATGGCACAAAAGGAATTAAAATATATTCTACAATAGAACTGTATTAGGAAGATTAGTAATTATGTATGAGTTTATAGTTTCGATTTTTAGCATTTTCCCTGAATCTGTTTTTGATTTTTTTATAGGCTTTTGTTCCCAAATTAAATACAGAGGATTTTTAAAAAGGATAAAATCAGAACTTTGCACATCAGATGTACCTGAGTACAGGGAACTTGGGGAGAGTATTTCTGTTAAGCACTATTTTTTTCCATATAACGATGAAATCGGGAAAAAAATAAGGAGGGGTGCTGAAATAGAGGTTGATTCTAATAATGGGCATAAAGTTGTAAAATATAAAAATTTCTGTCTTTATTTTCCAGGGGAATGGACAAAAACTAAGTGTAAGAGTTACATGAGATCTTTACTTGTCGAGCAAGACAAGAATAGCAGTCATGCTTATTTTACTGATGAATTGGAAAAGATAGATAATTATGGAACTGTGATAGATCTTGGAGCGGCAGAAGGTATTTTTACAGCGGATGTCATTGATAAGGCAGAAAAAGTATATTTGTTTGAATATAATGATAGTTATATAGAGTGTTTAAATAGAACATTCGAGAAGTATAAGGATAAAGTTGAAATAGTAAAAAAATATGTATCAGATAAGAATCAGGGAGAGGAAATATCACTTGATGGATTCTTTGGTGACGAAATACCAGACAATATAGGCTTGATCAAGATGGATATAGAAGGGGCTGAACAGAGCGCTCTTCGTGGTATGAAGAAGGTATTGGAACGAAATCCTAATGCTATTTTACTTGTGTGTGTTTATCATTCACAAGATGCAGAAGAAGAGATTAAGAGTATATTAGATGGCTATGAGTTCAATGTTAGAAAAGGGTACAGGCTTGTTCCTAGCATGGGGGAACAGAAGTATCCGTACTTTAGACATGGCGTTTTGGAAGCGCACAGAACAGGATTAAATTCATAACTAATTTTAATGGTGAGAAATGGAAACTAAGAAGGAAGGATTATATAAATATTTAGTTATATTTGCTTATTTCTTTTTGCTTGTGTATATGTCATTTGTTCTTTTTATTAACCAGACATATGACCCTGATAATACAGCGGCACTTTGGGAAGGCTATGGATATAATGTGAATTGGCCTGATATGATGATTAATAGCTTATTGGGAGGTAGGCCGATAGGCGTTTTATTGATGGCAATCACGATTCCTTTGGACAGATTAGGAATTAATTATTTAAATAATGTTTTTGTTTTGCAGCTAATGCTGATGTTTTTTCTTTCTGCAGGTTTAACTGTCTTGTATGCAACGTTTTCAGATGAATTCGAGAAGATTAGCCAAAAGTGGATATGGATTATTATTGCGCTGGGGCTAATTTCTCCTTTTTACGTTGAGTATTTTGTCTTTGGAGGCCCAACAGGTGGCGTGGGAGCGTTATTGGCTGCTATGGGGCTCCTTTTTTTCTATAGAGGAAAATATAAGATATCATTTCTTTTTTGCTTCTTATCCGTTGGAACTTATCAGATCAATTATCAAATATTTTTAATCTATGGATTAGCACTTCTTTTTATATGTGAAACAAGTTGGAATAAAAAAACTTTGGTACAAGGAATTCGACTTTTTATTATTGCAGGTGGTTCAGCCATGATAGTATTGCTGTGTCCAAAATTCTATTCATTAATTACACAGAGCAATGAAGTTAAAGAGACAATTATCGGACAGACAGATAAACATTCTTTAGGACTCAATATTTTTTATGCATATAGAGAGTATTTAAATATTTTGAAACATAATTATGGATTGCTTCCAATGTATTTTTTGGCAGTATTGATCATAATGTTTCAATTAGTATGTATTTGCATTTTGATTAAGAATGATAGACATAGAATAATATCCTATATTGTGACTTCGATTATCATTTGGATGATTCCAGCATCGTTTAGTATAGTTATGGCAACTATATATCTGCCTAGCAGGACTCTGATTGGTATTTTTGTAGCATTTAGCGCTCAATTACTGATGACATATAAGGTTATAGAGAAATATTATAACAATTTTAGAATAGTAGCTGCTATTGTGCAGGGAATGATAGCGATATATTTTCTTGTGAATTTTTATTCTATTCAGACAACAGCTGCTGATGTGCTCGTTACAAATAAAATGGAAATGGCTCAAATGCGGATGATGCAGGACATCATTGAGGAGTATGAACAAGAATCAGGAAATACCGTTGATACAGTTGTTGTAACGCATCTAAAAACTGGGATATATGCATATGATAAGGTGAATACATACATGAAATATATGGGATATCCTAGTACACACATGGTAATAAACAAGGAATGGTGCGATGTGGAATTTTTAAACTATGTTAATAGTGAGAACTATAAAAGACAGGATATGTCGGAAGAAGATGCAAATAGGCTGTTTTCGGATATGAAATGGGAGGATTTTGACACATTTAATCCTAAGAATCAAATGGTTTTCGAAAACAATATACTATATTGGGCGCAATATTAAAATTGATCTTTTATAAATAAGGGAAAAATGACTGAAAAGGGAAAAAGTAATCACACTTATAATTATGGACTGGCGTTATTGAAGAATATCATGTGCTTTGAAGTGGTGCTATTACATTGCTCAGATATGTACGATAGCGGAGTTCTTGGATGGCTAAGCTATCTAACAAGTATGGCGGTGCCAGTTTTTGTAATAGTAGCTTTTTACTTTACTTATGTGACGACAAGGAAAGAACTAGGACGCCGTATGGCAAGGTTGTATTTACCAATGCTTGTTTGGGCGGTAATATATTATATTGTATTTAAAATGATGGCTGCTGGAGCCAGATTGGCTGGTAGTAGCGCTGCCGATGGTATTGATGTTTCGATTAACGATTTTTTTTGGCAATCTATTACAGGTCATTCTCCAAATCTGAATCCACCTTTGTGGTTTAATTTTGTTTTATTGATTCTAACGATACTGGTATTTTTACTTAATAAAATACCAGAGAGAAAACGGACATATTTATTGGTATTATTGTTTATTGCTGCTATATTTATGCAATATAGTGGCATCAACATGATGCTATTTGGGAAACTCAGGATTGAGTTGGTGTATTCGTTAGGAAGAATTACTGAAATGATTCCTTATATGATAATTGGAATTTTTGCTCAAAGATATTTACATCATATTAAGGGAGTCTTTTGGATACCTGCCTTGATATCAATTGCGGTTATTAGATATTGCGGAATATTCGTGAATATCAGTGAGAAAAGCTTTGAGTATGCTGGAGCTGAAATAATGTTGGTTTCGACAATTATCTTTGGCTTATTTTATCAAATTGATGGTGAGATGATACCTATCGTGATAAGAGAAGTAATTAAGAAACTATCTTCTCTAACTATGGGAATTTATGTTTTGCATGTACTAGTCAATGAAGTTTTATGTGGAATTAGAATTGCTTTCAATTTAAATATTCCTAAGCGAAATGCAATGTGGGCTTTGGGAGTATATGTTATTAGTGGAATAGCTACATTTCTGTTGTCGCAGATAGTACCTAAAAAGATTAAGCAATATGTAATGTAAGAACGAAATAAGGATTGAGTGTTGAACATAAAATACAGTTTTTTGGTACCAGTTTATAACGTAGATAAATACTTAGAAAAGTGTTTGGAATCAATTATAATCCAAAGGCAGTTTTCGTCTAGTTGCGAAGTGATTTTAGTGGATGATGGGTCTACAGATTATTCCGGCGAAATGTGTGATAGATATGCTGCTAAATATCCGAACATATTTGTTTTTCATCAGGATAATTCTGGACTTTTGCAGGCCAGAGCTACAGGAGTGAAAAATGCGTCAGGAGAGTATTATATATTCGTTGATTCTGATGATTTTATAGAAAATAATTTTTTGGATGTGATTGATCACTACATAAGTGATGGTCATCCAGATGTGTTGGTGTGTGGATATTTTTTATGTGGTAGATGCAATAAAAAAAGATGCATCGTAACTGATTTTGAAGCAGAATCTATATCTAAAGAGTCAATGCTAGAGAAATTTGCCGGTACTGACAAATATAATCGTGTATGGGGGAAAGTTGTAAAAGGGAACTTCCTTAAAGAACACATAGATGAAATTTATGATTGTGCAGTTAATATTGGTGAAGATAAGCTTCAGACAGCATATATTATCAAATATGCTTCTGACTTTTTGTTAATAAATGAATGCCTTTACAATTATATATTGAGGGATGATAGTATTGTTCATTATAAAAGCGAAAAGGATATTAGGGATGCGATTTATATATATAGCAAGGTGAGAGGAATTGTACAGAAAATCTGTGATGATCAAAAGTATAGTTCATCTGAAGCCAATGAACTATTATTATCGTATGATTCCAATGCGCTGAATACTGTAATGGAGCATTTATTTAAATACAATAAACGAGATATAAGCTTGAGTGAAAAGAAAGTGGCATTAAGTGGCATTTTGGAAGATAATAAGAACTTCTTCGTGTCTAATAAAAAGGAAATAAAGTTGAAGTTTATAAATAAGCTAAGATATCGTCTATACATAAATAAAAAACTCGTGATGCTTCATATGGTAGATAGGATGCTTTTTCGTTTTAAGAAGATGGTATATCGCTGAGATAAATTATGAGAAAAAGAATAATTGCCTTGAATGGTGGACTTGGAAATCAGATGTTCCAGTATGCATTTGCTAGAATGCTAGAAGACAGGAAACATTGTTTGATTGAATTTGATACTGGGTTTTATAGTACGGTAAATGATAGGAAATTAGCCATTCAAAACTATAACATTCATAAATATGATTTTTGCAATCATGAATACTATAATAAAATAAGGCTGCTGTTTCAGAAAATCCCGTTTGTGGCTTGGCTAGCAGGAACCTACAAAGAGTATTCTGAATATCAGTTGGATCCAAGGGTTTTTCTGTTTAATTATAGATTTTACTATGGCTACTGGCAGAACAAGCAGTATTTTGAGAATATTTCAAATGACATAAGAAACGAATTGTCTTATATTGGGAATGTTTCAGAAAAAGAAAATGCACTTTTGAATATGTTGGAAGCGCATAATGCCATAGCAATTCATGTAAGACGCGGCGATTATACTCAGGAAGGATATAATAAAATCTATATTTCTTTGAGCAAAGAATACTATAAAAGAGCAGTTTCAATTGCTTGTAAGGAACTAGGAGATAATAATATTCCCCTGTATGTTTTTTCTGACGATATAGATTGGTGTAAAGCGAATCTTGCGGACATCGGAAATGTTACCTTTGTAGATAATACTATCAGTTCTTCAGCTGATATCGATATGCTGATGATGAAAAAATCCAGGTGCCTTATTACAGCAAATTCGACTTTTAGTTGGTGGTCTGCTTGGTTGTCAGATCGTGATGATAAGATTGTACTTGTTCCGGATAAATGGCTTCAAGATGAAGAGAAAAATACGAAGTTGATGAAAGCATTTATTTGTGATAAATGGAAGATTGTTCCTGTATAAAAGAGGTAGGTTAGTTGGAAAAAGGATTTTATATACATATTGGCTCTAAAACAGCATTTCTGGGCGTTGAGAAAAAAGTTCTTGCACAAATCAAGGCTTTATCACAGGAGTATGATGTAGATAGGATAGTCATCGAAAAAGAAGAATCAAACATTATAAAATCCATTTTATGGCGTCTTCCTGGTGGCTCATGGGGGGCTAAATATGAAGAGGCGCTGGATGAAATAAAAGAAAAAGCTAATGGGAATAAAGTGAATTTTTTCTATATTCGAGCTCAGGTAATGGACAGGAAATACATGCATTTCTTGAGCAAAATCAGGGGGAATTATCCTGATGCTAAAGTGGTATTTGAGCTACCGACCTATCCTTATGATCGTGAGCTTTTTCAGAATGGCACTATGTGGCCATGGTTTTTTAAGGATAGACATTATAGGAAGCAACTAAAAAAGTACGTTGATAGATTGGTGACGTTCTCTGAAGATGATTATATTTGGGGAATAAAGACTATAAGAATTATTAATGGAATAGGAATGTGAAATGGAGAAAAAAGTAATAAATCTATTCACTGTGGGGAATTTTCAAAAGTCTCATGGGTATGAGCGCGTTATTAAAGGTCTGAAACAATACAATGAAGAAGAGCATGAAGTCGAATTTTTGTTTCATATGGTAGGTGAAGGAACAGAACTTAATTATTACAAGAAATTAGTTCAAAAACTCGGATTGACAGATTCGATTTTTTTTTATGGGAAATTAACAGGGGAAAGGCTAGAAGAAGTATATAAAAAGGCAGATATTGGGCTTGGAATCTTTGGCGCATATAAAAGAAAACTATACCTATCCAGTGCGCTTAAAATTAGAGAGTATCTATTACATGGACTACCTATAGTGTCGGGATGTAGAGAAGATATTTTTATAGGTAAAGACGTTCCTTTTTTTATCCAGTTCAATAATGATAGTTCTGTTATAGATATGGACAAAATAGTGCATTTTTATGAGAACTTAGAACAATATGGAACAAAGGAAACACTGAAGGAGACTATCGTTGATTTTTGTAGAAAAAATGCTGATATGAATATTACTATGAAGCCAGTTCTAGAGTATCTTAAGAAATGAGTATAAAGCGTTTTGGCTTTTAGGGGAAATATTGCTATAATGAAATGATTGATTAAATATTTTTCATCTTTTTTGGATTTAAAAGGGAGTAGTTTATGAAATATGCGTTAATTGGCTGTGGCCGTATATCACCTAACCATATTGTGGCAGCGCAGAATAACGGCCTTGAGATTGTTGCTATTTGTGATATTGTTGAGCAAAATATGCATGACAAGATGGTGAAGTTCAAGTTGCCTGAACAGGTACATTGCTATACTGATTACCTTGAAATGTTAGATAAGGAAAAGCCTGAACTTGTCGCTATAGCGACAGAATCAGGCAAACATGCTGAAATCGCGATTAATTGCTTGAAAAAAGGACATGCTAATATTATCGTAGAGAAACCTATAGCTTTATCGCTTGCAGATGCTGATCGGATAATTGCTGCAGCAAAAGAGGAAGGTTTAAAAGTATGTGCTTGCCATCAGAATAGGTTTAACAAGTCTATTCAGAAGATTAGAGAAGCTGTTGATATGGAGAGATTTGGTAAACTGCTCCATGGAACAGCACATATTAGGTGGGCCAGAGATTATGAGTATTATTCTCGTGCTAAGTGGAGAGGTACTTGGGCTCAGGACGGTGGCGCGCTTATGAATCAATGTATTCACAATATCGATCTTCTCAGATGGATGATGGGAGATGAGATTGATTGCGTTGTTGGGATGACTGATCGCCTCAAACATGATTACATTGAAGCAGAAGACTTAGGAATTGCACTTATTAAGTTTAGAAATGGTTCTTACGGTATAGTAGAGGGAACTACCAACATTTATCCCAAGAATCTTGAGGAAACGTTGTATCTTTTTGGAGAAAAGGGAACGGTAAAAGCTGGAGGTACATCAGTTAATGTGATTGAAGAGTGGCGTTTCTCAGATATGCTTGATGATCCAGATGAAGTTAAGGCAAGGTTTCATGAAAATCCACCAAATGTATATGGATTTGGGCACACACCATTATATGCTGATGTTATTGATGCGATTCAGAGTGATAGACAGCCATATGTAGATGCAGAGGCTGGTAAAAGAGCTCTCGAGCTTGTTTTAGCTATATATAAGTCTGCTGCATCCGGAGAAATAGTGAAGTTTCCTTTAGCGGAATGCTCAACACTGGAATTTGAGGGGCGCTTTGATAATAAGTAAACCTAATAATAGAGTGTAGGTAATCAGATATATATGTGTGGAATAGCAGCTTGCATTAAAAAGACTGGACATATCGATAGAAACAGATTTGATCGAATGGTTGATATAATCAGTTATAGAGGGCCGAATGATCGAGGAGTATATTTTGACGATGGTTTGGCATTAGGGCATAGGAGGCTCTCTATAATAGATCTTTCTGCAGATGGGCATCAGCCATTTGAGAAAATTGATGACTATGTTCTGATATTTAATGGCGAAATATACAATTATATAGAGTTAAGAAATGAACTATCTCAAAAAGGATATCATATCAAAACACAGACGGATACAGAGATAATAATTCATTCCTATATAGAATGGGGGAACGAATGCGTCCGCCATTTTAATGGTATGTGGTCATTTGTTTTGTATGATAAGAAGAATAAAAGTTTATTTTGTTCCAGAGATAGATTTGGTGTTAAACCATTATATTATACCGATCAGGAAGGCTTTTTTTTGATTGCTTCTGAGATTAAACAGTTTTTTGAAATACTACAGGAGCGGCCACGTGCGAACAGAGACATGCTTTTACGGTATATTATTCGTGGCACTAACGATGTTCCTCCTTATACTATGTTCGATGATATTTATCAGTTAGAGCCTGGATACAATATGGTATATGACCTTGAATCGCATTCTTTTTCAAAAGAAAGATATTATGATATAGGCGATAGTCGAGAAAAAAATATTAAGTATGAGGATGCCTGTGCAAAATTTAAAGATGCTTTTTTCGAAGCTGTAAAACTAAGGCTTAGGTCGGATGTTCCAGTCGGATATTTCTTATCTGGAGGTTTGGATAGTTCCGCTATAGTTTGCGCCGCAGATAAAATCATTGGTAACGCGAGTGTAAATGATGGTTTTAAAGAGCAGCATACAATCTCATCCTGTTTTGAGGACAAAAACTATGATGAGCAGGAGTATATGGATGAAGTAATAAAGGCTACAGATATTACTTCGCATAAAATTTTTCCTAATACAGATAATCTGTGGAATGACCTGGACAAGATTATTTGGCATATGGACGAGCCATTGGGATCAACCTCTACATATGCGCAGTGGTCAGTGTGTAAGGCGGCCAAGGAAAATGGCCTTACTGTAATGCTGGATGGACAAGGTGCTGATGAGCAACTGGCTGGGTATACTGATTTCTATACAGTGTTGTTTGTTAATGCAATTAAGAAGTGTAAGTTTAAATACTTAAAAAAAGAAATTGATGCTTATCTTGCACTGCGTGCAAACTCTGAAAAGCACATTTCATCAAGAGAGGTTATACTGTCTGCTATAAGAGAGTGTTTTACGCCAGGAGCAATTCATAGGCATATAAAGAAGGTATATCTTGAGAAAGTTGCTAAAATACCGTTTGATAAGAAATTGATTAAGCAGGTGGTGTCCAGTGAGTTGATTTATCCACAGGGAAAGCCTAGGAACTATATTAAGACATATATGGAAAATGAGCTACTGCAGCTGTTACATAGGTGTGATAGAAATTCTATGGCTTTTTCAATAGAATCCAGATTGCCTTTTCTGGATTATAGGCTGGTGAACAGCGTATATGAGATGCCTTACGAGTACAAAATAAGAAATGGCTATAGCAAGGCTGTTATGAGAGATGGACTTAAAGGTATTCTACCTGAAAAAGTTAGGATGCGTATCAGCAAATTTGGATTCGTGACGCCTGAAAATCAGTGGATCAAGGACAATAGTGATGTATTCCGCAAGGAATTAGTGGATGCCTTGGAGATATACAGGGATTTGTTTGACACAGATAGAGTATTACGATGGTTTGATGATAATAAGGATAATATCAAAAGAGGCAATTTCATGATCTGGAGAATAATTGACTCGGCGCATTGGGTTAAGATATTTAATGTTTCTGTTTGAAGTGGAGCGTGATGATAAAGTATAAGTTTATGGGGCAGGTCTCCAATGAACAGGTATTAGAGTACTATAACAAAAACAGAATAGACTGCTTTGTGCATGCTTCTGAGCTAGAGGGGGCGCCTGTTTCCATTATGGAAGCAGAAAGTGCTGGAATCCCGATTATCTCTACAGATGTAGGTGGAGTTAAGGAGATGATAGATGGTAATGGCTTTTTATTACCTATTAATTTCACACCAGTAGAAATGGCTGATAAGATAGTAGAACTCTTGGAATTGCCTAAAGAGGAAAGAGAAAAATTAGGAAAGAAATCAAGGCAAATATGGGAAGAAAAGCTTGATGCTGAGAAAAATGCCAAGGAATTTGTGAGCTTTCTTGGCAAAGAAGGAGGCAAAAAGCTAAAGAATATCATTCTCATTACAAATGGATATCCTTATCTTGGTAGTGAGATTGGGTTTCTACAAGCTGAACTTAAGGAATTATTAAAAAGTTTTGATGTGACAATTATTGCCTGTATAACAACTGAGATAGATGATTCTAAAAAAAGAATTTTCGAAGCTAATGCTCTAAAACTGCTAAACTCTGAATCACTAAAGGGCAAAGTTACTTTTTGTGAGTACACATATAAATACAGCTTTTTGGCACTAATTCCCTGTGCCCTGAGTTATTTCTTTGATAAAAGGGTAAAACTGGAAAGAAAAGAAATTGTCCATAGTAAAAACAAAATGAGCATCAAACTATGGGAATCTATAAAGTATTATGGAGAAGCACTGGCTTTCTATAATTGGTATAGTGAGACTTTCAAGACTGAATTTGATAAAGAGGATACAATCATATATTCGTTTTGGAACCTTCCGCCAGTCTTGGGACTATGCCTTAATAGAAATAAAATAGGAATATCCAAGATATTAACTAGAGTACATGGTTACGATTACCAGGATGAACAATGGGGAAAAAGAATGCGCAAGCCATTTGCTCCTGTGATAGATACATTGATTGATAAAATGGTCTTTGTATGCAATACAGGAAAAGAGTACTATTGTAAAAGGCATAGCATTGACGATAGTAAATGTATTGTAAGTTTTTTGGGATCAGGTAGCTATACTCCGGTAGAAAATGCTACAAGAGAAAATGAAGATATTGTTGCTAGCCAAAGCGATGATTGTCATAGAATTGTTAGCTGCGCCTCGTTGATTCCTTTGAAAAGAGTAAATCTTATCATTGAAGCACTGGGAATTGTGGCAGAAAAACATAAAGGTAAGGATTTGGAATGGATTCATTTCGGGGACGGAGTTTTACGCGAAGAAATAGAACAACAGGCTACTAAGGTTTTAGGTAATTAAGTATTTGAGGATTTGAATATATGCAACATAATGAATTGACGTTATCTGTTATAATGTCAGTATATGAAACACCTGTTGAATATTTGCATGAGTCAATTGATAGTATATTGAACCAGACATTTAGAGAATATGAGTTTATTATTATTGATGATGGTTGCTCTAATCAAGATACTGTAAGTTGCCTGAAGGAATATAGTATCAAAGATAGCAGAATAAAACTTATCAGAAATTCGGAAAACATTGGCTTAACCAAATCGCTTAATGTCGGACTAGATAGTTGTCAGGGCAAATACATAGCCAGGATGGATGCTGATGACATTTCAATGCCTGAAAGATTTGCAATTCAGATTGAGTATATGGAGACGCATCCTGAAGTGAGCCTTTTGGGCGCTAATTCTATAGGCTTTGACGGTGATAAGATACTATTTGATGAGAGCAAAATAAATAGCAGGGTCAGAAGACCAGAGATTGCAGAAATCAGAATGCTGGTTCAAAACACAGGATTTGCGCATTCGACATATATGATGCGAAAATCCTTTTTGTTTGAACATGGAATACGATATAATGAAAGCTTAAGATACGCACAGGATTATGCTATTACAACTGATATTATACTAAATGACGGTAAAATCCATAGAATAGAGAAATCCTTGCTCAAATATCGAGAGCATGAAGGTCAAATATCAAATGGTTTTAATGGTGGGCAGATGGAGTGTTCTATAATGACAGCTTCGAAACGACTTTTTAATACATTTGAAGGCTTGTCAGAAAGAGAATGCAGGATTATTTCTCAATTACCATATAATGATAGTGAATATTCTCCTAAAGAGACAATAATGGCATTAAAGAGTATGTTTCAAATTAATAGACATTTACAGAAGTTTAACAAATATCTATTTGAACGGGAGTTTAGATATTACTGGTATAAGAAAATAATGCATGTAAGTAAAGCTGAAAAAAAGCCATGGGGAGTATTTAAGCTGTTTAGCATATGTTCAGTACCTTCGATTATAAGTGTGAAAAAAGAAGAACATAGGTATAAAAACCAATAAACTAACAATTTTGTGGGATAAAATAAGATGAAAAGAAATGGAAAAATAGATTTATTACGTTTTGTTTTTGCAATAGTAATAATGCTACACCATCTTGGAATGAGAACAGACCTTTTTGATGCTTTTGGTTTGCATTTTCAAGTAGTTAGTCAAAGAGGCGGTGGTTTTGCAGTAGTATTCTTCTTTCTTGTTTCTGGAGCTTTGTTGGCAAAGTCAACTGACAAAATAGTTGATTCTGCGGACATTCCAAAGGTTACTACGCAATATCTTTGGAAGAAATATAAGTATTTTATGACGTGGTATATTCCAGCTTTTATCTTGAATTTTGTTTGGGATTGCATGAGAGAAAGCATTTCTGGAGGAATAAAGCATTCGCTATACAATATTTCAGGCTTTTTTATGATGCAGTATATAGGGTTAAATGGCGGAGAATTATATCCTAATGGCTTTTATGTGCCTGCTTCATGGTATTTATCTGCGCTAATGATTTGTTCATTGGTTTTATTTCCGCTAATACTGTGGAAGAGAGAGATTTTTATTCGAATTATTGCCCCATTAACCTCAATTGCTAGCCTATATGTTTTATTGAATTATAAGAATAGATTTAGAATAGCTAGTGGTTTATGGTATCCGCTTGCTGTGATGTGTGCTGGATGCATTGCTTATGAACTTGCAAAGAATATTAAAAATACTGAAGAGATATATAGACATGGAATTACATTGCGAATAGCCGAAGCAGCAATCTATTTGTTGACAATAGTGTATATTAGTTCAGACTTACAGATAGAATTTGAATATCCTATGTTTATGCTCTTGACAATAGCTGTTGCGATATCTTTTAGCGGGGGTACTGATGATAGCCTACTTAGCCATAAAATCTTTAGCTTTTTAGGAAGAGCAAGTTTTCCATTATATTTATTTCACGAGGCAATCAGCTTGATTTATATCGAATTATTGAATAAGCATGGAATAAATCATGGCTATTTATCGCACATAATTCTGTACATATTGTGCATTGTAATAGCCTTTTTAGCACAGTATGTGTATGATACTATCAAAAAGAATAAAACTCAGATAAAAAAGGTTGATGCATGAAAGATTTGAAGTCTGTTAAAAGAATAATTAGTGAATTAACAGAAATAATGACAAAGAAGCAAAAAAAGAAATCAGTAATAGTCTTTGCTTCAATGATTATATGTTCATTGTTAGAATTACTGAGTGTATCTGTGATATATCCATTTCTTGATGCCATGGTAGATATGGATAATATGAGCGAAAAGTGGTACGCACACATAATATATAAGATTTGGCCAGAAATCACACCTGTAACGATGGTATTATTCATTGGTATCATTATAATCATTGTTTTTTTGCTGAAAAATTGTGTTGCGTTATTATGCACTTATATTCAACAGAAATTTTCTGCAAGCTTTCTTAGAGAACTGTCAACACTAATGCTTGAGTCTTACTTAAAAAGACCATATGAATTCTTTGTAAACACTAATAGTGCGGTCATAATACGAGGAATAAATGGAGATACCTCAGCTGCTTATCAGGTAATGCTGAGTATATTTGAGTTTTTAACCAGCTTTTTGACTGCAGTTATGATAGGTGTTTATTTATTATACACAGATTTGTTTGTTGCAGTGGGAGCTCTTCTTTTAGCTGGAATATGTTTTTTGGTAATAGTGTACGGCTTTAAAAAGAAGCTTAAATATGCAGGACAAGCTTTTATAGATGCGAATACAAAACAGTTCATGTATAGCTATCAGGCTGTAAATGGTATTAAAGAAATAACTGTTATGGATAGGAGAGGTATTTTTATTGAGCAGTACGAAAAGGCTTCCAAAATAGTTGAAAAATTAAATGTGACAAATAATTTCATTAACGCATGCCCAGATAGAATATTAGAAGGAGTGTGTGTTGGTGGATTCATAGGAATAGCGTGTATAAGAATAGCAATAGGAACAGATGCAATTCATTTCATTCCGGTTTTAGGTGCTTTTGCTTTGGGCGCTTTTAAGATACTTCCATCAATTTCCAAGATGTCTTCTAGAATTAACAACATAGTGTATAACCAAGCGAGATTGACCATATGCTATGATAATATTCGAGAGGCGAGGCAAATAGAAAAAGACAATATTGGAATGCGTGAAGAAAATACATCTTCTCAGTATTTGACAGATTCTAATACATTTGTATTTGAGAATAATATAGAGATTAAAGATGTTGTATGGAGATATAAAAATTCCAATGATAGCGTATTAAATGGCTTATGTTTGAAGATAAATAAAGGAGAATCTATTGCGCTTATTGGTGCTTCTGGATCGGGGAAAACTACTCTTGCAGATATGCTATTAGGTCTTTTTAAACCCCAAAGTGGTAGTATTATTGTTGATGGAACAGACATATATTCAATACCGCATGAGTGGGCTAAAACAATAGGATATGTACCACAGTCTGTTTATCTAATAGATGATACAATAAAAGCGAATGTGGCTTTTGGTATTCCAGAAGATATGGTTCAGGAAGATAAAGTTTGGGATGCTATTAGTAAAGCTCAATTGGGAGATTTTGTTAGCGGTTTGCCAAATGGAATAAATACTGTTGTAGGTGAAAGAGGAGTTAAGTTTTCTGGTGGTCAGAGGCAACGTATAGCAATAGCCAGAGCGCTATATGAGAATCCAGAAATATTGATTCTAGATGAAGCTACTTCAGCGCTTGATACGGAGACAGAAAATGCCGTTATGGAATCTATAGATGCGCTTATTGGGCAAAAAACACTTATAATAATAGCGCATAGGCTTACAACAATACGAAATTGTGATAGAGTGTATGAAATAAAAGATGGGATTGCCTTTGAACGTCAAAAAGAAGAAGTTCTGTAAGGCGAAATGAAAAATAAATGAGGTAAAACGATGAAAAAAATTGAAAAATATGCCAATATTTTAAAGAACATGAATAGAAACCTGGATTCTTTAGAAAAGATTCAGACTAAATTATTAAAGCAGAAAAATACGGATGACTTTTTACGCCCTTTATTTTTAGAGGAAGTTGAGTATACACGTAAGCTGAGATCAGCGTTAAAAGTAAAAGATGTAAATGGAAAAAACTATACTAGAGTAGGTAGCCCTGCTGATGGCGGTTATGTTATGGTTGACGACATGGATAAGGTTACGGAAATATATAGTATAGGAATAGGTGATGAGATATCTTTTGACACGTACTTTTCCGATAGAAAAGTGAATGTTTATATGTATGACCATACAATTAAGGATATTCCGGTTCATAATGATTTCCTACACTGGAAGCCAATAGGGATATGCGGAAAGTGTAATTCTAGCAGTAATATGAAAACGCTTGAAGAAATTGTTCATGATAATTGCCACGATAGTGAAGAGAATATGATACTAAAAATGGACATAGAAGGTTTTGAGTGGGAAGTGTTAAAAAATGTCAGTAGCGATACGTTTAAGGCATTTGATCAGATTGTGATGGAACTGCATGGAATGCATAATCTAGGGCATAAGGATTTGATCCTTGCGGGACTAGAGAATCTTAATAGAACCCATCAGTTGGTTCATGTACACGCAAATAATTGGGGAGGCGCTATAAATTTGGATGGCTGGATACTCCCAGACATGTTGGAAGTGACGTATGTTAACAGGAATAACTATCAATTTAAGGATTCTAATAGATTTTTCCCTACGGATCTAGATGAGAAAAATATCGATCAGTTACCGGAAATACCATTAGGTTATTATAATTAACATGTTTGGAATGTAGTATGATAATTATTAAATTTTGTGGAGCTTTGGGAAATCAACTTTTTCAGTATGCACTTTACGAAAAGATGAGGATACTTGGAAAAGACGTAAAGGCTGATATAAGTGCATTTGGGGATGGGAACGAAAAAAGGTTTTTTTATTTAGACGAATTGGGCATTGAATTTAATATTGCTAGTGCAGATGAAATAGCTGAATATTTGAATAGAAAAACCATTAGATTTGTGCCGGGATTTCTTCAACACAGGCATTATTATTTTGAAAAGAAACCATATGTATATAATAAAAAGATTCTAAGCTATGATGATTGTTATTTAGAAGGCTATTGGCAAAATTACAGGTATTTTGATGATATAAAAGATGAATTATTAAAACATATGAAGTTTCCATGTTTGCCGCTAGAACAAAAAAAGTTAGCAGAGAAGATGGAAAATGAGAATTCAGTAGCCGTGCATGTTCGTATGGGGGATTATTTAAATCTCCAAGATTTGTACGGCGGAATTTGTGATGCCGATTATTATGATAGAGCTTTTAGTTATATTGAAGGAAATATATCTAATCCTGTATATTACGGCTTTTCAGATGATGTCGATAAAGCTTCAGCATTGTTAGCAAAGCATAAAATAAATTGGATTGATTATAATTCTGAAAAAGGTGCTATTTACGATCTGATTCTTATGAGTAAATGTAAAAACAATATAATTGCAAATAGTTCATTTAGTTGGTGGGGGGCGTATCTTGAATACAACAACGGGAAAGTTGTTGTTTCACCTAATAGGTGGATGAATTGTTTTGAAAATAGCAATATTGCATATTGGGGCTGGATCTCGTTATAGGGGATTTGTTTCTGCATAAATAAATGTTGAAGGACTATTTGTACATGGAAAAAAAGTTTAAAAAGATTATAATTGTGGATAGCCTTCCAAATTTGATGATTGCAATTGCAATAAGAACACAGCATTTTAGGGATTGCGTTTTTGATATTGTACTTAGTAATAGTATTCCAGAAGTTGAAAGAATTATCAGCAGTTGCACTTTAAAAACTATATTTGACGAGGTTTATTTGGCAAATACAGATGCCCTTAATAGAATGGACAAGAAAATTTGGGGCATTTTGAGTTTAAAATGTGCGATTAATAAAATTATTGGTACCGATTTGGTTGGACAATACGATGATTTATTTTTTTGGAATCCGAATACAGCTTTTACATGCATATATTTATACTTGAAAAACAATAATAAAGACATGAATGTTCACGTGTATAGTGATTGTTTTGTGGGCTTTTTTCGTGAAGATCCATTTGCTCTTCTTAAATGTGGGTATCCTGTGTATTGTGATGGAACATATGACAGATTATTTAGACTTAGAAATGGCGAATTTACGTATAATAAGCTTAGTTTTGATTATTATATGTTCAGAAGTGATATTTCGCCAATAATTCGTAGGAGACGGACCATCGATGTTTCTACAGATTTATTTAGAAGACCAGAAATGATAAAGATTATCAATAATGTATTTGGTTATGATTCTAAATATACTATAAATCAGAAGTATATTTTACTATTAGGAGTCCCAGGTGAAACCAAAGCGGAAGAAACATTGATTTCCGAGTTGAACGTGATTTTAAAATGGATAAAACCTGAAAAGTTGTATATAAAACCCCATCCTAGAACTCCGGTTGGGTATTATGACAAATATAGGGTTAGAGTAGCCGAAAAAGCCTATCCATGGGAATTGTATTGTATGAATAATGAATTGAGTGATAAGGTTATTATTGCAGATGATACTAGTGCAGTTTTTTTATCAGCGCTATTAATGCACCGTAAAATGAAAGTTATTTGGTTGCGAGACATACAACCATATAAAGAATGGTTGTTGGACGAGAAGTACTGGAAATGGTCATTGGAAGAAATCGAAAAAGAGGGGTGTATCAATTACACACCAACTACCATAAGTGAGTTAGAATGTACGATTAAGGAAGTTATATAGAATTAAGTACTGTCCGAAAAAAGAATTTGATGAGAAGAATATATATGAAAAAGAATATTGCAAATTGCCTGAGTACAGAAAACATTACTGTTGTGGATGCTATGAAAAAAATACAAGACAATGCTAGAGGAGTCTTGTATATTGTTGATGAGAATGGAAAGTTTTTGGGAAGTGTAACCGATGGAGATATTCGTCGCTGGGTTATCCAGACCGGCAATATAACAGGCACCGTTTCCATGTTTTTGAATAGAAATGCAAAGTGCATAATGGAGAGCCAGAGAGATATAGCAGATAATGTTTTGAATACATTAGGGGTTAGATCTCTCCCTATAATTGATGATAATGGTTTTATCAAAGATATAGTATTTGACGAGTTTTATTCTTCTGCAGGATTAAATGATTGCCTTAAAGATGTTCCTATAATAATTATGGCGGGAGGCAAGGGGACTAGGTTGTACCCATATACAAAGATTCTTCCTAAGCCGCTTATTCCGATAGGTGAAGTACCAATTATAGAGCGTATTATGAATCAGTTCCATAAGTATGGAGCGTGTGATTTTTATCTAGTATTAAATTACAAAAGAGAGATGATAAAATCCTATTTTATGGATCAGAAGCTTCCTTATCAGGTAGAGTTCGTAAATGAAGAAGAACCTTTGGGAACTGCTGGAGGGATAAGATTAATTGATAGAGTGTTTACCTCTCCGGTTATAGTGACTAATTGTGATATTCTTATAGAAGCTGATTATGAAGATATCATATCATGTCATAAACAACTGAATAATGATATGACAATTGTATCTTCATTGAAGAATATTTCTATTCCATATGGTGTACTGGAGACTGGAGAAAATGGAAAAGTGTTATCGATGAGGGAGAAACCGTCTATTCCGACAATGGTGAACACTGGAATGTATATAATCAATCCGAAATTTATCGATTGGATACCCGAAAAGGAAGTGTTTCATATGACACAGTTAGCGCAGAAATTGATAGATTCACAAAAAAAAGTCGGAATGTATCCTATAGATGATAATTCTTTTTTGGACATGGGCGAGTTTGAGGAAATGAAACGAATGGAGAAAAGACTTAGTGATTCAAGATGATACTGAATGTGTTTGTCTATAAATACAAAATAACAGTCTAAATATTTGATTGAACATGTAGAAAGGAATGCATGAAATATATACTGAGTTCATGCTACAGAAAATGAACAATATCAGAATGAACAAATTTCAAGAAGATGCGAAGCATTTGTCTTCATCTTTAAATGTATCTGGAAGATTTTCGTTTCAGAAAAGCGCTATGAAACATGTTGTGGTTGATATTGCTAATAAGTTGTCACTTAGAGCGGAAGATTCGCTTCTTGATATAGGGTGCAATTGTGGAGATATTACAATACCATTATCGTTTATGTGCGATTCCTGTACGGGAGTTGATGGTGAATCTGCAATAGAAAGATTAAAAAAAAGAACGCAAGACTTAGATAATGTAAGCTTTATAGTTGGAGATTTTTCAGAATTAAAAATTGAAGAACAATATGATTGTATTTTGATTTATAGTGTTCTTATGTATATAGATGGATATGATAACAAGAGAAACTTTATAAAAAAAGCTTGTGATCTGCTTAAACCAGGTGGGAGAATGCTTGTTGGGGATGTTGTGAATACTAGTGTTAAGGAACGATATTCCAATAGTGAGGTAGGCAGAAAAATTGATAAAGAGTATAAGCACCAATTAACAAATCTTACCCAAGAGGATATAATTAAGTCTGAAAACAACGTAACCGAGCCTTTTGATATTATGGACGATAAAAAAGTCTGTGACTTACTGCTTGAGATTCGAAATTGGGGTTATGAATCTTTTTTGCTACCACAAAGTGTAGAACTACCATTTGGTTATACGAGGCAAGATATATTGATTAAGCGGTGGTGAAATGGGCTGAGTTTTTTGGCAAAGAAAGGAGTATGCCATATCACGAATGATATGGCAGTTAGGTTATTACTTTGAACTATGATGATAAGTATATAATACGTCTAGCAGAGATGGCTGATGTGGACGGGATTATGTGTTTTATAGATGAGTATTGGAAAAAAGGCCATATATTAGGGAATAATAAAGAGTTTTTCTTATATGAACATGCAGACCAAGATAGAATTAATTTCCTTTTAGCTATAGACAGAAAAAGTAAAGAGATTGAGGGAATATTGGGCTTTTTGCCGGCATCGCACGATGCAAGTACTTTTGACATATGGACCGGTATATGGAAGGTAAGAGATGGAGTGCTACCCCTTTTGGGGATGGAGTTGTATAAAAGATTGCCACAGATGGTTGGGGCACGGACAATTCTGGGTGTTGGTGACTCTCAGACAACTACAGGACCATTATTACGAAAACTAACTAAAACATTCAATACGTGGAGAATGAGACATTTCTATTATTTAGCTGATAGAAATGATTTTTTTATTGCTGATGTAAAAGACAAATATATACAAGAGCCAAAATACATAAGCAGAGTAGCTAAAGTAAAAAAAATAGATGATATTAGTGAAACCCAAGAGTATGTCAATTTCTATGATCATGGTGTAGTGCCATATAAAGATTTATCATATATAAATCATAGGTATTTTAAGCATCCTATATACAATTATGATGTATATGGGATTCAGCTAGATGATTCCAAAGCTCTTATAGTTATAAGAAAACAAGAATATGAGCAACGAAGCGTTGTTAGAATTGTCGATTATATTGGGGAGCAGATATGCTTTTCTGGAATTAATTCGTTTATCCGGGAACTTTTGTCTGAGAACGATTGCGAATATGTAGATTTTTACACCTATGGTTTTCAATATGAGTATATCTTTGAAGCTGGCTTTACAGAACGAATGGAAAACGATAGTATAGTTATTCCAGATTATTTTAATCCGTTTGAACGTAGAAATGTAGAAATATGGGTTTCTGGTAATGTTGAAACGGGATTATTTACCAAAGCTGATGGCGATCAGGATAGACCAAATTAGACATTATTAGAAAGATTATGGGATATATGGGCATGTATTACAATATTTTACAATATTTAGAAGAAACTGAAGCAAAATATAGAGATAAGATAGCATATGCAGATGAATCTGAGGAATACTCATTTACAAGACTCCTAGATTGTGCAAAACGAATTGGAACTATGGTTGCATTTAAAGTGGGGCAGCATTCCCCAATTGTGATATATACCGAGAAAAAAGCAAGCTGTGTTGCAGCATTTTTGGGGGCTGTTTATGCAGGTTGCTTTTATGTGCCGATTGATAGTCAAATGCCGTTGGATAGGGTAAAGCTTATTTTTGAGACATTAAAACCGGCACTTATAATTTATGACGATACTACCTCTAAAGAAGTAGATGATATTGATTGTAGTATTGATAGGGTTCACATAAGCGAAGCGGTATTGACAAATATTGATCAGAAAAGGCTTGACAGCATTAGATGTGAATCAAAAAGCACTGATTTATTATATGTTTTATTCACAAGCGGCTCTACTGGCGTGCCAAAGGGGGTTACAATATCTCATTTGGCAGTTATAGATTTTATGGAATGGATTTGTGAAAGGTACAGACTTGATGAGGCTGTAAGGCTATGCAATCAGGCACCATTCTATTTTGACGCTTCGGTTCCGGATCTTTTTATCCCGCTGAAAACGGGTGCAACAACATTTATTCCATCAAAAATGAGGTATACTTTTCCTAAAAAGATACTTCAATATATAGTCGAAAATGAGATAAATACATTGGTATGGGTGCCTTCAGCGCTGTGTAATGTTGTTAATTGTAAGGCGTTTGAAATTATAAAGCCATCAACTATAAGGCTTGTTATTTTTTGCGGAGAAGTTATGCCATGTAAACATTTAAATGAATGGATAAAAAATGTTCCTTTGGCAAAGTATGTTAATATGTATGGCCCTACAGAAGCAACATATGCATGCATGTATTATGATATTGAAAGAGCATTTAGTGACGAGGAAGTACTCCCATTGGGGAAAGCGTGTGAAAATAGTGCTGTACTAGTAATAAATGACGAGGGGAATGTAGCTAAAGAGGGAGAAATAGGAGAACTGTGTATATTGGGACAGTGTCTGTCAAATGGTTATTATGGTGCGCCAGAAAGGACAAAAGAAGTATTCGTTCAAAATCCTACGAATGATAAATGGATGGAAATAATGTACAAGACAGGGGATTTGGCATACAGAACAGAGGATGTTTTTTATTTTTCCGGTAGACGAGATTATCAGATTAAGCGTTTAGGACATAGAATCGAATTGGGGGAAATAGAGAATGCAGTTATTTCTATAGAGGGCGTAGATAGTGCATGCTGTTTATATAATAGGGATACTAGTGAAATAATAGTTGTATACTCCGGTACGAACAAAACTGAAAACATAGCTAGTTATATTAGCAAAAAGCTGCCTGGGTATATGCATCCAAACAAATATCAGTATTTAGATAAAATGCCAATGAATATAAATGGCAAAATAGACAGGGTTAAACTTAATAAATTATATGCGGAGGGATAACTATGGAGAGATTACTGACTTTATTAAAACAGGTAAATTCAGAAGTGGACTTTGAAAACAACAAGAGTTTAGTTACTGATGGTGTATTAGATTCAATAGATATTATAAGCATTGTTTCGTCTATAGAAGAAGAGTATTCTATTGAAATTGATCCTACTGAGATAGATCCAGATAATTTTGAGTCTGCGGAAGCGATTCTTGAAATGATAAAGAGATATATTAATTGATATATGTAATGTCATAAGGGAAAAAGAGATGCCAAATCAAAATCAGCAGTTAACAGTATCAATGTACCATTATACGAGGGAGTTGCAATATAGTCGTTATCCACAAATTAAGGGGATGGATTTGGCGAGTTTTAGAAAGCAGCTATCCTTCTTTAAGGAAAACTTTAATGTTGTCAGAATGGAAGAGGTAATAGAGGCGATAAAAGGGAAGTACACTTTGCCAGAAAAGGCGTTACTTCTTACATTTGATGACGGATATGTAGACAACTATACCTATGCTTTACCATTACTTGAAGAATATGGATTTCAAGGTTCTTTTTTTATTCCTGGTAAGCCGGTGGAAGAGCATTGCTTGTTAGACGTTAACAAGATTCATTTAATCTTAGCTGTAGCTAATGTAGATTCGCTGTTAAATGATTTGCTAGAAAAACTGGATTATTATAGAGGGACTGAGTATGACTTTCCTTCAAACGATGAACTCATAAATGAATTTGCACATGCGAACAGTTGGGACACTAAAGAAGTTATTTTTATTAAAAGAGTATTGCAAACAGCATTACCAGAAAAGCTTAGAGGAATAATATCTTCAGAGCTGTTTGCAAAATATCTAGATGTCTCTGAAGAAATCATGGCTCGAGATTTGTATTTGACAAGAGACCAGATTCGTACTCTTAAGAGGCATGGTATGCATATCGGAATACATGGTTATAGCCACATGTGGCTTGGAAGAGCGTCAAATGAAATCGCTCAAAATGATATAAAAAAAGCACTTGAGGTAATGGATGAATTTACTAATCATGATGAGTGGACTATGAATTATCCATATGGTAGTTACAATGAGAATGTGCTTGAGTTTGTTAAGAAAAATGGAGCAATTGCTGGTTTTACTACTGAAAGAGGTATTGCTACAATAGGCGGCAAATTGGATTTACAAATAAAAAGATATGATTGTAATGATTTTCCGCCTAAATCACAAGCTTTCGAGTTTATGGCTTAATTGCTTGGGATGTTAGAGTTTGTATGGGAAGGAAATTAGTAATATGAGTGAAAGAAAGGTGATAGCTTTAGTCGGAGCAGGTAATATTGGAAGTAGGCACCTGCAAGCTTTAGCAAACGTAGATACGCCATTACAGATTTATGTAATTGATCCAAATAAGGATTCATTATCGTTAGCTGACGAAAGATTTCGCCAAATAGATAATAGTGATGTGCATAATGTTATATTTGGAGAAAATATTGATATAATACCTAAAGCAGTTGATATGGCTATAATAGCGACGTCATCAGGGCCTAGATTGAATATTATTACAGAATTCTTATCAAAAACAGAATGCAAAAAAATGGTATTAGAAAAGTTTTTGTTCAATCGAGAGGAAGACTTTTATAGGGCAAGAGAAATTTTTGAAAAATATAATGTTAGTGTGTGGGTAAATACTACGTATAGAGCAATTCCTTTCTATAAAAAATTGGCAGAACATTTGTCTGATGCTAGGTATTTGAATATGCTAGTAACAGGTGGAAAGTGGGGATTGGCTTGTAATGGTATCCATCATCTTGATTTGTATAACATGTTATTAGCGGATAGTGAAGAACTAGAAGCAAGAAATAGTGGGCTTGATAATGTAATATATAAGTCAAAAAGAGATGGATACATAGAATTCAATGGTACTGTTTCTTTCGTTGGATCAAAAGGAAGTCTAACATTGACTTGTATTCACGATAGTGATTGCCCGATGATTACTAGCATACATTCTGATAAAGGTTTTTTTGAAATAATTGAAAGTAATGACGAATGTAGATATAGAATTGCTGAGGATGGTTATGAGCTTAAATCATGTGAGGTTGGTAACTTGCCTACAAGTGTTGCAATGACAGGTATATATTCAGATATCCTTGATTATGGAAAATGTGATTTGCCTGTTTTTGATATTAGCATGAAAGCGCATCTTGTTTTTTTAAAAACCTTGCTAGAAAAAGAAAATATGATTACAGGTGATTTGGAGAATGATGTATGTCAAATAACGTAAATAGGAAAAAGATTCTGCTAATTGGTGCAGGATTTATGGCGCGAGAGTACATTAAGGTTGTACGTGATTTGGAAGTGAATTTAGAAGTAGTTGGAAATAGCAAGGAAAACGCTGAAAAACTTCAAAATGAATGCGGAATTGAAGTAAGATATGGCGGAATACAGAAATATTTGGAGAGTTTAAAAATAGACGACGATGTTTATGCAATAGTTGCTGTTAATGAACGAGCTTTGGGAAAAGTTACCAAATTGCTTGTTCAGGCTGGATGTAAGCATATTTTAGTTGAAAAGCCTGGTGTAATTGATGTAAACGAAGGAAAAGAAATATTATGTTTGTCTCAAAACTGCAGTATCTATGTTGCATATAACAGACGCTTTTATGCATCAACATATGCTGCTGAAGAAATAATAAACCAGGATGGCGGAGTATCTTCTTTTAACATTGAATTTACAGAATGGAAGCACATATTCGATCAGATGGAAAACAAAGACTGTTTTGATAAAATGGTTTTGGCTAATTCATCACATGTAATTGATATGGCAATGTTTTTATCTGGTGGAAAAATAGATTCAGTTTCGCCAGTGATAAGTGGGAAAGATATAATTGAATGGCATAGAAGTGGTTCTGTTTTTGGCGGCGTTGGATTTACAGATAAAAAGCAGATTTTTACATATTCAGCCAATTGGAATGCCCCTGGTCGATGGGGAATTGAACTTAATACTTCAGAACATAGGTTGATTTTTAGACCGTTAGAGAAATTGCAACTTCAAGATAGGGGAAGTGTGAAGATTTACGAAGTTGACACAGATTATAGTCTGGACGAGAAATATAAACCTGGATTATATCGTGAAGTTATCGCCTTTTTAAATGATGATATGGATAATAGATTGTGTACGTTGAAGGAACAAGTCGCAAATATGGATATTTATTCAAAAATATCAGGGGAAAACTATTATGAGTAAACAAACAATGCGTGAGCACATGAAAGAAAGGTTTGGCAAGATTAACAACGATTTATCCTATAACCCGCCGTTACCTAACTCTTTAAACATAGAGCTTAATAACGTATGTAATCAAAAATGTGAATTCTGTGGGTATCATGGTAAGTATAAGACTTGGGATTTTGAGCCATCAATGCTTAAGCTGGATTTCGTAAAAGAAATCTTAAAAGAAGCAAAGAGAGTAGGCATTGGCGAGAAGGAAGTAGGCTTTTATTTAAGTGGTGAGGTTTTTTTATATCCTGATTTTGCAGAAGTTGTGGCATATACTAAAGCACTAGGATTTAAGTATACGTTTATTACTTCAAATGGTGCTCTAGCTACACCTGAAAGAATAAAAGCTGTATTGGATGCAGGACTTGATAGCATAAGGTTTTCTGTTAATGCTGCAGATAGAGAAACATATAAGACTATTCACGGCTCTGATGATTTTGATGCAGTGGTTAGAAATATCACATTTATGCATGATTATATTCAAGAGAACAATTTGAATGTTGCTACCTCTATTTCCTGCGTCGTAACCAAAAAACAGGGTCCGGATCTTCAGCAGAAAGTTAGAGAACTGTTTGCTGATAAAGTGGATGATATTCTCTTTATTCCAGTAATGCTGGACAACCTTAGTGATATGGACAAAGCAAAAGAGGAATTTGGTGTATATGACCAGGGTGAAATGGTACTAAATAAGGAGTTTAAGTGTCCAATACTGTTTAATACAATGTATATCAATAGCGATGGACATGTTATACCTTGTTGTAATGCGCCTTATACAGATTATTATGTATATGATCTGAACAAGAAACTTGACCTTGAAGAAGCATGGTATAGTGATGGATATAAGCGTCTTAGGCAGATTTTTATTGACGATGCGGATGATAAGGGAACGATATGCGAGAAGTGTATATTGAGGTTTAAAGGCGCAGAAAGACTATCAATGGATTAAGGCGAAGTGATGTTTAGTTTAGATCAATTTATATCTGAAAAAGTAATCAAACGACCTGTGTCGATGTTTGCTGAAGATATTAAGAATAATAGTGAGCAAATCACAGGGAAAGTAAAAGATAAATCCGTTTTAGTAATTGGAGGAGCTGGATCTATTGGCTCCTCATTTATAAAAGCGCTTCTTCCATTTAAGCCAAAGTCATTGGTTGTGGTAGATACAAACGAAAACGCATTGGCAGAACTTACTAGAGATCTTAGATCTACAAAGGGTATGTATGTCCCAGATGATTATGTACCATATCCAATGGATTTTTCGTCTCCTGTTTTTGAGAAGATGTTCAGAGATAGAGGCGGATTTGATATAGTAGGTAATTTTTCAGCACATAAACATGTCAGATCTGAGAAAGATATATACTCTGTAGAGGCATTGATTCAGAATAATGTGCTGCATGCTAAAAAGCTTCTGGATCTTCTTTCAGAGTATCCACCGGAAGAATACTTTTGTGTATCCACCGATAAAGCTGCAAATCCCGTTAACATAATGGGAGCTAGTAAAAGGATAATGGAAGATGTCATTTTTTCTTATTCAGACAGATTCCCAGTTAAAACTGCCAGATTTGCTAATGTGGCGTTTTCAAATGGCTCGCTTCCGGCAGGCTTTATAGCAAGAATACAGAAATTGCAACCATTATCAGCACCTTTAGATGTTAGAAGATTTTTTGTTTCTCCCGAGGAATCGGGCCAAATATGCCTACTTTCCTGCGTGTTAGGTAATAACAGAGAAATCTTTTATCCTAAACTTGAAGAAGCTCAGATGATGACTTTTGATGCAATTGGAACGGAGCTTCTAAAAGCATATGGATATGAAGTTTTGCAATGTGATTCAGATGAGGAAGCTATTGATCATGCAGAGGAGCTAAAAAAGGGAAGTAGGAAGTATCCCGTGCACTATTCTGTTTCAAATACATCTGGTGAAAAGGCTTTCGAGGAATTTGTTACAGAAGAGGAAAAGACTGATTTAAATAGATTTTCTTCTTTAGGAGTAATCACTGATAAGATAATTCCAGATAAGACTAGAATTGAAAAACTATTTGCTGAATTGAAAGAAGTATTTGATCAGGATAAAGCATCTAAAGAAGATGTGGTTAGAATAATGCATGAATACTTACCGAATTTTGAACACATCGAAACCGGAAAATCACTTGATAGTAAAATGTAATATAGAGAGGCACTAATGGATAAGTTTATCCCCCTTTCAGTCCCCAATTTTGAGGGGAATGAAAGAAAGTATGTTGATGATGCAATAGATCAGGGCTGGGTATCTACAGGCGGGGCATATATTTCTAGGTTAGAAAAAGAGCTGGCAAATTTTATGCATGTGGAAAATGTAGCGGCTTGTCAAAGTGGAACATCTGCGCTTCATATGGCGCTTGTTGAGGCAGGGGTAAAACCTGGAGACGTTGTACTAGTCCCACCGCTAACGTTTATAGCGGCAGTTAATCCTGTCAGATATCAGTTTGCAGAACCTGTATTCATTGATTGTGATGATAGTTTCTGCATGGATCCTGATAAGCTTAGAGATTTTTGTCAGGATGAGTGTGATTGGGATGGCGAATCTCTTAAACATAATGGAAAAGAAGTAAAAGCCATAGTGGTTGTCCACGTGTTTGGTAACATGGCAGACATGGAAGCAGTTATGGATGTTGCTTCGACGTACGGACTTAAGGTAATAGAAGATGCTACAGAGGCTTTGGGCACATATTACCTTGAGGGAAAATATTCAGGCAGATATGCTGGAACTATTGGTAATTTTGGATGCTTTAGCTTTAATGGTAATAAAATTATTACAACTGGAGGCGGCGGGGCAATTACTGCCAATAATCCGGAAGTAGTAGACCATATAAGATTTCTTTCAACTCAGGCCAAGACTGATCCACATTTTTATATTCATGATGAAATTGGATATAACTATAGAATGACTAATTTACAAGCAGCACTTGGCGTTGCTCAAATGGAAGAATTGCCGGAATTCATTAAGAGAAAGCAAAAAAACTTTGAATTATATAAAAATGAATTCGTTGATTGTAAGTATGCTGAATTGATGCCATTTAGAGTGGGGGTATCTTCTAATAAGTGGTTTTATTCTTTGTGTATTGACAGGAATGTTATAATAACGCCAATGCGCGATATTATTCTGATGTTAAAAGAAAAAGGCATTGAGACCAGGGCAATATGGGGACTTATAAACGAGCAAAAGCCATATTTGAATTATGAGACATATAAGCTTGAGAAAGCTCCTTATTATGCTGATAGGATTCTTAATATTCCTTCAAGTACTAGCATTACAGAAGATGAGATTCATTATGTTGCAGATGAGATAAAAAAGCTTCTTGAGGCATTAGTAAATGGATAAAAAACTAGTATTAGTAGGCGGTGGAGGTCATTGCAAATCTGTAATTGACTCATTATCAGAAAAAAGCGAGTATTCAGAGATTGTTATCACGGACTATTCTCTTCCAGAAGGCACAATAGTTAATGGATGCAATGTTGTAGGTAATGACGATTGCTTACCAGATTTGAAAAATAACGGATTTGATTATGCATTTATTACTATGGGAAGCGTTGGCAAACCTAACGTTAGAGCTTCTCTAGTAGAGGAAATAGAGAAATTGGGTTTTCTTAGTCCGATCATTATTGATTCTACAGCTGTAATTGCTGATGATGTCCATATAGGCCAAGGAACCTTCATAGGGAAAAATGCGACCATAAATACTGGTGTATCTATTGGTAGTCACTGTATTATAAATACAGGATGCATTATTGAGCATGAATCTGTAATTGGAGATAAGTGCCATATTGCAACAGGGGCAATCCTTTGCGGGGGAGTTCATGTTGGAAACAATAGTTTTGTAGGGGCAGGGAGTACAATTATTCAAAGTGTTTGTATAGGGAAGAATGTAGTTATAGGAGCTAATAGTACGGTACTTTACAATATTGGAGATGAAATGAAGGTTTGCGGAATATTGTCTAAAAATTCGGGGGGGGGACCGAAACTCAGTAATTAAGCCGCTTCTTAAGGAGGTGGCATGATGAAAAAAATAGTTGTTGTTGGAAGTGGAGAATTCGCAAGAGAAGTAAAGTGGCTAGTTGAAAGAATCAATCATGCCGAGAATATTTGGGATTTTTTAGGATTCATTGACAATGACGTTAGCAATCCCGATGTGATTGGGAATGATGAATATATGCTATCTGCAAGAGAGGAATTATATGCAGTTGTAGCAATTGGATCTCCGGATATTAGGAAAAGAATAGTTGAAAAGTATAAGCGTAATCCTAAAATATATTTTGCAAATCTTATTGATCCTAGCGTGATTATGTCTGATAGCCTAGATTTAGGCGAGGGTAATATTGTATGCGCTGGAAATATACTGACTGTAGATATTACAATTGGAAATCATAATATTATAAATTTAAACTGTACTGTGGGCCATGATACTGTAATTGGGGATTATGTTACTATTAATCCTGGTGTTAATGTTTCTGGAAAAGTGACAGTAAATTCTAATACATTTATTGGTACTGGAGCCAAAATAATACAAGGGTTAACTATTGGAGAGGGAGTAGTCTTAGGAGCAGGAGCAGTGGCTACGAAAAATATACCAGCTAGGACTACAGCGGTAGGTGTTCCTGCAAAAGTGATTAAGAATAATAGGGAAAAGTAATGAATGATACTATAATAATCGCAGAGGCAGGTGTTAATCATAACGGCAACATTGAAATTGCAAAGAAATTGATAGTTAAGGCTAAGGAATGCGGTGCAGATATTGTTAAGTTCCAAACAGCTAAGCTTGATTCACTTGTTTCAAAGACAGCAAAGATGGCAGAGTACCAGAAGGAAAATATAGGCAAAGAAGAATCTCAAAAAGAAATGCTTAGCAAGCTATTGCTATCATTTGAGACATTCGAGGAGCTGGCAGATTATTGCAAGGAAGTTGGAATACAGTTTTTATCTACACCTTTTGATATTGAAAGTATACAATTCCTTGATTCCATGCAGAATATATGGAAAGTTCCTTCAGGTGAAATAACTAACTATCCTTATTTGGTTGAAATTGCTAGAACAGGAAAAGACATTATTCTTTCTACTGGGATGAGTACACTTCAGGAAGTAGAAGATGCACTTAATGTATTAAGGCAAAATGGTGCAAGTGAAATTATACTTTTGCATTGCACAACCAATTATCCTACACCTATGCAGGATGTTAACTTGAGGGCTATGCTCACTTTGAAAGAGAAATTTGGATGCAAGATAGGTTATTCTGACCACACTCAGGGTATTGAAGTTCCAATAGCTGCTGTGGCATTAGGTGCTACTGTTATAGAAAAACATTTCACTTTAGACAAAAATATGGAAGGCCCTGATCATAAAGCCAGCATTGAACCGGATGAATTTGCACAGATGGTCAAATCAATTCGAAATATTGAAAAAGCGCTTGGAAATGGAGAGAAGACTCCTTCTCAATCCGAGATTGCAAATATTGCTGTTGCAAGAAAGAGTATTATTGCATTGAAGGAAATCAAGGCGGGAGAGGTTTTTTCTGAAGAGAATATAACTACTAAGCGCCCAGGTACAGGAATTAACCCTATGAGATGGAATGAAATACTAGGCCAAAAAGCTAAGCGCGATTTTGCAGAGGATGAGTTGATAGAAGTATGAAAAAGGTTGCTATTGTAACGGCTACAAGGGCTGAGTATGGGCTGTTGTCACCAGTTATCAGAAAGCTAAGAGAATATGAGTCATCCGATTTCAAAGTGGATTTGATTGTAACTGGTACGCACTTAAGCGACACATACGGCAACACTGTCAGCGAAATAGAAAATGATAATATAAGGGTTGATTATAGAATCAATATTTCTGTAGATAACGCATCAGATGTTGACGTATCTTTTAATCAAGCAGATACGCTTGTAAAATTTACTAAACATTTTGCAAAAGAGCGGTATGATGCAGTAATTCTTTTGGGAGATAGATATGAAATGCTTGCAATAGCTATTGCGGCTGGCAATACTAAGACGCCGATTTTTCATTTGTGCGGAGGAGATACCACAGAAGGCGCAATTGATGAGTGGATAAGACATTCCATTACCAAGATGAGCTATCTTCATTTTACTACTAATGGAATAAGCAGGAAACGAGTGGTTCAGCTTGGTGAAGATCCTCAGAGAGTATTTAATTTCGGCTCTACGAGCATCGACAATATAATGCGGATTGCTGATATGAGTAAAGTAGACGCACTCAGGAGTGTGGGACTTTACGATTGTACATATGCAGTTTGCACGTACCATCCTGTGACCATGGAAAACGAAAGTGTTGATTATCAAATTGGGGAGTTTATCAAGGCTATAAAAGCTTTTCCTGACATCCAGTTTATTGTGACCAAATCCAATGCAGATCAGGGCGGAAATAGAATCAATGAACTGTTAGATGAAGCGGCTGAAAACATGGATAATATGCATGTATATACTTCGCTTGGAGTGAAAAGATATTTATCTCTTATGAAGTATTCTGAATTTGTTCTTGGAAATTCATCTAGTGGAATTATAGAGACACCAGCGTTTCATGTTCCTACTGTAAATATTGGAGATCGGCAGAGAGGCCGATTGCAGTCTGATAGCATAATCAATTGCCAACCAGATAGTTTGAGCATTATCAGTGCTATCAAGAAGGCTATGTCTGAAGAGCATAAAGCTATTTGCAAGGATGTGATAAGTCCATACGGTGATGGACATGCTGCGGAAAGAATAGCTGAAAAGATTGTTGAAGTAATAAAAGAGGGGAGAATAGATCTTAAAAAGAAATTTTATGATCTAATATAATATATGAATGTAGTAGTAATCGGACTTGGATCCATGGGAAAGCGTCGAATAAGGCTGATTAAGGCGTTATATCCCGAGTATACAGTATATGGAGTTGATAGCAGAGAAGATAGAAGAAATGTTGCCAAAGAAGAACTAGGCGTAGATTCGTTTGAATCCGTTGACTTATTGCAAAATGTGGATTGTGCTTTTGTATGTACATCTCCGCTTTCTCATGCTGCAATAATACGAGATTGTCTTTCAAAAAAATGGAATGTTTTTACAGAGATAAATCTGGTGGACGATGGTTACGATGACAATATAGAGCTTGCGAGGAACAATGGCTGTAAACTCTTTCTTTCTTCAACATTTCTTTATAGAGATGAGACTAGGTACATTCGCTCTAAAGTAGATGATAGTTGCAAATGGAATTACGTTTACCACATAGGGCAGTATCTTCCTGATTGGCATCCTTGGGAGAACTATAAGGACTATTTTGTAGGAAATAAGCGCACAAATGGTTGTCGCGAAATATTAGCAATTGAACTCCCTTGGCTTGTAGAGACATTTGGAAATGTCAATAAGTATAGTGCGGTAGCGGATAGGATAACAGCCCTAGGCATAGATTATGATGATAATTACGCTATACAACTTCTTCACGAAAATGGAAACAAAGGTCTTCTAATGGTTGATGTTGTATCTCCGGTGGCAGTGAGAAAGTTTGAGGCTTATTCAGAAGGCAAGTATTTATCATGGAGTGGTACGCCAGATAGTTTATTTGAGTATAAACAGAACAGTAATAGCCTTGAAAAAGTGTTATTTGCGGAAGAGACAGAGCATGTTGAAGGCTATAGCTCTTTTGTTGTTGAAAATGCCTACAAAAATGAGATTGAGGACTTTTTTGAAATGATAAAAAGTGGTAGAGAACCGCTTCATAGTTTTGAAAAGGATAAAAAGATAATAAAGCTGATAGGTGAACTAGGGGCTTAATGGAGATGAAAAGATATAAAGTTCTTTTTGTGGGAATAGGTTCTATAGCAAGAAGGCATATAAGGAATATGCTGGACATCGGAGAACAGATTGGAGCACAATTTGAAATTGATGCGTTTAGACGCGGTACCGATAAGGACTATGGAATCAGCGATGTTTATCAGGAAATATCGGATGTTCCGGATGATTATGATATAGTCTTTATAACAAATCCTACGGAGTTACATCTAGCCTCGATAGAACAGTTTAATAAAAAGGGCAAGAACTTTTTTATCGAAAAACCTGTTGTTTCTCTTGGCCAGATTAGTAATGCAAGGAAATTTGAACCGAAAATAGATTCGGTGTACTATGTGGCATGCCCACTAAGATATAATGCTGTCATTAATTACATAAAAGATAATATTGATTTGAATGACGTAATATCTGTTAGAAGTATATCTTCGAGTTATCTTCCGGACTGGAGACCTGGACAGGATTATAGAGATACATACAGTGCACACAGAGATTTAGGAGGAGGAGTCAGCATAGATTTAATACATGAATGGGATTATCTGTCATATCTTTTTGGGTTCCCTAATAGTGTAAAATCTATGATTGGAAGAGTTTCTGACTTGGAAATCGATAGTGATGATTACGCTATTTATATCGCACAGTATGATAAAATGGTAGCGGAATTGCACTTGGATTATTTTGGCAGGAATACAATCCGAGAGATACAGCTTTTTACAAGAGAAGATACTATTATTGGAGACATAGTAGGGAATAGCATAAGATTTTTGAAAGAAGGAAGAGAGATTTCTTTTGATGAGAATCGCGATGACTATCAAAAGAGAGAACTTATGCATTTTTTAGATATTATAGAAGGGAAGACGTCTTGTGATAGTGATTATTACCATGCACTTAAAGTGCTGGAATTAACACAAGGAAATATATAAAGAATGAAAATATTATTTACTATTTGCGGAAGAGCTGGTTCAAAAGGAATAAAGAATAAAAATCTTCGTAAGTTTTGCGGATATTATTTGGCTCATTATTCATTATCTGCTATTGATTTGTATGTAAAACGACATCCAGAAATTGAGTATGATGTGGTTGTTAACTCTGATAGCCAGGAACTATTGGAACTTGTAAGCAATAACAAGTTTATGAAAGTGAATAAGATTGAACGAGATTCTTGCTTGGCAGGGGATACCATAGGCAAGATAGATGTAATTAATGATTGTCTTTCTAGAATGGAACAGCAGGCACGTACTCATTATGATGTAGTTGTAGACCTTGATATCACATCTCCGCTAAGAACTGTTGAAGATATAGAGAATGTAATAAATCTTCATGTTGAGAAAAAAGCAGATGTTACTACCACAGTTGCGCTAGCTAGACGTAATCCATATTTCAACCAAGTCAAGAGAACTGAACATGGGGTTAAAAAAGTTATTTCATCTGATTTTACATCCAGACAGCAGGCTCCTGAAATTTATGATATGAATGCATCTATCTACGCGTACAACCCAGATTATTTGAGAACTGGAAAAGGCGTTTTGGACGGATATTGCGAAGTGGTTGAGATGTACGATACGGGTATTCTGGATTTGGATCATGAGAATGATTTTGTGTTAATGGAAGTTATAGGGGAGTATTTGTTTGAGAATGTGAGCGGTTTTGCCGAAGTAAGGAAAAATATCCAATCTTGAATGGATGACGGTCATAGATAAATAGGCTGGTGATACATGTGTGGAATAGCAGGCTTTTGCCACGGAAAAGATGATTCAATAGATAATATAAAGAATATGACAGATAGAATCAGGCACAGAGGGCCTGATTCATTTGGGTACTGGAAAACTGAAGATGATTCTGTAGTTCTTGGGCACAGAAGACTTGCTATATTGGATGTCTCGGAGGCTGGTTCGCAGCCGATGATTTCAGCTAGCGGTGATTATGTGATTGCGTTTAATGGTGAAATATATAATCATAAGCAGTTGACTGAAAAGATTAGGAATAAGAATATTCATTTTAGAAGTATTACAGATACTGAGATATTACTAGAAGCTTTTGAATATCTTGGGATTGATAAAACTCTAGAAGCTATTAAGGGAATGTTTGCTATAGCTCTTTATGACAGAAAGAATAAAGAGCTATTTCTAGTTAGGGATAGGGCTGGGGAAAAACCTTTATACTATGGTTTTATAAATGGAAGATTTACTTTCGCATCAGAATTATCATGTTTCACAGCGCTAGATGATTTTAAACGAGAAATAGATTATTCGGCCACTGAATTGTTTTTTAGAAGAGGATATATTCCTGCGCCATTCTCTATTTATAAAGGAATTAAGAAACTTGAACCAGGACATTATCTGAAAATAAAAGAGCCGTATGATACGGTGGAGGATATTACATATTGGTCTTCATATGATAAATATGTGGAGTGTCAAAAAAACAAGTTTAATGGAAGCATGGATGAAGCGGCAGAAATAATTGAGTCATTGCTCAAAGATTCTATAAGCGGACAAATGATTTCTGATGTACCACTAGGAGCGTTTTTATCTGCAGGGATAGATAGCACTACGATTATTTCTTTGATGCAACAAGTTTCTTCACAGCCAATTAGATCATTTACTATAGGAGTTGACTCTCCAGAGTATAATGAGGCGCCTATAGCTGCTCAGACTGCCAAGATTTTGGGTACAAAACACACTGAAAAATATGTTTCCGTTGAAGAACTTAAATCAGTTATTCCTAGTTTAAGTAAAATATATACAGAACCTTTTGCAGATTCATCACAAATACCGACGAGTATTATCAGTCAGATAGCAAAACAAGATGTTACCGTTGTTCTAAGTGGCGACGGCGGAGATGAGCTATTCTGCGGCTATCCTAGGTATAATGGTTGGGTTACGGATTCTTGGAGCAAACAAAAGAAATTGCCTTTTGGTATACAGCATGCTAGGGCGCGAGCAATGATGTTGGCGGGAAAGAGTAAAAATGATCCATATGTTAAGAGACTTATGGCAAGCTCTTTGCCTGAATTATATGCGGCTGTTTCTGTTTCCGATACTAGTTTTTTAAAGAATCCTGATAATTACCAAGACTATTTTGATCTATTTCCTAGCGATGATATACTTTCTGATCAAGACAGATTGATGGCAATGGATTTCAAGATGTATTTACCGGACGATATTTTAGCTAAGGTAGATAGAGCATCAATGATTCATTCGTTGGAAACAAGAGTGCCTTTTTTGGATAGAGATGTAATAGAATTTGCTTGGAGACTACCTTTAGAGTATAAGTTTCATAATGGCGTTACCAAAAGAGTTCTTAGGAAAATTGTTTACACATATGTACCAAAGGAACTATTAGAGCGCCCTAAAACTGGCTTCTCGATTCCACTGGACAAGTGGATGAGAGATGGCGAGTTGCGGGAATGGGCTGAGGCACTGATGAGTCCAGCATCTATAGAGAGCGCTTCGGTTCTTGATACTAATAGTATATTGAAAATGTGGCGTGATTATATAGATGGTGGTAAGTGGAATGAAAGTATTTGGTATGTACTTGTATATTTGGATTGGCTTCATAGAATCAATTGATTGGGGATGTTTTTGATGATAGATAGGTTATTTGCACATGATAATAAAATAGATATTTCACAACAACAGAAGATAGGTGTTTTTGTTGTTTTTGTGCAGGTTCTATTAGTTTTAGTTTGGGTATCTAGGCAAGGTAGCTTATACTGGGATACTTTTTATAGTTTTGAGAAAACTCACTATATTACTGATACAGAATATGGAAATCATTATATTAACGATGACAAAGAGTATAGTATCAATCAGTGGCTTGGCGCAGGTTATGTTCAGTACACTCTGTTCGTAGATAGAAGAGAGTCGGTTTTTTTTGTTAAGTTGCCATTCTTAGCAAAAACATTTCTTAAAGATCCATATTTTGTACTTTTAAATGCTTTAGAAGCAGTCTTTTCGCCAAGACAAGTTTCAAAATGGCCGGGAGTGTGGCTTAATATAGGCTCATTTCTTGTATCACAATTTGTACTATGGAATGCTGTAAAGAAGATATTCAGAGATGATAATAAAGCGTTATTAGCTATAGTAATGTATGGATTTAGTGGGATGGCAGTATCTATGGCTACATATGTAAGATTCTATAGCTTTTCTACTATGCTCTTAATGCTGTTCGTAGGCTTTCATGTAATTATGTGGGATTTACAAACAGAAGACTGGTTCAAACGATTGTTGTTTGAGGCAATGGCACTATTGAGCGCGTATTTGTCCGTGAGATCTACGCAGCTTACTTTATTTTTTTACTCAATATTTATAATCATTTATGGTATAGCTTTATTATCCCATAGACATATTACAAAATTTATTTTGTATTTTTTTCCAATGTTGTGTGGTGGGGGGATATATATATACAAGAATTCATATTATTTAGACATGTTGTTTGATCCATCAGAAACAATAGATGTTGCTATTGGGCCCGCAATATGGATGTTAGATAGTTACTTGTCATTGAATCCCATAGCTTTTATTAATCGATTAGCACATACATTTTTGTATATGGGTAAGTATGGATTTGGCTTTTGGCCAGTTTTCCTTTTATTTGTTATCATTTTTGTGTATACAATGATTAAAACCAAAGGAAAACTTCTTTCTGGAACGATGGAGAAAGTTATTTTAAGTTCATTTGCTCTATTTATGGTCGTTGCTACATGTTTCAATTTCTATGTGCAGACAAGGTACACCTCCTACATATACCCTATTCTTGCGCTGATTAGTGCTAGTACTTTGGTAGCATTTATTAACATTACTAATAAATCAGTATATTCTAAGATTATAGTTGGATTTATCATTGCGTCTATCGTTTATTCTTCAGTTAGTGGACTGAGAGTGGATTTTGTTTTTTCTCAGGACAAGGAACCATTACAGCATGTTAGGGAGTCTGGAATAGAAGATGTCGTAGCTATTCAACAGGATATTCATAATCTGGATGCAGAGATAATATATGAGGCAGCCTATAATTTGTCTGCAGACGCTCGTATTATGCCACTGATGTATACGGATATAGATGAAATTTGCCCAAGCCTTCCAGATGCTATTTTGCTAGTTAATAGATTGGACTTTGACCAAACCAAAGAGTTTGAACGAAATGGATATGAGATAGAATGGCAGGAAGAGACATACTGCTATAGATATTGTTATATGAAACGATGAAAGAGAGTTAGATATGTGTGGCATATCAGGAATTGTTATAAAAGAGCGTGCTAGACAATATAAGAATGAATTATACAATATGCGCGAGTCTATTCGCTATAGAGGGCCGGATGAAGAAGGTGAGTATTATTTTGATAATTGTGCACTTGGCCATGTGAGATTAAGCATAATTGATATAAAAAATGGTCAGCAGCCAATGTTAAATAATAGGAATAAAACGGCTGTTGTTTTTAATGGAGAGATATACGGATATAGAGATATCATAATTAAAGAGGATCTTACTAATAGAGTTTCCACTAGTTGTGATACAGAAGTATTGTTGGCTCTATATGAAAAATATGGAACTGATATGATGAAGAAAGTCCCTGGAATGTTTGCATTTGCAATTTGGGATGATCTTAATCAGCGTTTGTTCTGCGCAAGAGATAGATTTGGCGAGAAGCCATTTTATTATGCATTCGGAAGAAATGGAGAATTCATATTTGCATCTGAGATAAAGGCAATACTGGCAACAGGACTGGTGGAACCGGTATTGGACAAGAACGTTCTAGGATCATATTTAAAACGTTCGTACGTGTATCCTACGAAGACGATATATAAAAATGTATTTGCTTTACCACCTGCTCATCAATTGATATTTGATTTGGAGGGTGAGGCTAATATATCAAGGTATTGGGATTTACCTCAAACGAACAAGTTAATAACAGAGGAAGAGGCAGTTGAAGAATTTACAAGGCTTTTTCATAAGGCAGTAAGGAATCAGCTTGTTGCAGATGTTCCTCTAGGAGCTTTTTTAAGCGGCGGACTTGATAGCGGCACAGTGGTTTCTGTAGCATCGGAATATAAGCCTAATCTTACAACGATTTCTTTTGCATTTGAAAATGGTGTGGATGAATCCAAATATGCGGAGGGAATGGCCAAGAAATATGGTACTAACCACATCACTTTACATAGTGGGGACTATAATATAGCAGATTTGCTCAATAAGATGAATGTTTTATTTGATGAACCCTTAGCTGATCCTGCTACTGTTCCAGCGTACTTGATATCCAAGGCTGCAAGAGATAATGTCAAGGTAGTGCTAACTGGGGATGCAGGTGATGAACTGCTAGGTGGATACAGTTATGCATATAGGACTATGGCGTATGCTCTTAAATATCAGCAGAGTGCTATACCTTTGGGATTGAGAGAATTCTTATTACATGTGATAGAACACTTTGACTATAGGAGTATGAAAGCTCTAGAGAAAAAAGGAAGATATGACTCACTTACCGATATAAGAAGGCGTGATAATTTTTTGAAGCACAATGCAGCTAAAAATGCCAAGCTGGATCTCTCTGATATTATAGATTTTTACCGCAATAGTAATAGGATAATGGATGAAGACATGCTTGGCAAACTTGGAATACTACCATTTGATGAAAGCTATTTTATTAGTGATCAGTATCTGCCAGGAAATCAATTGGATAATTTATTGAGATACGATATAGTTGGGTATTTGCCAGGAAATGGATTCCTCAAGACAGATAGGACAACTATGGCAGTTTCTCTTGAGAGTAGAACACCTTTTTGTGACTATGAACTTGCTGATTTTTGTATCTCGTTGCCATTCGAATATAAGGTAAAAGGGAATATAGATAAATATATTCTCCGGAAAGCTTTTTCTGATAAGTGGACAGATGAAATTAAGCATAACGTCAAAAATGGTTTTTCACCTCCAATGGGGGAGTGGCTTAAGGATAGAGAAATAGTCGCTATGACTGGAGATTTACTGAGAAATCCAAATGGTAAAGTGTTCTCAGTTATAGATTATAATGGTGCTCAACAAGTATTAGATGGTGCAGAAGGTTGGCCAAAGTGGGAACTATTGATATTGGCTTTATGGATAGAAACGCATAAATGCTATGTGGAATAAGAAAAGGATTTTTTGGAACAGTGATAAATAGGAAACATTCTAATTATCTGTACATAGTTGTGCTTGGTTTAGCTATATTTGGACTAGGTGTTCCGAGTTTTGGGAAATTACTAAATTATTATATTAACGATGTAGTCAGTTACAATGAGTGGACTCCTGAACTGGGTAATGAGTTTGAAACTAATATAGCCAGCACTTTTTATAAGAAGATGTGGTTTGTTAATATCAATGGTGCCATTAGAAATGTATTGAACCAGCCAGAAATGAATGGAGTTATAAAGCTCAATAATGGCTACTTATTATCACCTATGGATAAGTGTTCAGATGAAAAGATAAATGAGTGTGTTGATAATACAGCAACATTTAATGAGTATCTTCAAGAAAAAGGTATACAACTTGTTTATGCAGCAACGCCGTATACGTGTAGTAAATATGATGATGAGTTGCCAAAGGGAATAGAGGATTATGGTAATTCTAATGTAGATAGATTGGTATCAGGTATGCGAGAGGCAGGGATAGATACTATCGATTTCAGAGAAGAGATGCATGATGATGACATTGATCAGTATGATATGATGTATAGGACAGATCATCATTGGACTACAGAGGCAGGATTCTATGCCTATGGTGTATTAGAGGATTATATTCAGGATAAGACTGGCTGTGATGTTGATAGCAGAATATCAGATATCAGCAATTATACGGTTACAAGGTACAATAAATGGCATTTGGGATCTAATGGCCAGAGGACTGGAATATATTATGCAGGAATTGATGATTTCGATCTTATTTTGCCAGATTTTAATACAAGACTACAGGATGCAAATGGTAATGTAGGTACTATGCAGGAAATGATGATCAATACAGATCCGCTGAAGGTTAAAGACTACACATCCAGATATACTTATGATTTTGTATTAGGAAAAACATTAGGACAATATGTGAACCTTGAAGCCAAGAATGATGTTAAGCTGCTTGTAATTACAGATTCTTTTGGAAAAGCAGTTAATCAGTATCTTTCTTTGGGATTCAAGGAAGTATATTTTGTTGATAATGTTAATGTGTCCAGCATTACGCCTGAATTAATTGAATCTTATAAGCCTAGCGTTGTCATTATGTTATATTATTCGGGCGCAATTAGTGATGATAGTGTTTCATATCTTTTTTCAGGCTTTGATAATTGAAATGCTAAGATTGGAGAAGTGATGGGAGATGGGTCTATGATGAAAAGAAATTCATTCATAGATTGTTTGCGCGGATTTGCAATAATACTAGTTGTTGTAGGGCATGCGATACAGTTTGCAACGGATAATTATGATGAAATTTGGATTTATAAAGCGATTTATTCTTTCCATATGCCATTATTTATGTTTATTAGTGGAATAACAATAAGCAATAAGCAAAATGAGTGGGGAAAATGGATTGTCAGAAAGGCCAAGGCATTGATAATTCCATTTGTAGTGTGGCTTATTATTCCTTGGGTATTCAAGCGTAATTGGAGTGGCTTTTTGCACTATTTGTTGGAAGTTTTTTGGGATCCAACAATTACATATTGGTTTTTGATCAGCTTGTTTTTTAACCACGCAGTTTATGCTTTATCTCGTAGCTTTTTCAAGGTTAAAAGTGATGTAATTACTTTAAAAATAGTAATGATTGATATGGCTATTGTTGCATTGGCGAGTGTCCTAAATTTGATACATTTACCATTGGGGATAGCTAATATATCATATTACTATTTCTTCTACATAATTGGATATTATGTAAATCAGTTCCAAATCGTTTCAAAGGTTAATAAAATAACATACAAGATAATTGTGCTTGTTTTTTCGGGCGGAATATGGTTGCTATTATTATCAATGTGGAAAAGAGGTGGTTGCGTAAATGTGATGGCAGATAATAGTAATACTCAAATTTTGTCATCTGTTATGACAATGATAGCTGGGAGAGGAGTTTCATATTTGAATGCGTTATTTGGAATAATGATGTTAGTATCAATGACAGATATATTAATGCATTTTATTCCTACAAAATATACGGAGTATGTTGGACGTAATACAATGGAGATATATTTGCTTCATTTTTATTTTATTAATATGATTAACATTGGTGTATTTGCAGTGGAGATTGTACTTGGAGTAGTAACAGGCATACTTATTCCGTTATGTATATCTAGAATAGTGAGAAATGATGAATTTGGAAGACTATTATTTGGAAGGTAATTGGAGAGGAAAAGTGCTTGAAGAAAGGAATGTTCAGTATAATTATTCCATGCTATAACGTAGAGAAATATGTTAGGCATTGTGTACAAAAGCTTCAGGAGCAGGAGTACACAAACTTTGAAGTTATTCTTGTTGATGATGGTTCAACTGATGGCACATATGAAGAATGCCTTCAGTTGAAACGTGAATACGATAATATAACTGTCGCTTGTCATCTTGAGGATACTAGTAATAAACGTGTTAATCTTGGAGTGGAGGCAACCAGAAATAAGGGACTGGATATTGCTAATGGAGAGTATGTCTTTTTTTTGGATGCCGATGACAGTATTGATAACACAACATTAAAACTTGCCAAAAAAGTATTTGATAATTATGAAAATGTTGATTTCATTTTGACTGGTTTTTGCTATAGCCTAAGCGATATTGGTAAGGAGTACAGGGTTCTAGCTGATTTAAACGAAAGGCTGTATGAATGTAGAGAACTGATCGAGAATTTTCATACGAGATTACCTATGAATATCGTTTCTTGTATGGGCACTAAGATTTATAGAAGGCAGTTTTTAGAAGAATATAAGATAAGGTTTGATAGGAAATATAGATTTAATGAAGACGGAGCATTTGCACTCGATGCATTTATGAATGCCCAGTGGATTTATTATATTAATAAGCCATTATATTATTACTATCAGCGAACAGGCAGTACTACTTATTCCTATAGAGAGAATGCATTTGTTACTGTAAGTAACAGAATTGATCTGGAAGAATCTCTATACAAACAAAATGGAATATCCGATTCAAAAAAGTTTTTTATTATAGATCAGAGAACTGAACTGATAATAGGACTGCTGCGAGAAGAGGCTATTTTTAAAGGCTGGAAGTCATTTTGCAAGTTGTTTAGAGAATTTTACAAGATAGAACAAATTAGGAATGAATGTAGAGAAGTTCTTAATTATGAAAGAGGAATAAAACGAAGTATAAGACTTGCGTTATTTTTATACCATTGCAGATTATTATTATTTATTTATTATAAAACTGTCAGATACTAATTGAAGTGAAAGTGGGAAAAATCATTTTATATGGGATATAGTAGCAAACCAGCAATCGTTCTGGTTGGATACAATAGAATAGACTGTATTTCAAGACTTCTTGAGAGTGTTAATGAAGCATACTATCCTTCTGAAGATATACATCTTATTGTTAGTCTGGATAAATCTGATGTGACAGATGACATAATTAAGCAGGTTAAGAGAATTGGATTTTGCCATGGAATTATGGATATCAGAACATATCCCAAGCGGCTTGGACTAAAAGATCACATTTTAAAATGTGGAGATATGACAGAAGAGTTCGGAGCAGTGATAATTTTAGAAGATGACCTAGTTGTAGCCAGATCATTCTATGAGTATGTATGTAAGGCTCTGGATTATTATCATGACGAGGATGCTATTGCTGGAATATCTTTGTACAGTCACGCATGGAATGGCTATTCCAATTATCAGTTTTTGCCCCAGAAAAACCAATATGATACTTATCTTGGACAGTTCTCTATTACCTGGGGACAGTGTTGGACCAGAGAGCATTGGAAGCGTTTCAGGGCTTGGTACATGGAACATCAGAAATTTGTAGTGCCTAATTATAATGTACCAGAGCAGATTGAGTACTTTGGAGATCAGTCCTGGGGAAGATACTATGCATGCTATGTGGTTGATACTGATAGGTATTATGTAATTCCTTACACATCGCTTTCTACGAATTATTCTGAAGCAGGAGTTCATGGCGCGGCAATGAATACTGCTCATCAGGTAATGTTGTTATATGCTGATAGAGATTATGAGTATAGATTTGCTCCGATGGATAAGGCTATCAAGTATGATATGTTCTTTGAAAGAGTATTACGTAATACTATTATAGCCGGAATAAACTCTAATGATATTTGTTTTGATCTCAATGCACAGCATAGACAAGTTAACGGATTTAAGTATGTGTTGACGCTTGAACGGCGTGATGAGCTGGAACTTATAGCATCATATGCACTTATGCTAAGGCCTATAGAAGAAAATGTGATAAAAGGCGTTGACGGAGATGATATCTTTCTATATAAGTTGCCATATGATGGTTATGAACTAAAACGTGATGTTGAGAATCATACAAGACTTCACTATGAGCTTTATAATCATTGGAAAGAAAGACTATTACCCTATTCAAAAGAAGAATATAGAAAATCTTATTTAGCAAAAGTTGAAAAAAGGATTACTCGTGTTAAAGATAAGATTGCTCATAAACAGAGTGAACTGGTAAATGCCAGAATAGAGAGAAGAAACTCTCAAAAACCTCAGTTTACTAATGGGCATGTGCTCATGTTTCATGATGTTTCTGACATGGGTGGAGAACTTACTATCAGCCTGGAGAGATTCAAGGAAATATTAGATGCACATAAGAAAAAGGGGTATTCTTTTATTTCACTTAATGACCTGGAAAATGTGGATAATTTTGAGCAAAAATGTATTGTTACATTTGATGATGGATATAAGAGTGCACTTGATTGTGTGCCATACTTAAATGATAACAATATACCTTTTTGCGTATATGTGATTCCTTCTAGGATTGGAGACGTCGGATATCTCTCAGAGGAGGATTTGAAGACACTTTCTGCAAATACTCTTTGTACAATAGGTAATCATACAATGAATCATATCATGGCAAGGAAGAGTAATAAAAAGAAGCTTGAGCAGGAAGTAAGAAAAGCAAATGTATATTTGGAGGATATAACTGGTAAAAAGGTTGTACATTTTGCTTTTCCTTATGGTTCACCGTATGCTGTTACTATTGGAAATATTAAGTTAATTAGCAAACTGAGTCTTTTTAAGACGATTGCACTTACTTTACAAGAGGATTTAAAAGCGTCCAGAACAAAGCCTATGATTATTGGCAGATATGACGCAACTAGAGATGATATTCTAGATATTTTATAAAATATAGGAGAAATATGGCCTTTTTAGTGGTGTTGCCGATTGCTGGAGCCATAGCAGTGGCATATAACAAAAGAATTGAAGAGGGAATTCCGGTAGCTATGTTTATAGCTACCTTTTTGGCATATTCATGCGGGATTTTAGACATCTTGGCATACTCTACTATACTAGTTGGAGGTCTGGCTATTATAAGCTGCATTTTTACGGTATATTTTGTGTCAAAAAAGCAGTCATTCAAGGATATGCTGACATTTGGAGGTGTTTCTTATCTTATACTTGGCATATATTATGGCCTTGTTTGTAAAGGGAGAATGTTGGCTGAACAGGATGATCTTATGGCCTATGGCAAGTATGTCTCTGATTTCTATCATGTGGGTAAGATATACAGATATGATTACATCCCTGGAATGATGATGTGGGAATACTTGTCAGAGAAATTCTGGAGAGTTTTTTCTGAAAGCGTTTTGTTTTGGGCAGTTGCTATGATTTGTGTGGCGATGCTATTAGCTATTTTTTCATCGAGAGAAAAGAAAAATATATGGCATTATATTTTTGTTGTGCTCTTTATAGTTTTATTGCCTCTTATGACATTGAAACGCGACGTATACTTTGTGCTACAGAGTGACTTTGTGATGGGAGTTACTGTTGCATATATACTATGTATGTACCATAAAGCTCGTGAATATGGAGATAGATACTACTATGTCGCTGTTTGTCTTGCTCTTGGCTTTTTGACCATAACTAAATCAACGGGCATGTTTCTTGCGGGAATTACAGTGCTTATGTTAGTAGGAATGGATATAATTGATGGGCATAAGAAAATGTCTCTACATAGAGTGAAGTTTTCTATTGCATGCATAGCAAGTATAATAGCGATAAGATTGCCATGGGAGATATTCGTAAGCGCTCATGACGGGCAAGATAAGTTTGAAGGATCTATCTTACTGCTTTTGCAGATGATAATGAGGCATATTTACTTGATCCCTGTGGGGATAATTGTTTTAGCTGTAGCATTACTGATTTTAAAAAGAATTGCAGAAAAAGGAATGTTCCGTGAGTATTGTGCATTATTGATTGTAGGAGGCTTTTTTGTATTTTTTGCAGCATACCTGATAATGCCAGTGGATATAAGAAATGAAGCAGTAAAGAATTTTTCAAGTGTTATTTTTTCAACTAGTGCACCAAACAGAAATTTTGGGTTTGGGTATAGGTTTTATGTTCCATACGCTTTACTTATTTTTTTACTTGTTTTTATATGGGAATTAATAAAGAATACTAATGATAAAGTAACTGTTCTTGATAAGAGAATGGTTATATCAGTTCATTCAGGATTTGCGCTTTTTGCGTCATTTGTTTTTATGTCTGGTTACTTTGCTAGAAGTGCAGGGCAGGCAGCGAGGGCTAAAGAGGCAGAGAGATACTTATATGCTTATATTGTTGTGTATCTTATAGTGTTCATGTTTTTATATTTGAAATATTCAGATATAAGCAGGAGTATTTATAGAATTATCGCTGTGTTTATGGTAGCGGTAGTGCTGCTTATAGGCAATATTTCAGGACTATGGACTCAGATTTTTGCTGAAGATGATTTTTATAATTTTGATGGGCTCAACTATGTGTATGTTGATCAGTTCAGTAAATTCTTTTTAATAGATCAGAGAAAAGAAACTGATTATTCAAGGTTTAATTTTAGGGTATCTCCAGGTACGATGCAGAATTATTATTTTAGTGATATGACAGTTGATGGTGAATGGCTTGGAGATGATAGCGAAGAGAGATATTTGACTGTTGAAGAATGGGCAGGGCTTTTGAGCCAGTGTACAAATGTGTATATTGCTAACACGAATGAAGAATTTAAGGATATGTATGGAAGTCTGTTTGCTGATGAAATTATAGATGGACGAATATATGGCGTTGGTTATAATGACCAGGGAGAAATTGAACTTAGGTTAAAGGCTTTGGCTGATTAAAATGTAAGGGATTATAGGATCGTGAGTAAGAAAACAAAATCTGAATATAAACTGGATAGGATAGATTTTGTAGTGTTGTTTGTTAGTCTGTTAATAGGTGCTATTTTGCGTCTCATAGGATTTGACTGGGGAAGAGAATCAATATATCAGCCAGATGAAATATGGATGGTTGCTCCAGCAATTGCTATGGCTTCAAGCAAAAGGCTTATTTGGGATACTTTTTATTATCCTGCGCAGTCTTTTTCCAAGATACAAGCGTTGGTTTTGATGATATATTCTAATGCTTCTGGACATGAGATATCATATCGTTCAGTTCAGGAGTACTGGATATGTAGGATAATCACAGCTGTTGCAGGAGTTGTTACAATATATGTGATTTTTCTTATTGGCAATAAACTAAAAAGCAGACTAGGGACAATCAGTGCACTGCTTCTTTCGGTATCACCGCATATGGTATGCCTTGCTAAGCAGGATACAGGTGATGTTGCTTCACTTTTTTTTGCCTCATTAACAATGCTATTAGCGCTCAAATATACAGAAGCCAGACTATATAGATATCTTGTGCTCATGTCGCTGACATCTTCTATGGCTATAATGGAGAAATGGCATGGCGGGGCATGTTACGGTATGGTAGCTTTTATAATCTTGTTTTACTCTAAGTCGGTCAAGGATTTTTTATTCAGAGAAGTCATTGCATTGTTGAGTTTTTTAGTCGGAATTGTAGCTATAGCACCAAACATAGTTTTGAATTATAAGACGGCTATTATTGATGGCTTTTTGGGAGTAGCTGTATATGATGGTGGGCAAGGAGCTGGATGGTGGAATAATCTTCGAGCATATTTAAATTACGGCTATATACATATCGGAGGGATGGCTTTAATTGCGCTGATAATAATTGGATTATTAGTTGTATTAGCGGAAAGAGACAAAAGATATACAATTCTTTTATTAGCTGTTATCAAAGTGGTGATTCTATGTATGATGAATAGAACATTTCCTAGATGGGCTCTGGAGTTGTATTTTGCGGAAATTATACTTATGGTTGCTGGAATTCTATGGATGTGGAATATGCGTTCAAAGTTGATCAAAGTAATTACTATTGCATTTACAGTTATTACTATAAGTGAATCAATAAGTGCCTCAGCTGTGGTATGTGCATCGGCATATTATAAGAATCAAGATGTTAGAGCGCAGCAGGAAGACTATTGTCTGCTAAATGGTATATCCAATGAGAAAACTAAGTCAATGTATTATTCTGCTTTTTGTCCTGGAGGAATCAGAAGCACAGGTGATGGTAATATGACATCCCAGGATTTAAGCGACATATTAACTGTGGATGAAAGTGGAATGATGCATAAAATTGAAGAATACGATTATGTAGCCTATTCTACCAGATATGAAAAGCCAGAACTAATAAATACACTTGATGATATGAATTTATGCGTTTGGACTGGAGAGGCTGAATATCCGGATGTCTTTGGCATACCATTTTGGAATGGCGATTCTAGCTTTAATGATTTTGAGATGGTTGTAAACAATGTATCAGCAGTATTAGACATTATGAATGGGGCTAGTATAGGAGCGTATGATATATATTTGTATAATATATCAGATATCCCGTTAATCAATTGAAATGAAAAAAAGAGTTGCTTATATAGCCAGAGCATCAGTTCCATCTGGCTCAACAAACAGCATACATGTGGCGAAAATAGCAGATGCCTTTGCATCAATTTCTGAGGACTTTATTCTTATTGTTCATGGAGGAGATGCAGAGGCTACTATGCGTGAAATATATGGAGTTAGAAATGATTTTCCTGTGTATAGGATAAAGCCGGGTAGAAACAGTAGGATAGGACAGATTATATGGGCTATGAAGGCTGTGAATAAGGCAAGGAATAATGGATGTAATATTATTGTGACTAGAGACCCTTTTACAGCACTGATTGCTGTTATAAGAGGAATAGATGCAGTTCTTGACCTTCATGGAGATATCAAGCATTTGACTGGAAGATTTTATAGAATGCTGAGATGGAAATGGTTTGTAGATAATAGAAGGTTCCATCTTGTTACTATATCTCAGGGACTTAAAGATTACTATATTGAGAACTATGACTTGAATGACGATAGAATAACAGTCCTTGCAGACGGTGCAGATTTGGACGATTTTATGCCATTTGCAGGTAAAGAGCTTATAGTAAATAAAGATAGCCTACATATAGGATATTTTGGTAAAATATTAGTTGGCAAGGGCATAGAATTGGTCAGAAGAGTAGCTATTGCTGATGAAAATGATATATTTGAAATTTATGGTGGAACAATAGAAGAAGCAATAAAAGAAACGGGACATGAATTTCCGTCTAATGTCATATTTCATGGAAGAGTAAATAATAAGGATATTCCTGCCATTATGTGTGATATGGACGTTCTTATACTGCCCAATCAGGACAAGCTGATGAATATGGGAGAAGACATAGGAAGATTTACATCTCCGCTTAAGCTGTTTGAGTATATGGCAAGTGGTAGATGTATTATCGCTTCTGATCTGCCAGTAATCAGAGAAGTACTGAGCGAAGCAAATGCCTATTTGGCTAATGCTAATGATGAAAATGAGTGGGTTAAGTGTATTGATGATATTAGATTTCATAGTGATGCGGCGGCTAAAAGAGCTATGCAGGCCAAATTAGATGTACAGAAGTATTCGTGGAAAGCTCGTGCAAATGCTATGTTGGCATTGGTAAAGTAATAAAACGGGAGTTTTGTTGGAGATAGTTTGTAATGAATGTTATAAAGAAAATAAATTATATTTTTAATAGAAAACAGAAAATGGAGTTGGGAGTAAATATCGTTCTTGCGCTGATAGCAGGATTGTTTGAGTTGCTAGGCGTATCAGCGCTGATTCCATTGGTTAATATAATACTTGATTCTTCTGCTATTGAGACGAACAAGTATTATAGTTTGTTTGCAGATGTTTTTAATGCGCATACTCTTACAAAATTTATCGTGCTTTTTTCAGTTTTTCTGATTGTTCTTTATGTGATAAAGAATCTCTATTTGATACAACGATATAAGATTCAGTTGGATTTTATATATAATAATCGCAAAAAGCTTTCTTATAAGCTTATGACAACATATCTTGATCAGGATTATCTATTTCATGTTAATCACAATCCTATAGATCTCCAGAGAAATGTTCATAATGACGTCGGGAATTTTATGGCAGTTATTTCTGCTGTAGTTAGCATAGTTGTAGAAATATTTACCTGCATATGTATGATGGGATTCCTGCTTGTCAATGATGTGGTTACAACAATACTGATTGGCCTTATTTTTGGTGTTTCTTTTGTTATAATCTATAAAATAAATAAAAAGAAGCAGATAGAGGCTGGAGAACAGGAACGTTTATCTTATGCTGAGATGAATAAGTGGATATTACAGTCTTTTGGAGGAATAAAAGAGCTTAAGGTTCTTGGAATGGAGAAGTTCTTTTTGGATAACTTCAGCAGATCTTTTGATGAAAATGCTGATGCTAATAAGAGATATAAGTTATATTTGTATAGACCTAAATATATTACTGAGATGCTAGCTATGACTGCGTTACTTCTGACAGTCTCAATCAGAATGCTGATGGGTGTTAATCTTATGGAGTTTGCCACAACACTCACGGCGTTTGCATTGGCTGCTATGAAGATGCTTCCTAGTTTTAACAGAATCACGGAATACACAGGAAATGTATTATATGGAAAAGCATCTGTAGATGCGGTATATGATGATCTTCGACAGATTGAGGCACTTAAGATAGGTAGTGGTGCAGATAAATCGGCTGTAGAGAGGATGAACTTTCAAGATTCTATTGAGGTTCATAATGTTTCATTTAAATATCCAGAGGGTGTAAAGAGTGTTTTTGAAAATGCCAATATTAGCATTGGTAAGAACAAGTCTGTTGCCTTTGTAGGAAAGTCTGGAGCAGGAAAAACAACTCTTGCAGATATAATGCTGGGACTATTAAAACCATATGAAGGTACAGTTACAGTTGATGGAAGAGACATTTTTGAAAATGAAGATTCCTGGCACAAGGCTGTTGGTTATATTCCGCAGAATATTTATCTGATAGATGACACTATTAGAGCAAATGTATCTTTCGATAATAGCAGGTCTAATGATGACAAGATATGGGAAGCTTTAAGAGAAGCAAGACTTGAGGATTATGTGAAGGGTCTTCCAGATGGTCTTGATACTGTAGTAGGTGATAGAGGAGTTAAGTTGTCTGGTGGACAGCGACAGAGAGTAGGTATTGCCAGAGCTCTTTACACTAAGCCTTCAGTTCTTTTCCTGGATGAGGCTACTTCAGCGTTGGATACAGAAACTGAAAATGCGGTTATGGAATCTATTAATTATCTGCAGGGTAAGACAACGCTGGTTATTATAGCACATAGACTTTCAACAATTCGAAACTGTGATTATATTTATGAAGTTGCTGATGGTAAGATTGAATTGAAAAACAAACAGGATTTGTTTAAGTAAGGTGAAAACTAAATGATTGGATATATAGTGTTAGGTATCCTGGTTGCTTTATCGGTGATAATTGGGATTAAAGCTTATAGCTCTACTCATTATAAGCTTGAGATAGAGAGAGAAGAACATGATAAATATCTGAGGCTTTTCAAGTTCATGGGCAAGTGGATGGTAGCAGAAGAGCAGGGACAATCGCTTGTCAGTTCTATCACTAATCTTGATGAAGATATTTGTATTCTTGGAGATAATTCAATTTCAGCTGTGCTTAGATCCAAACTTGATAAAGCAGGCGTTGAGTATAAGTTTGTGACTGAAATGGAAAACTGTATTGGATCTGAGGTGGTAATAGTAACCGATATTTCTCAATATGAGTTAATTCAAGGCAAGCTGAATGATTTAGGAGTGAAGAGCATATCTGTTGAGGATTTGTTTTACAGATAGAGGATATATATGAATAGAAAAATACCTGTTGTACTAATTAGTGATGACAACTTCATTATGCCCACTTGTGTCGCAATTACTTCACTCATAGTGAATAAGGCCCCTGAGACAGAATATGAGATTTACATCATAATGGCAGAGTGCTCCGATGAATCGTATGCCAAGATTCAGGAACTTAATGACCTTGGGACAAGTGTCAATCTGATCAGAGCATCTCTTGATGAGTACAGAGATATCAAGCAGCTTGCGCATATTTCCATAGCTTGTCTTCTAAAATTCGATGTAAGTGAGCTTGTTCCTGACTATGATAAGCTCCTATATCTGGATGGTGATATTATTGTAAGAGGCGATCTTAGTGAGCTTTACAATGTTGAACTTGGAGACAGCTACGCAGCTGGTGTAAAAGAGCTTGCTAATATTACTGAAGAAACAGGCAATGTTAACGCAGGTATTATGGTGTTTAATGCTAAGCGCATTCGTGATGAGAAGCTTAACATCAAGATGCGCGAGATTAGGCGTAGTCTTGGAGATAGATCTTCAATGGATCAGCAGACTTATAATATTGCCACCGGCAAGAATTATAAATACGTGGATATCAGATATAACTGCATTCCGCCTAGGGTTCTTGCTATGCAGGAAAGTGATGTGGCTAAGATAAACAAGCTGTATGGCAGCAGCTATACTAGTCTTCAGGACTTGGTGGATAAGGCTGTTATTATACACTATGCATCAGGAGAAAAGCCATGGAGGTATACCTTTAGGCCATGGGCCAAGGAGTGGTACAAGTACTACATGATGTCTCCATACAAAAATGTTGAATTTAAGTTAAGGGGAATATGGAGCTACAGATTCGATAAAATGCGTAAATCTGTCAATGAGCAGGGATTAGCTGGTTTTTTTAAGATCTTATCTGACAGAAGAAACAGGAAGAAAAAGAAAATAAAAGCTTGGGAGTGATAAATGGCTTTTTTAGTGACGGTTACTAAATAGATATATTATTGAAAAATGGGCCAAAAAGTATGGATAATTGATTATTATTTGGGAGCGAGTGTTTATGCCTATTGCAGATAAGCTTAGAAAACAGGAAAAAGTTGCGTTTTTGACGTGTATCATAGTTGGAGTTATGTCTCAGGGAATGGGCTTGTTCAATAAATTCTCAGTACATGACGATGCTAACTCATTATTTGGATTAGGATCCACCTATAATGTTGGCCGATGGGCGTTGGATTTTATTGGCAGATTTGAGAAGGATTTTTTTGGAGATGCTAATTACAGCTTGCCATTATATAACGGGCTGTTAAGTCTGATGTTTATAGCGTTAACTGCATGCATAATAGTTAGGGCGTTGGATATTAGTAGTAATTATATTAGTGCTTTTATCGGAGCTGTAATGGCATGCTTTCCGACAGTTACTACAGCATTTGGTTTTATTTATGGTGCACATATAATAATGTTTGGATTGTTGGTTGGCATTCTTGGTGCATATCTAATGTGCGAAGGAGAGAAGCTGACATGGATACTGGGCGGTATATTGTTAGCTGCCATATCTGTAGGAATATATCAGGCATTTATTCCGATGATTCTTTCATTTATCCTTTTTCACTGTATACATAGGGTTATCCTTGCGGATCATACTACAGAAAAAGAGACAATCATAAGTATATTGCTTAAGCCTGTATATATTATTGGCTTTATGGCAGTTTACTTCATTATCAATAAAATATATTTGAGAATTCTTGGGGCAGAGATGTCCAATTATAAGGGCGTTAATGATGTTGGCAATATCTCTATTTCAGAATACTTTATAAGGGTATGTGTGGCTTATAAACAGTTCATATTGCCATCAAAAGATACTGATTTTTATATGTATCCATCGAATGTACGCGTTTTATACTACATTTTTGCTATGATTGGCGTTTGTTTTGTAGGGTACTGCATTTACAGAAAAACTAAACAATCCATGATTCTGACAGTTGCGTTGGCAGGACTGTTTGCGCTAGTTCCATTAGCTACAAATTTCATTATAGTTATGACTGGTGTGAATGTTTTGCATTCATATATGATGTATGCATCCGTTATGCCATTTGTGCTGGTTGCGTATCTGTTTGATAAGAATATTCACGTCAAAGATTCAGTGCATGCTAACAGAATATTTATTACGTTGTGTTGCATTCTTTTAGTCATGTATATCAGATATGATAATAAGTGTTATTTCCTTGCAAATTACGCACAGCAAGAGGCAATCAGCTATTACAATACATTGATTACCAGAATAAAAAGTGCTGAAGGATATGATGACGAGTATCCAGTAGCTTTTGTTAATGTGGGGAATATACATGATGCATCTCTTGGTGGAGTTGAAAAGGTTAGAAGAGGTGTATTTGATGACATCAATCTAATACCTTATTGGTCAGTTGATGAATCTATAAATAATTATGCGTGGCTTGATTTTATGCAGAACTGGTGTGGGTATAAGCCTAATGTGGTTGATGCTGCAGAAATTGGTAATGCCAGTGAAATAGAGAGCATGCCTAATTATCCCAAGGATGGATCGATTAAAGTTATAAATGGGGTTGTTGTAGTTAAGTTTTAATTAATAGGAGTGAATAATGGTAATTCCAGTTTGTTTTATTTATGATAAGAATTTTATAATGCCTACAAGTGTTGCGATTACATCAATGCTTGAGAACAGAAATGAAGACACATTTTATGATATCTTCCTCATTGGAGTAGACTGTGAAGATGCAGATCTTAGCTGCCTTGAGGCATTTAGAAATGAGAAAAATGTAGACATTCATTTCAGAAACGCTGATATGTCTGCATATGCAAGTATCAGTCAGGTATCACATGTATCTCAGGCTTCTCTTGTTAAGTTCAATCTTCCACAGCTTGTTACAGAGTATGATAAGCTCTTGTACATTGATGGCGATGTACTTATCATGCAGGATCTGACAGAGTTCTTTATGGAAGATCTGACAGGTTATTATCTTGGCGGCCCTCAGAATACTGTAGATATCGTGCGTGGAAAAGGACAGTTCCTTACTGGAGCATATGTATATGATTCCAAGAAGATGATAGAGGATGATATTCCTCAGAAGCTGATTGACTATAGAGTAAGTCTTGGTAATCGTAAGTCCATGGATAATACTACGTTTAATGAGTACCTCGGAGCTGGCTTTAAGAAGATGCCAATCAAGTTTGATCTTCCAATCAGAAAGCTAGTGTATGAGAGAATGTATTACAAGCTTGCTGATCTTAATGCCTTCTATGGAACTAACTACAGGAGCCATAAAGAGGTCGTTGAGGATGCGGTTGTAATCCACTTTGATGGAGCAGCCAAGCCATGGAAGTATTCATGCTTCCTCTATGACGATGTATGGCTTGAGTATTACAAGAAGTCGCCATGCAAGGATATGCCACTTAAGAGAAAGAGTTACTGGGATTACCTTGGGGAACAGGTTGAGAAGTCTGGAATCAAAGGTATTTACTATGTATTTAAGGATTGGGTACGTGAGAGCCTTGGCGTGTTTAGGAGCGTACATTATGTTGAGGGAGACTGGAATTGAGGTTATGTTTGTAATAAAAATATTATTGCCTTTTTTATACTGTATTTTAGTTGGAACGGCTTATAGCATGGCTTTCAAGAGGAAGCTTATTGACTCTCTGGCACCAGCTTTTTTTATCCAGATTATATTGATGATAGTTTCTGGGATAGTAGTAGAAAAATTATCTGTTGGAATAATGCTTGGCGTTATATGTTCTTCTATGACGATTTTTGCTAAATTGGTTAGAGAGAAGTCATTTGATGCTATAAAAAAAGTATATTTGAATGAAAAAGGTACTATAGAGTGGGCCGTCATAATGTTTATTATTATGTACGGCGTTATTTTTATTTTGAATGTTGGTAAACATTACAATATGTGGGATGAATTTTCCCATTGGGGATGGTTTGTAAGAGAATCTTATCAGAATGATGCCTTATTTTGCATTTCTGAACATAGGTTTGAACACAAAGACTATGTGCCGGGAGTATCTCTTTTTGAAGCACTATGGTGTATTTTGTCATTAAAGTTTAGTGAGGCTAATTCGTATAGAGGAATACAAATGCTTCAAGCCGCTATGATTATGCCTGTTGCTTGTAGGATTGAAGAAAAAAAGTATAGGAATTCATGGGATAAGATTGTAAAACTTATAGTTAATTCTGTTATTGTTTTTGGAATACCATTGTTTTCTAAAGTGCCTTTCTATCATACAATTTACCAGGATCTTATCCTTGGTGTATTTGTATTCTACTGCGTATGGATTGTTGTTTCAGAGGAGTTTTCTAATTATAGTCTTTTTGTGTTTGGATTGTCTCTTTGCAATATGATAATGTGTAAGCTTACTGCGGTTGCATTTGTTCCTGTCCTTTTCCTTTTATATACAATTTATCACCATAAGTATTCTTCTAAATCTATTTCTAGAATTAATATTTGGCTTGGAACAATAATAGCTGTTGTGCTGTCTATTGTTCCTTATGGATTATATGGGTTCTATTTAGATAAGTATAATATAGGCGGGAGTGCTGTTCAGGGGTATAGTTCTATCAGTTTGAAGAAAATAGTTGATGTTATTACACATAATGGTAATATTGCTTATCAGGCAGTTGTAGACCGAGAATATTTAAGAGCTCTTGCTACAGATGGACTTATAGGAAAGTTGTCTTACATATGGATTATATTAGGAGCATCAGCAATAGTTTTTCTTCTAATGCTTCTACAAGATGACAGAGAAAATAAGAGTAAACTCAAGCTTATTTCACTATGGATATTACTGGTAGGCGCATATTATGCAATAGTAATGTACTTTATGTATATGGTAATGTTTTCGGAATATGAGGCAGCTGGGTTGGCAAGCTATAGTAGATATATGTCAACGTTTGTGCTGACTACTCTATTAATTATGGCTATGGTTATTATTCGCTATACTGTTTCCAGAGCCAGATTCATTCCAGCTCTTGTTGCAGCCATACTTGTAGAGAACATTGTAGTTCTCTTTGGCGCTGATCAGTTATTGCCAGGAGTATTAACGGGTGACGAAATATGGAATGAGGGACATATTGATTATCTGAATGGTTCATTGCCGGAAGGAGCAGATCTTATGTTTATTACTTCTTTAGCAGATTTGGAGGCAGGCAGATTGTCGTTTTACTGTCCAGATATACAGTTTACATCTAATGTCTATGGTACACAGTTGTATGATGAGGATGTATGGAGCAAACAAATTCCCATAGATGAATTTGTTGATGAGATTACAGAGCATGAATATATTTATTTCTTTTCGTATGATGAAAGTTTTAAGGACTTATATGAAGATGCATTCGAATCAGAAAATGTGATAGCTCCGGGTAAATTATATAAGGTTGAGAATGAGGATGGTCTTATTCGTACCACAGTAGTTGAATAGCAAGAGGTTTTTATGAATATTGATTTTCGTGAGTTAGTTCGAAAAATAGATACTAGATATAAAGTAGTGTTTTTGAGTACTTTTCTTTGTGGATTATTGGCGCAAGGGATGGGGCTTTTTAACAAGTATTCTGTTCTTGATGATCCGGTAACATATGATGGTTTTAAGAATTCATATCATCTTGGAAGATGGATGCTTGCACTGGTAGGCAAACTGGAATTTTGGCTTTTTGGTGCTGAACGATATAGTATGCCGACCTTTAATGGGGCGATGGCCATGTTTTTTATAGCAGCTACGACTTGCGTTATTGTTGAAATGCTTGAAATTAAGGATTTGTTTCTGTGCACAGTAGTAGCAAGTCTGATGGTTTCGTTTCCAGTTGTAACTTGTACGTTTGCATATATGTACGTTGCTCCACATTATATGTTTTCTCTTTTTATAGGGGCATTAGGGGCTTTTTTTCTTGTAAGAAAAGATAAGCGGATTCATTTTATTATCGGGGTATTACTTATTTGCGCGTCTATTGGTATGTATCAAGCCTATCTGCCTGTGATAACAACAATAATGTTGATTTATTTATTGGGACAAATAGATACTGATGATAATCTATTAAACGTGTGGAAAAAGCTTGGTAAAACGGCTTTGGGATGCGTTTTGTTTATGGCGTTATATTTTATTGTAATGAAGATTTCACTGATTATCACAGGCGAAGTGCTGACTTCTTATAGAGGAATTTCTTCAGTCGGATCAATTTCTGTAAGTGAGTATTTGAACAGATTATTATTTGCATATAATGAATTTTTCACACCAACAGAGGGCGCTGGATATTATATGTATTTGGGAAATATAGTAAATATATATAGACTTGTGTTATTTGTTGGGGGGCTGTTATGCGTTGGAATAATTATGAACGTGTTCAAAAAAAGTAAGGTTAGAGCTTGTATATGTGGTATATTACTGATGCTTTTACCGCTTAGTACTAATCTTATTTTTGTTATGGTAGATAAATCTCAGGTTTATTCACTGATGGTTTATGGTGCGTTATTTCCATTTATCTTTTTTATATGGCTGATAGAACATTCAAAAATAGATAATGATCTTATTGGAAAAGGTTTGTCATGGGCAACCGTTGTAATATCCGTGCTTTTGGTACTGATGTTTAGCCGCGTGGATAACAGGTGTTATCTGAAGGCGACATATGTGCAGTCTGAAGCGATTTCTTATTTTAATACATTGATAACACAGATCAAGGAAACTGATGGCTATAGGCAAGATATGCCAGTTGCATATGTAAATGAAGGTCAGATACAGGATGCAATGTTGAATACAGGAGACAATAGGCATTTGGCGGATATTGTTCTTGAACCATATTACGATGTATATGGATATGTAAATTGTTATTCTTGGAAATCGTTCATGTGGCAGTGGTGTGGATTTGCACCGGAAAGAGTTGATGCTAATGAGTTTGCGGAAATGGATGAAGTAAAAGAAATGCCACACTATCCTGACGACGGTTCTATCAAGGTGATTAATGATACATTGGTGGTGAATTTCTAGTCACAGAAAGAAGAGATATAAGTGGATGGAAGGGAATATTGAAGTTTATCGGCATGAGATTAAATATATCTGTTCTGAAGCGGAATTAGAGCAGATTAGGATTCGAGTTTCTACAGTGGCTGATCCGGATAAGCATGCTAATGGAGGATATTACATAATAAGAAGTTTGTACTTTGATGATTATTACAACAGCTCATATTATGGCAATGAATCAGGTGTGGACCCGAGAGAAAAGTGGAGGATTCGAATTTATAATAATGATGATAGTCGAATTCTTCTTGAGTGTAAAAGAAAAGAGCGTGGAAAGATTAATAAGAAGAGTGATGAGATAACTAAAAAGGAGTTCGAAGATATAATAGCTGGGAAATTGTTATTAGATTTTGATGATAGACAAGTATTTAATCGTTTTAAACTTTTTAGAAGTACTAAGCTTTTTGAACCAGCTGTTATAGTTCAGTATGTAAGGTATCCGTATGTTTGTAAGGAAGGAAATGTTCGTATAACAATGGATTGTAATATTTCTTCTTCAAAGGATTACAATAACTTTTTTAGTAAAGAGCTCAGTCTGAGGCCGATTCAGGAAGGAAAAAAACAATTACTAGAAGTAAAATACGATGAATTTTTGCCGGATGAAATATTTAGGGCTGTACAGTTAAAGAATATGCGACAGCAAACTTTTTCAAAATATTATTTATGTAGAAAAATGGAAGGAATGGTATAACAATGACTTTTTCAGATATTTTTAAGAAATCTTTTTTGGAAGGATATTCCGGAACGCAGCTTACAACTGCTCAGATTATTATAGTTCTTCTTTTTACAGGTCTATTGGGAATATATATATTCTTTTGCTATAGGGTTTTGACTAGAAAAACGTTTTACTCTAAGAATTTCAATATTTCTTTGGTAGCCATGGCTATTATTACTTCTGCTATAATTTTGGCAATCCAGTCTAGTGTAGTTATTTCACTTGGTATGGTTGGTGCGTTGTCTATTGTTAGATTCAGGACGGCTATTAAAGACCCAATGGACCTGGTATTTTTATTCTGGTCCATAAGTGTAGGTATTATTTGTGGAGCTGGACTAGTAGAGATAGCGATAGCGCTGTCAATTCTTGTTACTGTACTCGTTGTAGCGCTCAATAAGATTCCAGTTGCGAAGGCTCCAAAGATTCTTGTTATTAACGCTACAGATTCTATCGAAGTTGACGACAGTATTCAGAATGCTATACGAAGCAATACTAAGATATTTGAAGAGAAGACAAGGCGAGTTAATGACGGGAATATGAATCTTATTTATGAATTAAGAACAAATGATGGAAAATCACTTGTAAATGCTTTGAATTCTATTTCTGGAGTTTCAACCGTTTCGTTGCTGTCACATGATGGAGAGGTGACTTTTTAAATGAAGAAGGATTTTCATAAGGCTTCATTGTACATTGTTATTTTCGTGTTCACCATCTTTTTGTTTGTGGTTGCTGCCTTTGGCGCACGAATACCTGAGAAGGCAGATAATTATTTACACATAACAGAAGTATGTATAAAAAATGATGTAAATGCACATGATGATTGTGGAAGATATGGAGCAGATTACATAGAGTTGTATAATAGCTCAAGTGAAGAAATGGACTTAAGTGGATATTATTTATCCGATGATGCTAGCAATATTCGGAAATGCGAGTTGGACAATATATCCATAAGACCTGGAGAAGCAATTATTGTATGGAGCGCCCCAAGCGGAGATTATGAAACTTGCCGAGATAGTTATGTTAGTCGAGATGTATATCAGACTTTTTTTGCGTTAAGTGGCGGAGAGAAAGTCATTTTGTCTAAAGACAATGAAGTTGTGGATTATGTAGGGATTCCTCAGCACATTCCTGATGGGAAAGTATATGCATGTTTAAAGGACGATTATGAAAAATTTAGCGTTATGAATCCGTCTCCATATCAAGTACTGGAATCTTATGAAGAATATAGAATAGATTCTTCTATTAATCCGAGATTCTCAGTTGAGAGTGGGTGGTATTCAGAGCCTTTTTATCTAAAACTAGGTTGTAAGTCTGGAAAAATCTACTATACGACTGACGGAAGTGAGCCAGATGAAAACTCAAAAGAGTATACAGGAAGCATTTTAATCGATAATAGATCCGAAGAGGAAAATATATATGCTAGTATTGGACAGATATCGATTAATAATGATTATCTTCCTGAGACTCCGGTAGATAAAGGCACAGTAGTCAAAGCTGTTGTGATTAAAAATGGTGTGAGAAGTCAAACGATATCACATACATATTTTGTCGGTCTTAGTGATAAATTGGCATATAGAGAGTTGCCTGTAATGGAAATTACAGTAGATCCAGCTGCGCTTTTTGATCATTATAATGGAATTTATGTAAAAGGTAGTGTATACGACGTATATGCAGCTAAATATGACGTGTCTGATTTGCCATTTATGGTGCTCAATGCGCATATGAATTATTCTCAAGAAGATAGGGGCTGGGAAAGATTAGCCAATATAGAATATTTTAATAGTAATCATGAATATGTTTTTGATCAGAGGATAGGTATACGTATTCATGGAGGTTGGTCTACATCCTTTAATCAAAAAAGTTTTAATTTATATGCTAGAGAAGAATATGATGGGAATGATTCATTTCTATATGATTTCTTTGGCAGGTCATATAATAAATTGATGCTGAGGTCTGGAGGATATAGAGATACCTATTATACCAAGATGAGAGATGTACTTAATCAGAGATTGGTTGAGGATAGGCTAATAGGTACGCAGAAGGGAATGCCTTGTGTGGTATTTATTAATGGCGAGTATTGGGGATTATATAATCTCCAGGAGAATATTGGAAGCAGTTATGTGGCCGAGAATTATGATGTTGATTACAATAACATAGCTATTATAAAAAATGGCACATCTAATATTATAGGGGATGCTATAGACTCATATTCTGAATTGCAGGAGTATGCACAAAAAAATGATTTAAAAAATGATGACAATTATAAATACATAGAAAGTCATATTGATATTCAAAGTTATATTGATTATATGGCATTTGAAATATATGTTGCTAATTGCGATTCCATAGGTAATAACTATTCACACTGGCGGACGATTGTTCCTGAAAAAGGTGAATATGGAGATTGTAAGTGGAGATATTTGATTTATGATACTGATGATTCGGCAGGAATGGTTGTAAATCTATCTCAGGCTCATACCAATTCCTTTATAGACGGTCATTGGTCAGTAACACCTTTAGGTGAATATGGAGATCCTTTTTTTGGAGCGCTCATACAGAATGAAGGATTTAAACAGAGATTTGTTACAACATTTATGGATTTGGCTAATAATAATTTTAGGTATGAGAAAGTGTCTGAAATTATTACAGAAATGGCAAATGAGTATAGATATGGGGTAATTGCATCTCAGAATAGATTCAGAGGACAGTATAAAGCTCCAGATTATTCTATAGATGAAATGTATGATGGTGTATACGATGAGACTTTGTTTGATGCAGATGTTCAGGTTATAGATGATTTTTTTAGAGAACGATATCAATATATAGTAGAATACTTGAAGACTGAGCTTCAATTGAATGGGGATCTTCATGAGTTGACTTTATATATTTCAGACCCGGAGCATTGCAGCGTTTCACTAAATACTATTTCGAATGTTGAACATGGTTTGACGTGGAAATATTATTCGGATTATCCGATAACTCTAAAATGTGAGCCGGTAAGTGGATATAGATTCATTGGTTGGGCAGATGAAACTGGAAATATTATATCTGAAGAACCTGAATTATCTATGACGCTTGAAAAAGATCAGATACTCATTGCGAGGATAGACGTGAACTAATGAATCAGACGTTGATGCCAGAGTAAGATCTGTAACATGTGGAGATATAGAAAAACAAAATGATAAAATTACAGATTGGTTCAAACAATAAAATATTAGTCATAGCACCACACCCGGATGATGAGACCTATGGCTGTGGAGGAGTTTTATCGATATACAAGGGACAATGCGATGTTGTGCTTCTGGCCTACGGCGAGACTGGGAATCCCAATTGGACCAAGGACAGAACCCTTCGGGTAAGACGAGAAGAATTCCGAACTGCTATGAAGATGGCTGGTGCTACAATTGTAGCTGAATTTGGAATTGCCAATAGGAGAGTTTCTGAGAACCTTGGACAGATAACCAATTTTGATTATTCTAAGTATGATTATATTTTTGTTCCTAACAGGAAGGACAAACATGGTGATCATAGCTGTGTACTGCGTGCGTTGAGGAAATCCAAGACACTCAAAAAGGGTGTCACGATACTACAATATGAGATGTGGGGAGCATTGTCAGATGCGACTCATTATCTGGATATATCAGATGTAATTGATGAGAAAGAAAAGCTGATGCTCTGCTACAAGAGCCAGGAAGAACGACTTCCGTATTGTGACAGAATTAAGGCAAGAGATTATTACAAGGCTCTTGAGACCTATGATAAGAAATGCCAGTATGCTGAATTGTTTTATTTGGAGCCATCAGGAATTGCAAGGCTTGGTGCTAATGTGAAAGATGCTATTAGGCATTGGAGTAAAGACATAGCTGTCAGATTTAGGTGAAGCGATATGAGTGATTTGATATCAATTGTAGTGCCTTCCTATAATGTGGAGGACTATATAGACAAATGTGTAGACAGTATTTGTCATCAGAATTATGAGAATATTGAAATTATTTTGGTTGATGATGGAGCAACGGATGGAACCGGTACTAAGTGTGATGAATGGGCTGGGCGCAATGCTAGGATTCAGGTAATCCATCAGGAAAATCAGGGACTTTCTGGGGCGAGGAACGCTGGAATCAGAGCATCTAAGGGTAAGTATATATCTTTTATCGATTCTGACGACATGATAGCACCTGACTATGTATCTACGTTGTATAGCTGTATTACAGAAAATGGCACGAGAATGGCTCAGGGCTTATCCAAGAACTTTTTTAAGGAAGAGGATATAGCTGGTTTTGTCAGCCGTGATGACCGCAGAGTGGTCTCTGGCTATGACATGTGCAAGACTCTTATGAGTGAGTACAAGATGGGCTGGGGCATTGTCATGACCAAGATGTTCGAAAAGAGCTTATTCGATGAGCTGGAGTTCCCACTTGGTCATATTCACGAGGATGAGTACCTGGTATATAAGCTGTACTGGAATGCCGGTCAAGTGGCGCTTACAGATAAGATAGTTTATTACTATAGGTCCAAGAGAAAAGGAAGCATCACACATTCTGGCTATAGCCTGAATCACCTAGATGCGGTGTATGCAAGGCAGGAGAGATGTGAGTTTTTCAAGGATCTTGGGGAAAAAGAGCTGTATCAGCTGGCCAAGCTTGGTTTATGCACAACTGAGATAGAGAATCTCAAGAAATTAAAGGAATCAGATGTTGAGGACAAGGATAGCTATATTGATAAGATAGAGCAAGACCTCAGGGCGAATCTGAAAGAAATCTGGAAAGCGGAGCATATCAGTGCCAAGAAGAAGGTTTCTCTTTGGATGGCGAGGTATATGCCGGGACTTAAGGGAATTCTGAAAAAGTAGTGTTATGTAATCTTTAATTATTTTAGTGAGAATAATTCATTGCATGTAGTAAATAGTAAGGGGCAATGGCATGAAGAAAGTTCTTCATTTACTTAGTGGCGGAGGCGCCGGAGGAATAGAGGTTTTGTGCGAGCAGATAGGGCTTCGCGGAGAGTACTGCCATGAGTTTTGCTTTCTCTTTTCTGCAGGGATTATTGCTGACAGGATGAAAGAGAAGGGGATAACTACATATGACCTGAGCAGTGAAGGTTTTATGGGGAAGCGTAGTCGCCTTAAGGAGACTTTTCTTGAGGGTGGTTACGATGCGGTCGTAGTGCATCATGAGGGTGTTAAGATTTATTATCTGTATGAGATGCTCATCAGGCTTGCAGAAAGAGAAAAGCTCCTGGAAGTGACCTTTATTAAGTATCTCCACTGCGCTTTTGATGAGGGTGTGTTTTATACAGGAAACTGGATTGAGGACAGAATTCATCATTTTATGCTGGGCAGGACCTTAAATGATTCTGATCATATTGTTGCGGTGTCTGAATTTGCAAGAGATTCCTATGTTGATGAGTATGGCATAGATGGAGCAAAAATCAAGGTAGTATATAACGGGATAGATGTGACAAAGAGTGCTTTCAGAGAAAAAACAGATAGCCTTGGTGCTGAGGATGCGAGTCGCGATAGTAGTCACCTTCTGTACATTGGTAGGGTGGTTCAGGAAAAGGGCCTGGAAGTTTTATTAAGGGCAATGGCTCTTTTGAAGGACAGGGGAGTTAAAACTCAGCTTGATATACTGGGTGATGGCGATGCAAGGACATCTCTTGAGAAGCTATCTACAGATCTTGGAATTTCCCAAAACGTGGTTTTCCATGGAGTTGTAATGGAAAAAGAGGTTTATTATAAGGCGGCAGGTATATTTGTATATCCATCAACCTGTCTTGAGGCCTTTGGAATTTCTGTTATTGAGGCAATGAATGAAGGGCTTGTATGTATTGCATCCAGAATAGGTGGAATTCCGGAGATCATGAGTGATGATTCGCAGGGGATTTTGTTTGAGGCAGGTAGTGTTGGTGCTCTGGCTGATGCCATTGTGGAAGCGCAGAGGAGATGCAGTGCCGATTTTTATGAGGATTATCGCGAAAAGATAATAGAGCGAGCAGCTGAGTTTGACATTGAAAAATCAGTCGGTGAATTAGAAGTGCTGATATAAATCGATGCTAAATATGAAAAAGAATCGTGTATAAAGTGTCGAGAATAATTTGGATAGTGATGTATGGAAAAAACTAGAAATGAGCTGATTTCGGTGGTAGTGCCGATTTACAATGCTGAAAAGTACATAAGAAGATGCGTGGATAGTATCCTTGCTCAGAGTTACAGTAATCTTGAGGTGATTCTGGTGGATGATGGTTCAACGGATTCAACACCTGGAATACTGGATGAATATGCTGAGGTTGATGAGAGAGTTAAGGTTATCCACAAGAAAAATGTTGGACATGCTCATTCCAGAAACAGGGGACTTGAGGCTGCTACAGGCGTATTTATCACCTTTATGGACTGTGACGACTACATGTATCCAGATTTTATGGAAAAGATGTATGGCGCAATCTGCGTTGATGACTCTGATCTTGCCTGCTGCTCTTTTAATTATGTGGATGAGCAGGGCCAGAAGCTGGGATGGAGCGAACCAGAACTTGAGAGGGTTAGAGTTAGTTCTATAGAAGCCCAGAAGGACTTCCTCACAAAGGTTAAGATTGAAGGCTTTTCCTGGAATAAGCTTGTTAGAAGGAGCATTTTGATAGATGGTGAAATCAGATATCCTGAGGATCAGAAGGCTTTTGTTGATATGTTCCTTTGGTTTAGGGCGATTTCGGCTTGTAAAGCTGTCAGCTATGTGTCTGATAAGCTATATAATTATTATCAGATGTCAGGTTCTGTAATACATACTATTAATGACGAGAAAATGGGTAATTATAGGACTACTCTTGGAAATATCAGAGGAATGGCCCATGAAAACGGCCTCGTGGCGGAAGGTGATTACTATGCATCTGCACGTATGCTGAGTCAGGTTATAGATCAGATCAAGCTTGATGTGAAGTCTGGCTTTAAATGTGGCTTCTGGCATAAGTTTAAGTGGGATGAACTATTCCTGATGGATAAGAGAGAAACGCTTCAAGCTATCTTTTCTCAGGAGAATGGTGGTTCTAAATTAAAGACCAGATTGAAAATGATGATGGTTAAATTATATATGAAATAGCTGATAAAAAGCGCACAGCCATGCATTAAACGTGACTGTGCGCTATGTTTTTATTCTTTTACCGTGGAAGATAGATGCAAATACATTCCCACAAGTGTAGGCATGATGTAGAACACGGCCCAGGAATACCTTGGTTGATCCTTGATCATTGGTGCCAGGAAAATGAAGGCAATGCATAGCCACACAGGTACAAAGGTAATAAGGTATCTGCCAAGCTTCTTATTTGTCATAAACAGCATGATTGATAGCATTACAATTACGTACAGCGCCAGATTGTTAAGTGATGAGATGATTGGCAGGCTGTTAACCATACGATAGAAGCTGCATATCATGATGGGGAGACCCTGCATGGAATCAGGTACATAGAGCTGTAAATACTCGATAAGTTCTGGTGTTGTAATTCCTTTTCCTGCATCAACATCCTGATTGTAAACGATGTTGTCAAAATCAGGCATAAAGATGTAATAGCTCTGATTCCAGGTAGCTTCCACGTAGCACATTGGGTGCTTGAAGAACATCTTAAACCATGTCTTGAAATAGGTTTTTAGCTGCTCGTCGGTAGATTTGCTACGGAACAGACTCTTTACATTATCTGAGCAGTGAGGAGTGTATGCCTTTGCAAGCTTGTCGTATTCAATGATTCCGTCGATAGCTTCTCTTTCTGTTGCAGTTACTTCATCGCCATAGTCCCTTACGTATCTGGCTGTCTGCTGGAACAGGAATGAATATGCGTCCTTCTGCCTTTCGATTACGACGTTGTGACTTGCGATTACGGCCTGATCAGCTGCGTTAGACAGGAGAAGCGCAACAACCATAACTATGAATGGAAGAGGGCTGAATTTAGCCTTCTTTTTTACAATAAGGATTATGTAAGTTATAACGAGAACTGCGCAGGTTGCATAGTAAATGTGAAGGCCGTTCTTCCTAAAGAGTGTCAGCATCATGGTTCCGGCGATCCATACGAGGATGAGCTTGTAATCCTTTTTGATACTGAATGTGGTCTTGTGCTCTACAACAATTGTGATAAGGCAAAGTGCGATGATAACGTAGCCTATCATGTGAGGATAGTCCTTGATGGCCCAGGCTGCGTTGCCCATAAAGTAAGGAGTGCAGCAGTACAGGAAGAATACCAGAATGCGAAGCCACTTAGGTGTGTTCCATTTGCGCAGCATGACCTGTGTGTAAGCAAGAACCAGTGCCATGATAGCGGACTGGATGCAAACATAGATGAAAATGCCTACATTTCCGGTTCCAAAGAGAGCACGTCCCATGAGAACAAACTGGCTTGTGATCCAGGTGTGGAAGATGGGCTGTGCGTTGTCATATCTGTATATGCCAAAGTACTGATTGAGTTCGTACCAGTTATCTGCGCTGAGTGCTGCAGGATATCTCAATATCAGGTGTATTATCCATGAGAGATAGATAACAGCAAATGAAAAGAGCCATGGATGAGCGTGGTACCTGCGCTTGAGCCCAGTGAATCTGGTTGACTCCATAGCCGGATTAAATGATCCAAGTATGTAGTTAAGGCCTCTTATGATCAGTAAATACAGGTAATAGAAGCCAAATAAGAAAATCAGATCTTTGATGAGATTAAACTTGGGTGTCCACAGTGATGACAGGGAATCTGAGTAAGCGAAGGCTCTGCCACCAACATACATAATGGATAGGAATGCAGATAGAACCTTGTCACCCTTAATAGTTTCCAGCTTGTGCTCAGAATCCACAAGGAATCTGTAATAGATAAATGCCAGAGCACTGGCTATAACAAGGATATAAAAGCCATTGCCAGCAAAGGTGCTATGGAGCTGTTCAAACAGTTTGAAGATAGCATTAATAGCGCCTCTTGTAATATGTGCTTCGTATGGGTCAGGTGTATCCAGAGTTATAAAGAATGCTGATGCAGTTAATAGTCCATATATAAAGGACTTGATATATTTTTTATTCATATAGGAAAAAAGCTCCTTTTAGTATTCTAATAGCCATATATCAGTATACTTGATAAGCGTATAAAAAAGAAGTGGCTGAAGGCTTGATAATTGTGGCATGTATCGGCGAAAAACGATATAATTTAATGTGGTTTAGACTATGGAAAATGGGGAGAGGGATTTGAAAGGTCTGATGAATACCAAGAAGATTATTTATGGAATAGAAATACTGCTTGTTGTGGTATGTTTACTTACTTTGTTTATACCACGTGCGCATTTCGAATATGCTGGTGCTGATTTTGAATCAGAAAATGGTATCTATATGGAAGGGCTGCTGGATGTAGCTGAGCCAGGATACTATATTGATAATACGGTAGCTGAGGCTGGTTCTGAGAAGGTTGTGGTTTCACCAGCGACAAATCTGAGATTCGGAAGCTACGATGTAACTATCAAATATATGGCCAGTAATACTGGAAATACATATTCCTGCGAATCTGCCTGGAATACAATGCCTGTAACACTTGGCAGAACCAAGGCTGGACTTAAAAGAGTTGAGACTTCAGATGGTGGCATGACTATCAAGCTTAATTCTGCGCTGAATGTAGGTGAGTACAGAGTTGAATATAACTTCAGTGGTGATGGATATCTGTATGTATATGGTATGGAGATTCAGGAAACTAACTGGTGGAAGATATATCTGCTACTGGTTGTATTGAGCGTAAGTCTTATTGTTAACGGATGTATGGCGCTTTCTGAGTGCGAAGATAAAAAAGTTCGCGGCGATTTTGTTGTAGCAGCTATTCTTGCTGTGTTTGTATCACTGCCTTTGTTTGATCCATATCTTATGACAGGTCATGATATGGGCTTCCACCTTGAGAGAATTGAAGCTCTGGCTGCCAATCTTAAGGTTGGACAGTTCCCGTCAAGAATATCAGCTGATTGGTTAAATGGTAAAGGATACGCAGCATCTATTTTCTATGGAGATCTGTTCCTGTTGATTCCAGCTCTTTTGAGAATTCTTGGTGCATCAGTACAGTTGGCGTACAAGACATACATTTTCGTTGTAAATGCTGTTACAGTTGCTGTAAGTATGTACTGCTTCAGGAAGCTAATTGTTAGCAGGCTTGGAGCAATCATTGCTAGTATAGTATACGTTCTGGCTCCTTATAGGCTTCTGTGTCTGTACTCAAGAGCTGCAGTTGGTGAGTATACAGCGCTTATCTTTTACCCACTTGTGTTCCTGGGACTTATGAGGCTCTATGGCATCAGTGTTGGAATGAATGGTGGTGTGACTGGCTGTGCGAATGTTGAAGATAGTGGAATAGATGGAAATGGACTTCATGGCTTGCTTGTGAGGCTTCTTCCTCTTGTAATCGGCGTTACTGGAATTATCAATTGCCATGTGCTATCTGGAATAATTGTGGCGATATTTGTTACTGGTTTTGCTCTTATCAATTGGAAGAAGACATTCACTAAGGATGTTCTTACAGGAATTGGTCTGACAGCTGTGGCAGTTCTTCTACTTAATCTGTGGTATATAGTTCCATTTATCCAGGTAATGGCTGATGGAATCGGAGTTATGGGACTTAGACAAAACGGAAGATTCAGATCTAATGGAACATATCTGTGGCAGATATTATCACTGTTTCCTAGAACTGGAATATCTCTTAGCTCTGAGGAAATTATAGGTGAAGCAAGGCCTATGGAGATGGTGGTAACTATTGGAGCCGGACTAATAACGCTGGTCACATATGCTGTTATGAAGGGATATGGATTGATCGGGAAAAAGCGAAATGCAGATATGGCCTCAAATGGAAAGGATGAGCATGATAACTCTAATACAGAAAGTGGTGTCATGAATGCCTTATTTGCCATATCACTTCTTACAGTATTTATGGCTACACCATATTTTCCGTGGGATGGATTAAAACGTATATCAGGCGTTATGAATTCGCTGATAACTAATGTTCAGTTCCCTTTTAGATTCTTGAGCGTAGCGACATTGTGCCTTGCACTTCTGACTGGGCTTACTATTAAGGGCATCTCCGAGTATGATAAGGAAATGAACTCTATTGTCGTATTAAATGCCAAAACTATTATGGCGATTTTTAGCATAGTTATTGTTACCTTGAGCGTGATATCTGCCAGCTACTATATGACAGAAAAGGGAACTAGTGATGAGTTTACCTATATCGTAGATGAGTTCGAGGAAGGCGGCATTATGGGAGCTGAGTATCTTCCAAGCGGAACAGCCGAGGACTACAATGCTAATTACAATGAGCCTTATTCTGAAACAGCTGTTATAAATAGTTGGAAGAGAGAAAAGGGAAGAATCTATCTTGATGTAACGAATGGTACGGATGATATTGCAGAAGTATCTGTTCCATTTATTTATTACAGAGGTTACAGGGCTGTTGATGCAGCAACTAAAGGGGCAATTGAAGTTGTTAAGGATGATACCGGTTTTGCTCAGTTAAGACTCGGTGCTGGCTACAGTGGAAGTGTGGAAGTGTTCTATAAAGAGCCTGTGCTGTGGAGGATGTGCGAGATTATATCGTTACTGACTATAATTGTGCTGATAGTGGGTGTCAGATTATTAACTGAGGAAGCCAGTTTTATAAAGAGGTAGACATGCCTGTATATACTAAACTTTATGGCTTATTTTTCTTGATAATATGCGTTGCTTTTTATTGTTTGGCATATATGATCAGGAATTCTGACAAAAGATCTATAGTAAGCAGAGCACTTTTGATGGGCGCAGATTTGTTTTTTTATGCCTACGCTGGACTATCGTTTATACCAGCACTTCTCTACGTGGTTATTGTTACATATGTGGGCGGACTTTTGCTGGAAAAGAGAAAAAAGCTATTACCACTCTTTTGTGTTCTGTTGTTTGCGCCATTAATAGTTTATAAGGTCGTTCAGTGGAATAAGGGAGATTATATTATTCCGCTTGGAATATCCTTTTTTACCTTGCAGGCTTATTCGTACCTGAATAGTGTATACAATGAAGAAATTGGGCCAGAAAAATCTTTTGTGACAGTGACTCTTTTTGTATCTTTTTTTCCGGCAGTTTCTTCAGGTCCGATACTTAGGGCATCTAAAATGATCCCGCAATTCAAAAAGCCTAAGGCTTTCAATTACAATCTGTTTACAGATGGCATGAAGCTGTATGCTTTTGGATTATTTAAGAAGATGGTACTTGCAGATAACATGGCAATCTATATTCAGAGCGTCAATGATCAGTTTGTAAATGGAAATATATATGGGCTGGCGGTGTTTGCTTCTGCAATATTCTATTCTTTACAGTTGTATCTTGACTTCTCAGGATATTCAGATATTGTTATTGGATGTTCCAAGATGCTGGGCTTTGAGATTGACAGGAATTTTGATCACCCTTACTTGGCAAGGACTATTACAGAGTTTTGGAGAAGGTGGCATATTTCTCTTAGCAGCTGGCTCAGGGATTACATTTATTTTCCACTCGGAGGTAGCAGAAAAGGGCCTTTTAGGACATACATTAATATTGTGATTATATTTATTATCAGTGGACTGTGGCATGGGAATGGCTTTAATTTCCTGGTTTGGGGACTACTTCACGGATTATTTCAATGTGCAGAGAGAATGTTAAAGTCTTTTTCTCGCGGAAAATACAAGGGAAGCAGGATATTGACTTTTATCATGGTTACTTTTGCCTGGATGTTTTTCTCTGAGAAAAGTGTAAGCACTACGATTGACAAGATCAGAGCTTTTGTGATTATTCCAAGTGAGATTGCAGAAGTACTTAATGGAAAACTCATGATTTCGGATGTACTGCTGATTCCGCAGGATTTGAATATGGTAGTGCTTGTTATTGGAATTGTAGTATTTGTTCTGTTAAGCATTATTACTTACAATAGGGATGGACTTGGCCTGATCAGAAGGATACCTTCTGTGCCAAGGTGGGGATTGTATTATTTACTGATTCTTGGTGTTTTGTTTTTCGCAGCATCTACACAGGTTAGTTTTATCTATAACAAGTTTTGACAGGATAATAAATGAAGAAACTATTTAGTAAGCTGCCGCTTTTATTTTTGCCTCTTTTCATATATTTGTTTGTGGTATATGTTAATGATATTTTTAATGTGTTTCATTATGATAATATAAGGCAGATATCAGCAAGTAGTGATGAAAACTATATTAAAACAAGATATATCCTTGATAATCCTGATAAATTCAATGCATTTATTTTGGGATCATCGAGAGTAGGCAATTTACCTATCGAAGGGCTCCCCGAGCAGTATGATGGGGATAGCTTATCATGGTACAATATGACGTACCCAATGGGATGTCCAAGAGATAATCTAGAGACAATCAAGACCTTTTTGAATCATGGCGTAGATATTAAATATGTGGTTATTGGAATCGATGAGATTTCGATGTATAGAAGTTATCAGGATAATTCTGCTGAGCTGATATACACCCAGTATCAAGAGTATGAAAGGTCACCATTTTCTTTCTACTATTCATATTTAAAGGTCAAGCCTGATTTTGCATTGTTAAAAGAAGCCCTTTCTCAGAGCGAGCAAGATAAGCTTGATACTAAACTGTTCTATGAATATGGAGTAGAAAGGTCAAGTACTGATTTGTCTATTCCGGAAGGTAGTTTAAATATGGTATCATCCCTTGGATGTGGATATTATGGCCCTGATGAGAGTGTGGAGTCTATTAGAGAAATTGTTGATATTTGCAAGGATAACGATATCGAGCTTAAAATATTTACTACACCAATCCTTGAGACAACTTATCGGGAAGCGGTGGATAAGGGATATTTGCATTATCTTAAGGATGTAGCAGATTGTACTGAATTTTACAATTTCTCTGGCCTTAATGAGTATACAACAGACATGAGATTTTATTTTGATGCTTCTCACTATAGGCCATACGTTGGAATTTTGATTGAGAAATGTCTTTTTGCAGATACAGTAGATAGGGATGTTAGATCTTTTGGCGGATATGTTTCTAAAGATAACGTTGATGATCTGATAGCTCGTTTGGAAGAGGAGATAGTGGAATGAACCAGGTTTTTTCCAGGAAGAAACTTGCTATACATACGATTATTGTTTTGCTGATGAGTGTGGTGCTGGGTGTGGCTATGCTATGTCTTGTTTACATGCTTCCTACAGATAAAATGAAATCAAATGTGGCGGCAGCCTATGACCTGTTCATGGATGAGAGAGTATATCATGACTGGTCTAATGATGTAGAATACACAAGGCTTGATGGCTATACAGATATGTTGATGTATGGGACTGCTATTTATCCTAATGATGAAAGCGTGCTCAATGAAGCACTTATGAATCGTCACATTGATATGTGGTATGAGGATGGTATGGATGTGGCATACTATTCTACTGATTCAGAGGGAGAATACAGACCAATCAGCTATGAGGTGTACTGGCATGGGTATTTGATATGGCTCAAGCCACTTCTTCTTTTCATGCATCCTAGGAATATCAGAGTTATGAACATGATATTGCAGTTTGTATTTACTGCATATCTGATGCAGATACTGGCGTTGAGATTTCGCGGTAAGTATTCTCTTTCAGTAATATCTGGACTTATCGTGATAAATACTGTATCAACTGCTATGTGCCTTCAGTATTCGAGTATTTTTTATATTTCAGTTATAGGAATGATATTAGTGCTCAAGTATCCCATGCTTACTGCTAACAGGCATAATTATTCGTTATTTTTCCTTGTTTTGGGGATATTTGTGGCTTATTTTGATTTCCTTACATATCCGCCGATTGCTCTTTGCATGCCACTTATGATGTATCTTGTCATGCAAAATGAAGAAAATGGCAGGGAGAAGGAATCTACTAACGGAGTTTTCGCGGTTCTGAGAGCGGGAATTTATTGGAGCATTGGATATATCGGAATGTGGGGAAGTAAATGGTTTTTACCTCTTCTGGTTGGCGACAACAGACTTGGATATGTGTTGTATGAGCTTGGCTACAGATCCGGAGTTGGGAAAGTGTCATTTATTGAAGTTGTCATCGAGAAGATAAAAGTGCTGATGATCAAGCCATTGATAGTTTATTTTGCGATTTGTCTGCTATATTTGATCATAAAAGTTGTTCTGGCTGTTGTCAGAAAAAAGGTGGTAGCGCCGTGTAAAGATTTTATTCTTGCAATGATCATGATGATGGCTATCCCTATTGCGTGGTATTTTGTTGTAAGAGAACATTCTCTTCATACATTTGCTTATAGAGAACTTGCCGGAACTATAATGGCGGGGATGATCTTGCTGGAAAGCTTCTCGTATAATAGAGAAATTATGAATATAGGAAACGAAAATAGGATTATATAAATGAAGAAACTTAGTATTGTGATCACAACTTTACTTGCAGCAGTATTTATAGCGCTTGTCTTTATTCATATAGATATAAATGTGAATCATTACCTTGCGCAGATGGATGCAGATATTGCCTCTGATACGATACTGACGGAGGTTCTATATGATAATGGCTTTGTTACGCCTGATACATGGGTGGGCTCTACCGAAGTTTGCGTTATATCTGCGCCAAATTTGGCTGCTTTTATTTACCCGTTAGTTGGACAGAATATGAATCTGTCGATGGGAATAGCCTGTAGCATTATGATGCTGTTGCTGTTGGCTGTTATGATGGTGTATTTTAAACAAATAGGTTTTAACTGGAATGAAATACTGGCTTCGCTGATAGTTCTTTTTTCTCTATCTGATATTAGAACAGAGAATCAGAGCATGCTGTTTTTGTGGGCTGCTTATTACGCCAGCCACTTTATAGCATTGTTTATTATCTTGATCTTTTATAATAAGAGCCTTGAAAAAAATACGGTTACGTTGCCTGTAATCCTGATAACGTGTGTTTTGGCTGTGCTTAATGGTATGCAAGGACTTCATGCTGACCTGTACTGCTATTTCCCTGTTCTAGGTATAGAGATAATTCGTAGATTATATTTTATTATTAAAAAAGACAATAAAAGTAGCTGGATGATTACCATATGGTTGTTTGTTATTACGGCTATTAGTTATGCAACTACAGAAATCACAAGCTCTTTTGGAATGGGAGCATCCAGGAATATAAGACATGCAGGCGAGAAATTTATAGGAAATGTATTGCCTGATATGTTAGGTGTTATTTATTTTGGTGATGTTAAAGTTATAGGCGCTTTGGTATGTATTATAGCTTTAATCGGTTATGTTCTTCTTGTAAGAAAAATGAAAGAGACAGATATAGGGCTGTGGGCCCCAGTAGTTTCTTTTGGAATATGTGCTTTAGCCCTCACATTTACTACAGTTGAGTCAACGCCAAGATATTTTATAACTGAGTTATTCATTGCGGGAATTGGTGTAGCTCTATTCATGAGAAAATTTAGGGAACAGCTGGCGCTTATTGGGGCTGCGCTGGTCCTTATTCTAGGCATAATAGCCGGAAGATATTACTATGATCAGCTTGTAATTGGAGATAGGAGCGCCGAGAGTTCTGAATATCTGGTAGGCGCTTGGATGCAGGAAAATGGCTATGAATATGGCTATTCAACTTTTGATTTTGCTAACTTCATTACAGTTGACAGTAATAATGCTGTTAAGGTAAGGGCAGTAAATAGCATGAATGAGCTTAAGGGCTGCAAGTGGCTTACTGACAGTACATGGTATCCACCGGTTAAAAGCGTGGATGGCGAGACTGTGTATATTGCTTCTGAGAGTAAAGAAGCAGATCTTAAGCAGTTCATTTCAGATAATAATGTGAATGTTGTTCGCAGAGAAGAAATTGGCAGTTTTAAAGTTTATGTCTTTGATAAGGATTATACAATCTGGGAGTAGGATCAGATATGCTAGATAGATATAAAGGGATTAAAAAGGAAAACATATATAAGCTTAAATGGTATATGGATCACTTCGGGTTAAAAGAGGTGGTTTTATGTCCTATCAGTGCAAAAGAAAAAGTTATATTCACTTATATCAGATTATTTCTAAAAATGAGTGGGATACAGGTTAAAACCTCTTCAATCAATTCACTTAGAAAAAATCATTCAATGGATAATGCTGTTAAGAATTATGCGGCGAGTGAAGATAAGTCTTCTATCTTATTTGTTTCTGAAGATGAGGGACTTAAGGCTGTTGCTCAAAATGGTTTTAATGGACTGTCTACAGAAGATTTTGCCAGAATGTTTATGCTGGAAAAAGAACGTCTGGTGCCTAAAACTCAGGTTTACAATACACTTGAAAACTGTTATTCATCTCTTTGTATAGTTGGTGACTGCGCTTTTGCGGGCGAGATGAAGGAGTATTACGCGGGAAATAAGAATATTGATGTAAGGTTACTTGGACGAGACAGCGTTTCTTTTTCTGATGGCATATATAGGTTAGATGTTGCAGAAAGTAATGATGAGCTTGTGATGATCATGGATCCAATGCCACAGTTTCCGCTTTTTTACGGCAATTCTGAGCACGAGGCTAATGTCTTTTTTGCAAACAATATGTTTAGAAGCTTTTATAAGCCTGTGGAAACATATAGGCGTGACATTGATAATATTTTGAAGCTCCTTATTGATAAGGGAGTGACCGTTGTCACTGTTTGTTCTGCTGATTATGCAGATTTTAAAGGTGATCAGGAACTTGTTGCAACTATTGAATCATGGGATAAGCTAAGGCACAAAGATTCAGAAGCCTTCAACAAAAAGCGTCACGAGGCTAGGGGAACAACGCATCTTTTGCCAAATCAGAGAAATCTGATCCATAGCTATGATAAGGGATTTTCTCAGATGTATGGAAACGGTGAATACATTAATTTCCTTAATGGATTTAGAGTGACTAGCGGCAATAGAGTTGGAGCACATAACGATATATATATGTTTGGGGCTTGTGTGGTTCGAGATCTTGGAGCTGATGATGATCATACACTTGCATCCCTGATCAAAAAGGAAATAGGCAGTGAGTATAATGTTCAGAATTATGGCAGTGAGATCCACGCAACCAACCTGATCATGAGGACTTTGGATTATAAGCCTGGCGATGTGATAATATGGTGGTCACTTGATAATATCAAGAAGATCAAGCATAAGATTCCCAGAGTCCATTACTGCGATCTGACGCCTGCTTATAAGCGTGTTCCGGAGCTTCATAAACATATTTTTGATGATATCAATCATTATGACATGACAGTCAAGAATGAGGTTGTCAAAGAGATCGTTGCGACTGTTAGAAGCGCGGTATGTGTAGATAGAAGTTCGTCTGAAAATAGGCAGAGTAAGGCCGATGTTATTTCTTTTGGCCCTGAGCATAAGAGGATTCCGGGTAAAGAGCTGCTGACTGATCCACAGCTACTCAAATGCCTTGATGAAATGGCAGTGAATAAGGTAGAGTCTCCTGGCAAAAAAGGTGCTATTGTAATGAATTGCAATCCTTTTACACTTGGGCATCGCTATTTAATTGAGACTGCAGCTGGAATGGTTGATCATTTATATGTTTTTGTCGTGGAAGAGGATAAATCTATTTTCAAATTCTCAGATAGGTTGGAAATGGTTAAACAAGGAACTGCGGACCTTAGTAATGTCAGCGTCTTGCCAAGTGGCAGATTTATTCTGTCATCACAGACACTTCCCGGATATTTTACTAAAGCGGAGTTTAAGGATGCTTACCTAAATGCAAGCGATGACCTTGAATTTTTCATGCAGATTGCTTCAGCACTTGATATTACAGTACGTTTTGTTGGAGAAGAGCCGATAGATCAGTACACCAGGCAGTATAATGACAGCATGAGAAACACCCTGCCTAAGTATGGTTTTGAGTTTATTGAGATACCAAGAAAAACGGTAGCATCAGGTAGTGATGTGGTAATTAGCGCATCAAGAGTTAGAAAGCTCCTTGAAGAAAGAGATTATGCTGGCGTTAAGGAAATCGTGCCTGAGACAACTTACAATTATCTGGGGGACAAACTGGATATGATTAAGGAATAAGTGAGTCAGAGCATTATTGATGCAGATAAGGCATGAGAAAATGAGATTACCCTCATACTGCCTGCTTCTGAGTGTTTTGAAATGATAACAGGAATTGAGGAGTAGATGAAAGCAAATATAGATAAGATAAAAAGAGTGTTCATTGGAGAAAAGAGAAATGACAGTGTGTTGATCAGGCTGCTTATTTTTGGCTCGATTTGGCTACCATGTTTTGCAGTTTTTCTCAATCTTTTTCCGGGAACATATTCAACAGATACTTCTGCTCAGATGGCTGAGGCGCTGGGGTACAATCACTTTACGAACTATAATCCTTTTGTTAATACAATTGTTGTTACATTGTTTGTGAAGATAGGGCTTCTTGCCGGAAATATAAACGTTGGAATTGCACTGTATACATTGTTTCAGTTTAGCTTATATGCAGCTGTAGGTAGCTTTATCACATATCTCTTTTACCAGAAAGGTTTCAAACTGATAGTTGTAGCAGTTGTCCTGGCGTTTTATGCGATTAATCCTGTTAACCTGCTATATTCTGTTGGGATGTGGAAAGATACCTTCTTTGCAGTAACTTTTCTTGCATGTAGTGTCATGATCTACCTGTGTCTGACCGGTGAAAGAGAGTGGAATGCGAAGAATAAGGTGTTACTCTTCCTTCTGGTACTATTTACTTCCTTGACGAGAAATAGTTCCTGGACAGCGCTTTTGATTTTTGGCGTGGTGTTGTTTGCCAAGGGCTTTATACGAAATAGGAAAGATAGTAAAAGTAGAGCTGTAAGCTCATTATTGAAAAATATGGGCACGTCTGGAAGAGTAGGACTAACAGTAGTAATTGGAGCTGTAATGTCTGTAATAGTTATGTCGGTGATATACCCTTCATTTGGAGTTGGCAATGTAAGTGCTTCGAGGGCTCTTTCCCTTCAGGTTCAGCAGATAGCCAGATCCGTTCAGGACAATGAGATAACAGAGACTGAAAAAGAGCGTATTCAAGACTTTTTGCAGACAGGCAAAGGCTTGAACGATATTGTTGAAAACTATGATCCGACTATTATAGATCCACTAAAAAGTATATTTGATTTTGACGTGATTTCAAATCGAGGGGGGAACTTCTCAAAGCTGTATTTTGATATGATGAGAGCTCATCCTAAGGCGTATTTAGATGCTTTTGTAGATCATACTATTCTGTACTGGTGGCCCGTTAAACCAAAATGGATATGGGATAACAGGATTTATGATAATGATTATGGGATTGCACGTAGTTCCAAGCTATTTCTGGGACATGATATTGGCGGAGAGTTATACGATAAAATGAAGGTGATCCCGGGATTCAGATTGATCACATCTAGTGCATCAGCGCTGTGGCTGATAATTCTATGCATGATCATTAATTCTTTGGAAAAGAAATCCGGGAGGAATATCTTGTACCTTCCGCCGCTGATCATTATAGTAGGCCTGATTTTGTTTTCCTATGCGTCACTCTTTAGGTACACGTACGCTGCGTTTATCTTAAAGCCAATGTATTTCTTGTATTTATACGCTGAAGTAGAGGAGAAAGTATGACAATACCGATTATTATACCGGCCTATGAGCCGGATGAGAAGCTGTTAGGGCTAATAGATGAACTTAATAATGCAGGGCTTGGCCCGGTGATAGTTGTTAATGATGGCTCAGATAAGGCCAGGTTTGGACAGATTTTTGAAGGTGCTTCTGAGAAAGGCGCTACTGTCCTGACTCATGCTGTGAATATGGGAAAGGGGCGTGCACTCAAGACCTCTTTCAACTATTGCCTGAATACCTATGAGGATCTTTTGGGAGTAATTACTGCGGATTCAGATGGACAGCATACTACGGAAGATATAGAGAAGTGTAAGAAGGCACTGATTGAGGCATGCGTTGGGAAGTCAGATAATGCTACTACTTCAGATGTCGGTAGTACATTGGTTGCAGTGGATGAAGTAGATTCATGTCAAGGCGAGACTCTTGTCCTTGGCTGCCGCAATTTCAACGAATCCGGAATTCCTGCCAGATCTGTATTTGGTAACAAGACTACGAGCCGCGTTATGAAGCTTTTACTGGGACTATCTATCAGCGATACTCAGACCGGGCTTCGCGGAATCAGCGTTCCGTTTATGAAATATCTTTTAACAGAGAAGGGCGAACGCTTTGAGTTTGAGACAAATATGCTGATTGCCACCAAGGAACTTGGCATTAAGATTGTGGAAGTGCCGATCAAGACTATTTACCTTGAGGAGAATAAGTCCAGTCACTTTAATCCCATACTTGATTCAATCAGGATTTATGCGGTGTTTGTGAAGTTTCTGTTCTCATCACTTTCATCTAGCATAGTTGATATCGTGATGTTCAGTATTTTCTGCAGTATGTTTAGAAATGTACCTGTGGCTATAGGTTATGTAATGCTGGCAACGATTCTTGCAAGAGTGATTTCTGCAATTTATAACTTTCTCATAAATTATAAGGTTGTGTTCAAAGGGAAGGGCAGTAAATCTCAGGCAGCGATCAAGTATTTTGTGCTTGCGGTTTGCATAATGCTTCTTAGTGGCGGACTCGTAACATTTTTTACCGGGTTACTACCTATGGTGCCTGAGTTTGTTGTGAAGATTCCGGTGGACTGCGTGCTGTTCCTATTGAGCTTCGTGGTGCAGAGGGAAATAGTTTATAAGTAAGTGGGAAGTGAAGTGGGAAATAGATTATAAAAAGTGGGAAATGAAGATACCAGAAATTTCCCACTTCCCACTTTTTTGGAGGATTGAAATGTCAAAAGAAAAATTAGAATACGAAGGATACATCGGAACAGTAGAATATGATGAGAAGCTTGATTTCTACACAGGAGAAGTGGAAATTGACGGTCATATTTATACCTATGAAGGGGATACTCTTGAAGAACTCCAGGAGGACTTTGAAGATATTATTGATTCGATCATTGCATTTGATGAGATGGATGATGAGGATGAGGAATAAAATAGTATATGACGTATATAGCTATTTATTATTGAAAAGCCTGCAAGTATCATGACGATACCTGCAGGCTTGATTTTCGTTATTATCTCGAGCGCTGATCAGAATTATCCAATTGCTTTCTCGTAGTTAGCCTCTATTACTTTCCAGTCAAGGATTTCCCAAAATGCCTTGATGTAGTCAGGCCTGAGATTCTTGTACTTAAGGTAGTATGCGTGCTCCCAGACATCAAGTGCCAGGATAGGTGTTCTGCCTGTTCCCTCACTGATAGGGTTATCCTGATTAGGGGATGCGCTCACATAGAGCTTACCTGATTTATCTGTAGAAAGGAATGACCAGCCAGAGCCAAACTGTCCGGCAGCAGCCTTGGACAGGGCATCTATACAGTTCTCGACACTTCCGCAGTCTCTGTTAATGGCTTCAAGGAGTTTTCCTGTAGGAGCCTTGGCAGGATTTGGAGAAAATGCTTCAAAATACAGGTTGTGGTTGTAATAGCCGCCGCCCTGATTGCGAAGGCCTTTTCTAAGTGTCTCGTCAGAAATCTGATCCAGTGATCCAAGGATTTCTTCCACTGATTTGCCTGCTACACCGGCTTTTTCTGCAAGTTCGTTAAAGGTCTTGGTGTAAGTAGCATGGTGCTTACCATAATGAGTTTCAATGGTCAGCTGATCAAGATGGGGCTCAAGTGCATTTGCGTCATAACTAAGTTTAACCTGTTCGAACATTGTAACATCCCCTTTCGCGTTAGCCTCGCAGAACATCCAGGAACTGCGAGGAATAATTGAGATAAATATTTAGTTGTTTACTATATTATGATATACGATATAGTGAATATATTTTAACATGGAATGAAGACTTTTTATATACGGTATGAGGATTATTTAGATAAAATGGAATTATATCGTATTATATAGATATGACATAATTATATAGAATTATATAGGATTATATAGATGCGATGTAATTATATAGAATTATATAGATGCACAGTTAATATAAATTAACAGTATTGAGTGCAAAAAAGCAGCCCGGGATTTCCCGGGCTGTAGCTATAAATATCCATTTACCTATTATTTACCAGTATGACATCAACTAAAGCTGGATGCAACTTGGTCATCAGTCCTTAACCTCAATTCTGTGAACTTCCTCTTTCTCAGGAAGTGCTTCCTTCTTGGGAATATTGACGGTCAGAACTCCGTTTCTGTACTGAGCGATGATATCTTCAGGCTTAAGGCCTTCTACGCGGAAGGATCTCTGGTAAGATGAAGATCTTCTCTCGCGGCGGATATACTTGCCATCGTTGTCCTTCTCATCTTTGTTCTCACTGTGGGAAGCGCTGATTGTCAGCAGGTTGTCCTTGAGATCAATATTGATATCTTCCTTGTTGAATCCGGGAAGCTCAGCTTCTAGCTGATAGCAGTTATCCTTCTCAATCACGTCTGTTCTCATGAGGCTGCTACCTGCAAGAGCATTTCTGCGAGCATCATCTACGTGGTTTGTGCCGTCTCTGCGGCAACTGTCATCATTCCATCCCCAGAATCCTCTGTTAAAAAGATCATCCATCTCATCGAAAATATCATTGTTACTCCAAAGCATAGGCATCAACATAAAAATCACGCTCCTTTTCTATAATTATTTGTTGTAGTGTTGGTTTTGTGAAAGTTGTTAGCTATCCGCAAGCCTTGTGCAAAATGTAATTAGCACTCACCTTGAAAGACTGCTAACAATTTGTTTAAGTATGTTATAGAACATGTGGAACAGAATGTCAACATTCTTTTTTCTAAAAAATTTATGAAGTGGAAAAGTATCCAATTAAGACGAGCTATCTTTGTTGATTACATTACAAGAGTAACTGCGCAGGGAGAAAAAACGCACTCTTAAAGCCACTTAAGGAACTTGGAGTTCCTGCCTCTTATTATTTTGGGAGAAAAATGATACAATAGGTAGAACGAAAAAGTGAAATAATTAAGGATAATTGGGAAAAAATGGTTTTTTCAAGTTTATTATTTACGTTTTATTTTTTGCCTTTGGTTTTAGTACTGTATTATATTTCTAAGGATAAATATAGAAATTACATATTACTGGTAGCTAGTCTTGGATTCTATGCATACGGCGAGCCTAAATTTGTTTTTGTTATGATAGGCTCAATTGCGCTCAACTATCTGTTTGCACTTATTATAGATAAGAAAAGAGATAAAGCGTTTTCTAAAGTTCTGATGGTTTTGGATGTTGTTCTTAACATAGGAATTCTATTTGTGTACAAATACCTTGATTTCGCAATTACTATTGCTAACAAAGTCAGCGGCGCAAGTCTGCAGCTTAAGGGAATAGCTTTGCCCATAGGCATTTCTTTTTTCACCTTTCAGGCACTGTCCTATGTGATCGATGTTTATAAGGGAACGGTGAAGGTTCAGAAGAATCCGCTTTATGTGGCACTTTATATTTCTTTTTTTCCGCAGTTGATTGCAGGACCTATAGTCAGATACTCTACGATAGAGGATCAGATTCTTAACAGAACGTCAGATATTGAGACATTTGCTGATGGCGCTAGGCGTTTTATGATAGGGTTTGGAAAAAAAGTGATCATAGCCAATAATCTTTCTGAGGTTGCGTCGAGCTCTTTTGGAACTGATGTAGCTACAGCGAATCCGACATTCCTGTGGTTGGGAGCAATATGCTTTAGCTTGCAGATTTTCTTTGACTTTTCAGGATACTCTGACATGGCTATTGGTCTGGGTAAGATGTTCGGTTTTCATTTTCTTGAAAACTTCAATTATCCATATGTTTCAAAGTCTGTGACAGAATTCTGGCGCAGATGGCATATTTCACTCAGCAGTTGGTTTAGAGATTATGTGTATATTCCTCTCGGAGGATCAAGAGTTCCTTTTTGGAGGCATATTCTAAATATGCTTGCAGTATGGCTTTTGACTGGTATCTGGCATGGGGCTAATTACACATTTATAGCATGGGGGCTTGGATATTTCGTTTTACTGGTAGTTGAAAAATATCTGATCAAACCGGATAAAAGAAAACTAGTTGCTTTTAAGGTTTTATGGCAGATAGTAACACTTTTATGTGTGAACTTCGGATGGGTAATCTTTAATTCATCAAGTTTGTCCTATGGAATCAAATATTGCCTTGCTATGGTTGGCTATTACGGCAATAGATTTACTATTGATGACACAGTGATATATAACATGAGGGAATATGGAGCTTTTCTTATTCTTGGAGTCCTTTTCTCTACACCTGTAGTTAAAGTTTTGGGGGCAAAGCTTGGTGAAACTAAGATTGGTAATGCGACAGCAATTATAACTCCTCTTTGTGTGGGATTTGTCTTTTTGTGGGCTGTTTCATTTCTTATACTTGGGGCGCACAATCCGTTTATTTATTTTAATTTCTGAGTATATGTAATAGAATTTATGGAAAAAGAATTTGTGGGAGTATGAATTATTAGTATGAAAGAAGTTTTGGATGTTTTCTTAAAGTATATTCTGCCGTTTGTCATCGCTTATATTCTTAATGTAGTGATGAACAAACTCTTTAGCAAGGAGAGGCTTCGTGGTAAGCTTCATCTTATTTTCCTAAAAGGTATTATAATGGCATTTTTCTGGGCAGTTGCGGTTCTTACTGCGCTTAGCGGAATTCCGGCCTTTAGTAAGACCTGGGAGACAGCTATTGCATCATCAGGAATTGCGGCGGTTGTAATAGGTCTTGCAGCCCAGTCTACGCTTAGTAACGTGTTTGCGGGTATTGCCCTTTCTGCGTCAAGGTCAAGGCCTTTTGATATTGGAGACAGAGTTGCCATTGATTCTATTGATCCCGGTTATGTTGAGGATATAACTCTTCGTCACACTGTTATCAAGACTTATCAGAATGAGAGAATATATGTGCCAAACTCAGTTGTAGGAAGCGCTACGGTCATCAATTACACTCAGGACCGCTCTTATTCTTTTCCTATAACTGTATCTGTGGCCTATGGAACTGACATGCAGAAGGCTATGGATATCATGGCTGACGTTGTTGAGCAGCATCCAAACCATTATGGAGCAAGGCCCAAAGTACTGTGCAAGAACTGCGGGGACAGCGGAGTTACATTGAGGGTTCTAGTGGAAACCCGGGATTTCAAGGATAATCCAACTACATGTTCAGATTGCCTTGTTGAGATCATGAAGAGATTTGCAGATGCCGGAATCGAGATTCCATATAATAAGCTTGTTGTATTGCAAGGGGAGTCTTGAGGAGAAGATCTGTAATAATACAAATCAAGAAATAATTGGGGGAAAGTATGGGAAAGTTATATTTCAGGTATGGAGCAATGGGAAGCTCCAAGACAGCAAATGCGCTGATGGTGCGCTACAATTACTATGAGAAGGGGCAGAACGCTATTATTCTGAAACCTCAGACAGAGAACAGGGATGGGGAAAAAACTGTCAAATCCCGCATGGGACTTAGTGCAGAGTGCACATTTGTTGAGGAGTTTTTAGAGACTGTTCAGAATGAATGGCTCACGGGGAAATCTGATTCATGGAAGGAACTGGACTGCGTAATTGTTGATGAAGCGCAGTTTTTGACAGAAGAGCAGGTTGATATGCTGGCTCTTGTTGTGGATAAGTATGACCTTCCGGTTATCTGTTATGGACTTCGTACTGATTTTACGAGTCATCTTTTCACAGGTTCCAAGCGACTTATGGAGATTGCCAATTATATAGAGGAAGTCCCTACTGTCTGCTGGTGCGGCAGAAGGGCTCATTTTAATGCCCGTGTTCATAATGGCAAGATCGTCAGAAGCGGTGAGCAGATCATGATGGGTGGCAATGAGTCTTATGTTTCCGTATGTAGGAGACATTTTATATCAGGAGAAGTAAGCGGCCCGAGAGAGAGGGACGTTGAGGAGTGATCAGGGATATTCATAGTGGTTTTTACGAGAGTTACATATTTGTAATTCTTTTTGCGATTTGAATTACTGGTAGTATTAGAAGAATTGTACTAGTAGAAGTATTGTAAGTGGGATTTGGTATTATGAGAAATATTAATGTTTACAGAACAAGACAGATTTGTTTGTTGATTGCATTTTTTACGGTGATCATAATCAGGCTTTTCTACAAATTGGATGTCGGTACGATAAATGTTACTGATGAAGCTTGGTACGGTATAAATGCTTTTGAAATGTTCAAGAGTGGTAACTGGCTTGTTCCGACCCTTAGAGGACAAATTGACTATGCCTCTAAACCGCCTCTTGGACTATGGGGAATTCTTATAGGGTTTAAGATTTTTGGAACAAACCTTATGGGACTTCGTTTCTATTCGGCTGTGGCAGGTCTTTTGACTATAATCGTTATCTGCATTTATTTGTATAAGCGGTTTGATAACAGATATGCTCTGGCAGCGGCAGCTGTTTTCCCTGTTTTGTGGCAGTGCTTTGACATGCATATGTACAGAGCTGGCGATATGGATGCTCTGTTTGGTTTGTTCTACGCGATAGCAATTTTTGCTCTGTCTGAAATTGCCAGGGGCGATTCGCGAATGATAGTTGTGTACTGGGCTGCAGTGGGGCTTGGTTTTATGACCAAGAGTATGCATGTCGTGGTATTTTTGCTTGTTGGATTTTTGTATTTACCTGTTATTTACAAAAAGCTTAATGTCAAGGACAGCGTCTTTGGAATATTGGCAGGTCTTCTACCAACTGTAGTGTGGGGAGCGGCTCGTTATCAGGTTGATGGATTTAAATATATTCGCTGTATTACCCTTGGAGAAGCCGGAGATCAGACCAGAAGCGGAATAACTCTTGATTATCTAAGAGATATTTCAAGAGAGAAGGTAACTTGGCTTCTCGCAGCTCTTTTGCTGGTAAGGCTTGTAATGTATTTTGTACACGGAGTAACGGATGATTCCTATAAGGGAGCCGGGCTTCCGGAAAAGAGAAATCTTAGAAACTGGTTCAGAATATTTGGCAGAGATGTTTTCTTTTTTATAAAAAGAAGATATCTATCCATTCTGGCCTACTGTGTACCTATTGGAGTTTACACTTTGGCAGGGCATTACATGACCTGGTACATTGATCCGGCATATATTGCAGTAATATGGATTGTCTCGATAGAGGCTATTGAGATTTCAGATATGCTGGGCAAGACAATGAAGAAAAGGGTTTTTGTTCTCCTTGTTGCTTTGGCCTGCCTCTTTTATTCAAGTGTTCAAATATATCAGTACAAGGATCTTGGTGAGGGCGGTAATCCGGTTGATCAGTTTGGACATGATATGACAGAGTTCTGTGATAATACCAGCGGTGAATATGCCGGATGTGATGCGTATATTGCCTATGACAGAGGTAGATATGTTGGTGACAGAGGTCACTGGGAACTTGATTATGTTTTTACCTGTAACACTAAGGGAAATTTAAACTGCCTTGATGGCGGCGTAGAGGGATTCCTTGCGGATGAGGATTCACTGCTGGTTCTCGATAGCGGGTTGTGGGATCAGTATGCAAGTGTCCTGACAGGCTATGTGTTCCTTGAGCAGAATACATTTTATGTGCTGTCACATGATAGGTATGGAGAGTAGTATGTTTAGAGCGGTCATCGTATGGTGGCCGCTTTTCGATTTTATATTAAAAAATCTGAATATTTAGTCTTTTTTCTTTTACCTTAATTGGAGACTGGTCTGTGCCGATATCAATAAGGACACGATGATTATTGATGGGTAACCAATACCACCACCAGCAATCAGTAATTTGACTGTGTATTTGTTATCTCTGGCCACCAGCAGAAATTGGGTAACAAATGAATATTTCTGAATTGGGAATAAGCTAAGGAAAGCGTGATCCTTCATGGAAGAGTAAATCTTTTACATGGAGGTTTTTTATTTTTGTAGTAGAAGGAAAATGCTACGAAATAATGACCTTCATAATCAAGGAGGCACCATGAAAATTGCACAAAGTAACGTTAATCTAGTGTCAAGTAGTCACTATTACGAGGAAAACACGGTATCGATAAGTAGTGGGGTGATGACGAGGGAGTCTTTTTTGGACAATCTGCAGAGGCAGGGCGAGGTAGTTACAGGACAAGATAAGATAGAAGAGAGCAGTGCAAAGAATGCTGAAGGAAAGATTAATGTAAAAAGTGGGACAGAAAGAAGCAAATTGTCGGATCTTTTTGAGATGAACGGAAATCAGTCTGAGATATCTATGGGGAGCGACAATTATAATAATTTGAAGTCCGCAAGATCAGCTTATCTTACAAGTTCAGAGGAGAGCCTTCACGAGCAGATTGCAAGGATAAGGGCAAATCTTTTGGAGAGCCTATTAAGTTTCCTGCAGCTTATTGGAGGGGATAAGGCAAGATCCAGGTACAAAGAGACACTTGGAGAAACAGCAAATATGCTGAATGAGAATAGCTTTGTCAGTGTGACATCTATTAAAACAAGCCATGTGGAGGAAGAGGCAACAAGTTTTTCCGGTCAGGGGATAGCGCTGACAGAGGATGGAAGACAGATTGATTTTAATGTGAATTTCAGTTTATCCAGGCGTTTTGAGTCCTACGCTGGAGTTACCATGGCAAGAGCGGCTAATCTGATAGATCCGCTTGTTATCAATGTTGGAAGCAATGTCACAAGTATAAGCGATCAGAGCTTTTACTTTGATATTGACTGCGATGGCAAGGAGGATAAGATAAGGGGCCTTGGGCCTGGAACAGGTTTTTTGACCTATGATATGAATGGGGATGGCATCATCAATGATGGCAGCGAATTGTTTGGTACAAAGAGTGGTGATGGATTCAAGGATCTTGCCCGGTATGACAGTGATGGAAATGGCTGGATCGATGAAAACGACGAGGTTTACGGTAAACTTCAGGTCTGGCTAAGGGGTGAGGATGGCGAGGATACTCTTTTGTCCCTACAGGAAGCTGATGTTGGGGCAATCTATCTTGGAAGCGCACCGACAGCGTACACCTATTACGGGGATGAGGGAGATGTGCATGATCCATCAAGGCTATCAGGAGGTGCAAGCTACGCAAGTCAGCATGATGAAGAGGGATATGCTAACAATGGAGCGGATGTGAATAATGGAGCAGATGCAAATATTGCGGTGAATCCAGCAAGCGTAGATATTGCTTCAAGCATGGCAGTTACAGCGATGATGCGAGCTAGCGGGTTGTTTCTACGAGAGAGCGGCGGCGTAGGTACAGTGCACCAGATAGATCTTGCGAGAATGTGATAGAGGGAGCAATGATCTACGACAATCTTTGAGTAATCTTAGCCGAAAACATATGAAAAGATTGGTTGCGGCTAATGGCTATACGCAGAATAATAGCGCGCTATTAGCCGCAATGACAATGAAATGAGGTTTTCGGGTAAGTAGAATGTGATTAGAATTGTAAGAGACTAGCCGCAAAGGCCTTTAATGATGGATTTCGGCTAATAAACTTAACGACTACAGTGACAAGTGATTAGCCGAAGAGGACCTATTTTTGAAAATTCGGCTAACATATGGACCTGATGGCAGATTTTAATATTAGCCGAAATAGTCTTTTCCAAGCATGTTAGGCTGATAGAATTCTAAAAGGCATCATTTTACATTAGCCGCAAATGTTAATATCAGTGTCTTGAGTATAAAACATCGGTCCCAAGACAGTATTCCTACGTTAACAATAGAATCATAAAGGGGTGCATAACCTTTTGCTAAGAATAAAAAAGCGCATTAAGAAAAAGACCAGTACACTAAAAAGATCAAGTCACAAAAAGTTCACAAAAAAATTTCTAAAATAACTCTAAAGTTTTTGAAAAGAATAACCGATATAAATAACGGAAACCAATAAAAAGTGTTGAAATCCTTGGAGAAAGCACATATTACGGGCATGGAGGACTAGGGGAAGACCTTCAGCAAATTGTTTCTGATATATCATTTAGAAACTAAAGTAATATGAATATCTACCGATAAAAAGAGTAGAAAAATCTACGAGATCAGATTAGAGTGATCAAACTAAAGTTAGTAGACCAATCTACCGATAAAAGAAGTAGATAACAAAATACTCCAGGGAAGGAGGAAAAGAATATGCGTATAGAAGCATACAGTCAGGTTCAGCAAGTTTATTCAAACAACAAAGTAGGTAAGGCACAGCCGACCAAGAAGACAAATGATATCAGGGATACTGTATCTTTTTCTTCTATAGGTAAGGATATTCAGGTTGCTAAACAGGCTGTAAGCGCAGCTCCAGATGTCAGGGAGGACGTTGTAGCTAAGTACAAAGCTGCTATCAAGAACGGAACTTATGATGTGAGTGGAGAGGCCTTTGCAGATAAAATGCTTGCTAACTACGAAGCTTTCGAAGGTTTATGATAAAACGGCCCTGTTCGTGATGACTCATCGCGGGTGGGACTGAAAAAGGTAAACCAAAATGGCTAATTTAGCAGGTATACAGGATGAATAGCCTGAGCCATATTACAAATTGAATATATCAAAGAATAAGGAGGATAATTCCAGTGGCTAGTTTGATGGAAACTTTGGTGCAGGTTCTCGACGATGAATGCACCATGTACGAGCAATTACTGGGGTTGTCGAGCCGAAAGACCGCTATTATCGTGTCAGGCGATCTTAAGGCACTTGCGGATATCACGGATGAAGAGCAGTGCGTGATAGGCAAGATCCAGCGCCTTGAAAAAGAGAGAATCGTGGCGATGGAGAACATTGCCTGCGTACTTAACAAGGATGTTGATTCATTAAAACTGACCGATCTGATCGAGATTTTGGAAAAGAGACCACAAGATCAGAAGAGTCTGGCAACGCAACGCGACAGATTAGTCTTCGTAGTTGAAAATGTCAGACGTGTAAACGGACAGAACCAGGAACTCTTAAAGAGCTCCCTCGAAATGGTTCGATTTGAGATGAACATCATCCAGGCGTCTAGAAGAGCTCCACAGACAGCAAATTATTCCAGAGCTTTAGACACTACAGGCGATTGTCTAGGTTACACATCGGGCGGGTTTGATGCAAAGCAGTAATGTAGTATTTCATCTGATCATTTAACGAGGAAATACCAAGATTAGAGGATCAGATGAGAGGCTACCAAGCATGTAGATAACCCACCCGGGATAGACAATTTCCCGATAGTGTCTTTAATTTTGCCTTTTTTAGGATAAAAGGAGAATACACCATGTCACTTATGGCGAACCTTTATGTAGGCCAATCCGGACTGCAGACATCACAAAATGCCCTTAATACAACGGCACATAATATGGCGAATGTTGATACTGAAGGCTACACAAGGCAGCAGGTGTCACAGGGAACCAGAGCTTATCAGACTCTTGAGAGGCGTTATGACACCATTGCTCCCAAGCAGATTGGAACAGGCGTTAACTACAATCACTGTAAGCAGGTCAGAAGCGAATTTCTCGATCTTTCCTATAGACAGGAAAAAGGGAGATACGCTTTTTATGATGTTTCTACCAAAGCACTTGAAGAGATTGAAGATCAGCTTCAGGAAATGAACGGAACAGAGTTTGCTGATTCGCTTAACAATTTGTGGGTATCTGTGCAGGAGCTGGCCAAGGATCCTTGCTCAGCAGTTAACCAGAGTGCCATGGTGACACGTGCAAATGAATTCCTTACAAGAGCCAAGAGCGTATATAACGGCCTTGTATCTTATCAGGAAAATCTAGATTCTACAGTATCTGTAATGGTAAAAGAGATTAACGATATCGGCGACAGAATTCGTAAGATCAATGAAGATATCGTTTATATAGAGTCAGGCAAGCAGGAAAAAGCTAATGACCTAAGAGATGAGAGAAATGGCCTGTTAGACAAGCTTGGAGAATACGGAAAGATTGAATATCACGAAGATATATTTGGAAATGTTTCAGTTCTTTTTGAAGGATCTTCATTTGTAACTACAGACCACGTCAATCACATAGGACTTATCACAACTGAACATGTTGAGCCGCCGGAGAGCCCTGTAGGATATGCAACTCCTTACTGGGAGTACGCAGCCAAGACAGAAGTTGATGCGGAAGGCAATAAGATCATAACATCAATTGCAGGCGGACACTTATATAACCTTCAGACAACAATCTCAACTACAACCAATACTGATATCGGTAAGCTCAAAGCAGTTCTTTTGGCAAGAGGTGATCACAACGCAACTTACCACGATATCGTTGAGGATGAGAATTACTATAACAGCAATATAGCCCAGTCAGTAATAATGAACGTTCAGGCTGAGTTCGACCAGATGATACATGCGATCATGACCAAGATCAACGAAGTTATGATAAATGCAGAATCCAACCCGGCGACACTTGATAAGACGGTAGGCTTCCCTGCTGATTTTGCTCTTTTTGTGGAAGCCAATCCTACGGATCAGCTGACCTATGAAATAAGCGAGGATAAGCCTGCAGGATCGATCAATACTGGCTTTACCATCATGAACACTCAGGTTAATCCTAAACTCATTCAGGATCCTACTCTTTTCACCTTCAGGATGATTGACGGCGGCGAAGACACAGCTACTATGACCGCGTTAAAAGAGGCATTTACAAAAGAAGAGTACATATTAAATCCAAACGTTTCAACAAGAAACAGCTTCGTAACTTATTATAACAGCCTTGTTTCACAGGTCGCCAACTCAGGAGATGTGTATAAATCAATCTCACAGGCACAGGAAGAAACAGTTTCAGCGGTTTCTTCAGGAAGAGAGCAGATCGTTGGAGTATCAAGTGATGAAGAGCTCGAGTTTATGATCATGTTCCAGAATGCTT